>CAZXRX010000003.1:0-100546 GCA_964642945.1 uncultured Flavobacterium sp. | reverse complement strand
GTACTGACACTCGAAGAAGGAACCATGCTCGACCAGGTAGAAATTGTGCGTGAAATGCCGGTTTCCATCAAAGGCGATACCATCGTTTACAATGCAGATTCCTTCAAATCGGGCACCGAAAGAAAACTCGAAGATGTGCTCAAAAAGCTTCCTGGTGTGGAGGTCAATGCCGATGGCGAGGTAGAGGTAGAAGGCAAGAAAGTATCCAAACTGATGGTCGAAGGCAAAGATTTTTTTGACGGGGATACCAAACTCGGCGTCAAGAACATTCCGGCCGATGCCATCGACAAGGTACAGGTGTTACGCAACTACAACGAAAATTCCATCCTCAAAGGGGTAGAGAACAACCAGGATAATATCGCAATGAACATCAAACTCAAATCGGGCAAGAAGAATTTCTGGTTTGGCGATGCCACTGCCGGTATTGGTGTGGGTCATGAAGATTCGCGTTACATAATCAACCCCAAGCTGTTTTATTACAGTCCGAAATACAGCCTCAACTTGATTGGCAATTTCAACAACATTGGTGAATTGCCGCTTACCATACAAGATTATTTCAAGTTTACCGGAGGCTTCCGCAGCATGATGGCCAAAGGCGGTTCTACTTTTAATGTGGCGAGCAACGATCTCGGTATCTCGCTGTTGCGGAACAACCGTGCCAAGGAAATCGAAACCCAGTTCGGTGCGACCAATTTTTCCTACAATCCAACCAAATCCTTGACTTTTAGTGGTTTTGCCATATTGTCTTCGTCCATTACCGATCTCGAAACCAAAACGCAAACCCGCATATTGCAATCAGAGGCAACGCCTCTGGAATCGTTTGAAAACAAAGAGGAAATTGCCCACCAGAAAAGCAATCTCGGGCTTTTCAAAATCAGTTCGTCTTACAAACCAAACGCCAAATTCCAGTTTGATTATGATGTACTGGCCAAACTCTCCAAACAGGACGAAGACAACAACCTGATGCGCGATATTACCTCAGGCGGATTCACCAACTTCGACACGGTCACTACCCTGAAAAAACAGGCGCCGGTTTCGGTCAACCAGAATGCCAGTGCTTATTTCACCGCAAATGACAAGAATATTTTCGCTTTTGAGATGCAACACCTCTACCAGGATGAAGACCCTTTTTACCAGGCCAACCTTGGTGTCAATCCTTTTCCCAATTCACCCAACCCGGCCAATGCACCTGAGAACCTGAATATCGTTAACCAACCCACAGGCCGCTTCGACCTGAACCAAACCCGTTTTGTAAAGACCAATAAACTCGATGCCAAACTGGATTATTACTACATGCTTACTCCCAAAAGCAACCTCAATATTACTTTGGGCAATACCTATTCTTACCAAAGTTTTGACTCTGATCTGTACCAGTTATTGGATAATGGCAGCGTCGACAACTTACGGGACAATTCACAAAACAAGGTCGCTTATAATTTCAACGATGCCTTCCTCGGTTTACATTATAAGTTGCTTAAAGGGAAATTTACCGTTACACCAGGTTTGAGTTTGCACACCTACAATATGGTCAACAACCAGAAAGGGAATTCCTATCGCCAGAATTTCTACCGCCTTTTGCCAGACCTGATGGTGATTTATCAAATCAAGAAATCGGAATCGCTTACCTATAATTTCAGTTTCACCAACAGCTTCACTGACATCAGCAAATTGGCGCAAAGTTATGTGCTTAATAGCTATAACAGCCGTTTCAATGGCAACCCCAACCTGCAGAACGCCACGGTGCAGACCCATGCGCTGCGTTATTTCAAGTACAACATGTTCAATTTTGAGAACATTTACGGTACGCTGACCTATTCCCGCACGACGGATGCCGTTAAGTCTGCCACCCTTTTCAACATTGTCAACCAAACCTCCTCAGCAATCAATTCTGCACTCCCAGAAGAAGCTATCAATGGTTTCGCGGGTTACGGACGTTCCTTCTTAAAATGGTACAAGGCTTCTTTCAATACACGTTTGTCATGGGCCAAATTCAATAACATCAGGATAAACCAGGCCAATCAGGAAAAGTATGAAACAAATGAAAGCTTCACCCAGAACTATTCAGTAAAGCTCTCCACCAATTACAAGAAACTGCCCAATATTGAACTGGGCTATGAAATCAATATCAATGATTATGCTGGGGCAACCTTTTACAATGAAAAACCATCAGCCAGGCTTGATTATTTTTTCCTGAAGAGCTTCTCACTGGTGGCAGAATACGAATTCAACCATTACTACAACAAAGACCGCAGCACCAACAACGAATACGATTTTCTGACGGCCAGCCTGATTTACCAAAAAACAAAAGACAGCAAATTCGAATACAAGATAGCCGCCACCAATTTGCTCAACACTACCTCGCTGAATGATGACAGTTTCAACCAGTTTTCAACCCGTACTTCACAGTACACGGTGCAACCGAGGTATATCATTTTCAGTTTGAAGTATAATTTGTAATTCCCGGATATCCCAAAAATAAAAAAGCCTGCTCAACAGAACAGGCTTTTTTTATAGGATGCTTTGTGAATTTTACAATCCGAAAGCGGCTTTCACTTTGTCTACAAAATCCAGCTTTTCCCAGGTAAACAATTCCACGGTTACCGTTTTTGGCGCGCCATTTGGCAATTGGAAGGTTTTGGTTACTGTTTGTGGGGTTCTTCCCATGTGCCCGTAGGCAGCGGTTTCGCTGTAAATTGGGTTTCTCAATTTCAAACGCTGTTCGATAAAGTAAGGGCGCATGTCAAATACATTCTCCACCACTTTGCTGATTTCACCGTCGGTCATGTTGACTTTTGAAGTACCATAGGTTACCACATTGATGGAAGTTGGCTTGGCTACTCCAATCGCATAGGAAACCTGTACCAACACTTCATCACACAAACCGGCAGCCACCAAATTCTTGGCGATGTGGCGTGTGGCGTAAGCGGCAGAACGGTCTACTTTTGATGGGTCTTTTCCTGAAAAGGCACCACCACCGTGGGCTCCTTTTCCACCATAGGTATCTACGATGATTTTCCTTCCGGTCAAACCGGTATCGCCGTGTGGTCCGCCAATGACGAATTTCCCGGTTGGGTTGATGTGGTAGGTAATCTGGTCGTTGAACAAGTGGGCATATTGTGGGTATTTGGCCTTGATTCTCGGAATCAGGATGCCTACCAAATCACTCTTGATTTTTGCCAACATTTCTGCTTCAGGGGCAAAATCATCGTGTTGGGTTGAAATGACGATGGCGTCAATACGCTGCGGTTTGTTATCGTCAGAATATTCCAGGGTTACCTGTGATTTTGCGTCTGGGCGAAGGTATTTGATTTCGTTGTTTTCCCTTCTTATGTTGGCCAACTCGATCAATAAAGCGTGCGACAAATCCAAGGCCAAAGGCATGTAGTTTTCGGTTTCGTTGGTAGCATAACCAAACATCATTCCCTGGTCGCCGGCACCCTGCTCTTCTTTGCTGGCACGGTCTACCCCTTGGTTGATGTCTGCCGACTGCTCATGGATGGCCGATAATACGCCGCAGGAATCTGCCTCAAACATGTATTCGCTTTTGGTGTATCCGATTTTGCGGATGACCTCCCTTGCAATCTGTTGTACATCAAGATAGGTGCTTGATTTTACCTCACCGGCCAAAATGACCTGTCCGGTAGTAACCAAAGTTTCGCAGGCTACTTTAGAATCGGCATCAAAAGCCAAAAAATTATCAATCAACGCATCAGAAATCTGATCTGCTACTTTGTCCGGATGCCCTTCACTGACTGACTCCGACGTAAATAAATAAGCCATAATTTTTAATTTAAATTAACTCGAAAAAGAAAGGGATGGCGCTCAAAGCTAAAGAAGGAATGCTGCTTTAGCATTTTTTAACGAGGTTGCAATCAGTTCAAATTTTTCCTCTCATTTTTCGGTTGCAAATGTATGAAATGGTTTTTGATTTGAAAATTTTTTTTAAACTATTCCGGTCTATTTTTTATTTGGTAGCTTTAATGCAGCGGGAAAATGATGGAAACATGTCTAAAATTTTTTAGATTTGTACAAATTATATTAAAAATCAACAATTTATGAAAAAAACCATACTTACTATTTCTTTTATTCTTGTAATGGGCTGGGGCAATGCCCAGAACCTTGTTACAGAGAACTTTGACACCTTTCCGGCAAGCTGGACCAAACTGAATGTAAGCAATCCTGTTGGAGGCAATCAGTGGGGGGCTGCCACCACTACCCAAGTCACCTATTTCAATGCCGGGGCAGGCGCCTACAATGGTGTACCTACTTCTTTCGGCTTCGTGAATTTCAACAGTACCACCGGTGCCGGTGACATTAGCAACTGGTTGATTAGCCCGGTCATTAATTTGATGAACGGCGATGTGATTTCCTTCTACACCATCAAAGGGTTAAGCGGTGGTACATCAGTGTATGCCGATAATATGCAGGTCAGGCTGAGTACGGCAGGCGCGGCCTCTGTTGATCCTGTAGGAAGTACCGGTGTGGGTAGTTATACCACCCTCATGCACGACATCAATCCGGGGCTTATCACGACCGGCTATCCTACTGTCTGGACCCAATACAATTATACCGTGACCGGTCTTTCTGGTCCTACAGATTGCCGTGTGGCTTTCCGTTATGTGGTGCCCAATGCAGGTCCGTTGGGAGCCAATTCAGACCAAATCGCGATTGACCAATATACCGTAGACCGCACTTTGGGCACCGATGATTTCTTCAGGAATAACTTTACGGTATTTCCAAATCCGGCTACAGACCTGATTAACATTACCAGCAATGGTACTGCTGAAATCACAAAAATCTCCATTTCAGACCTCAATGGCAGGATAGTCAAGGAAACCAACACTGAGCTTGCAACCCTTTCCGTCGGTGATTTGAATGCAGGAGTCTATTTCCTGAAAATCAATACGATTCAAGGGGTCGGAACCACAAAAATCATCAAGAAATAAAAAACACTTTTTTCGATACCCATAACCCACTCCACAGTGGGTTTTTTATTTTTCAAAAATCATTTGCAAAATACAATCCTATGCCCTTACTTTGCAGTGTTCATAAATTTACTGACTGTTATCACGAAAGCCGGAGGGAATAGACCCTGTGAAAGCTTAGCAACCCTACCCTGTAGAAGGTGCTACATTCTAGTTTAAATTTGATTTAAGCAAAGATAACCACGAGAATTTTCTTCTCCATTTCACGATAACATATTTATTTTTAAGGGCTTTCTGAATTTTCAGAAGCTGTTCCTGCTTTACGCTTTTATCTTTTTGTTTTGTCCTTCGGCAAGCTCAGTATGACAAAACAAAAAGGATAACCGCTGCAATCAGGGCTAGGGCTTCCGATTTTCAGATGTAATTATTAAATGAAAATCACAAAATGTCAACCATACAACAGGCCATACAAGAACGCATCCTGGTACTCGACGGCGCCATGGGTACCATGCTGCAACGCTATAATTTTTCCGAAGCCGATTTCCGGGGCGAACGGTTCACAGATTTTCAACACCCGCTCAAGGGAAACAACGATTTACTTTCCCTCACGCAACCCCAAGCCGTGAAGGAAGTACATCGTTTGTATTTCCAGGCAGGGGCAGACATCGTCGAAACCAATACCTTTTCAGGCACCACCATCGGCATGGCAGATTACCACCTCGAAGATTTGGTTTACGAACTCAACTACCAATCGGCCAAAATTGCCCGCGAAGTCGCCGACGAATTCACCGACCGGCCGCGTTTCGTAGCCGGTTCCATCGGGCCCACCAACCGAACGGCATCGATGTCTCCTGACGTAAACGATCCGGGGTTCCGTGCCGTGACTTTCGACGATTTAAGAATCGCCTACAAACAACAGGTAGAAGCCCTGATCGATGGCGGTTGTGATGTATTGTTGGTAGAAACCATTTTTGATACCCTCAATGCCAAAGCAGCACTTTTTGCCATCGAGGAAGTCAAGGAAGAACGCCAAATCGACATCCCTGTCATGGTCTCTGGTACCATTACTGATGCTTCCGGCCGAACGCTTTCCGGACAAACCGTTGAAGCTTTCCTGATTTCTATTTCGCACATTCCGTTGTTGAGTATCGGGTTCAACTGCGCCTTGGGGGCCGACCAGTTAAAGCCTTATTTGAAACGATTGGCGCACAATACCCAACTCAATATTTCGGCGCATCCCAATGCCGGTTTACCTAATGCTTTCGGGCAATACGACCAAACCCCGGCTGAAATGCAGGCGTTGATTAAGGAATACCTACAAGACAACTTAGTCAATATCATTGGTGGTTGTTGCGGCACCACGCCAGAACACATCAAGGCCATAGCCGAAGTGGCGGCCCAATTCAAACCACGAAAGTTGATGGTTGTCAGTTGATGGTTATCGGTTGTCGGTTTTTAAAAGAGCATTAAATTTATGAGTAAAGAATATACTGATTTAGAGGTTTGGCAAGAAAACAGAAAACTTGCGAACCAAATATACAACTTGTCAAAAGCGTTTCCTAAAGAGGAACAGTTTGGTCTTACCAATCAGATAAGAAGGGCTGCAGTATCAGTACCCTCCAATATTGCCGAAGGCTGTGGTAGGCAGTCTTCAAAAGATACTGTCAATTTTTTACACATTTCCCGTGGCTCATTATATGAATTGGAGACCCAATGTTTTATTGCATTAGATCAGCAATATATCACAAAGGAAGAATTTGAAAGTGTATACAACAGCATCCAAAGTTGTAAACGATTGTTAAACGGCTTTATTAATTATTATCGAAAATTATCATGAACCAAGCTGTTTTACCAACAACCGATAACCGACAACCGACAACAAAGTATTTAAAGCTGTCAGGCCTCGAACCTTTAATCGTCACCCCCGAATCCAATTTCATCAACGTAGGGGAACGTACCAATGTAACGGGTTCGCGCAAATTCCTGCGCCTGATTAAGGAAGAAAAATACGATGAAGCCCTTTCCGTGGCCCGTGATCAGGTTGAAGGCGGTGCCCAAATCATCGACGTCAATATGGACGAAGGCATGCTCGATGGGGTACAGGCCATGACCAAATTCCTGAACCTGATAGCCGCCGAGCCAGATATTGCCCGGGTTCCGGTGATGATTGATTCCTCCAAATGGGAAATCATTGAAGCCGGATTGAAAGTCATCCAGGGCAAAGGCGTGGTCAATTCCATATCCTTAAAAGAAGGCGAGGCCGTTTTTATCAACCATGCCAAACTCATCAAGCGCTATGGGGCCGCCGTCATTGTGATGGCTTTTGACGAACAAGGCCAGGCCGACAATTACGAGCGTCGTATTGAAATCTGCAAAAGAAGTTATGATATCCTGGTGAATGAGGTCGGTTTCCCGGCCGAAGACATCATTTTTGACCCCAATATTTTTCCTGTTGCCACCGGGATGGACGAACACAAACTGAACGCCCTTGACTTTTTCCGTGCCACCAAATGGATCAAGGAAAACCTGCCCTATGCGGGTGTTTCCGGAGGGGTGAGCAATGTGTCGTTTTCGTTTCGTGGCAATGACAAAGTACGTGAAGCCATGCATTCGGCCTTTTTGTACCATGCCATCAAAAACGGCATGACGATGGGTATTGTCAACCCCGAAATGCTCGAAATTTACGACGAAATCGACCCAATTTTGTTGGAACATGTCGAAGACGTACTGTTGAACAGGAGGGAAGATGCGACCGAAAGGTTGCTCGACCTGGCCGAAAGTTTCAAAGGGGATGTAAAAAACAATGAGAAGGAAATTGCCGAATGGCGCAACGCTTCCGTACAGGAACGCTTGACCCATTCCTTGGTGAAAGGCATCGATGAATTTATCGAAACCGATGTCGAAGAAGCGCGCCTGGCCGCAGAAAAAGCCATTGACGTCATCGAAATCAACCTGATGGCCGGTATGAATGTCGTGGGCGATTTGTTTGGCAGTGGAAAAATGTTTTTGCCACAGGTTGTGAAATCGGCCCGTGTGATGAAAAAGGCCGTAGCTTACCTTTTGCCGTTTATCGAAGCCCAAAAAGACGGCAAATCTTCCTCAGCCGGAAAGGTACTGATGGCCACCGTAAAAGGCGATGTACACGATATTGGTAAGAATATCGTGGCGGTGGTGTTGGGCTGCAACAATTTCGAAATCATCGACTTGGGCGTGATGGTGCCACCCGAAAAAATCATTGAAGCTGCTATCCGCGAAAACGTAGACATTATTGGTTTGAGCGGATTGATTACGCCTTCGCTCGACGAAATGGTTTACCTAGCCAAGGAAATGGACAAACTAAACATCAAAATCCCGATCATGATAGGTGGGGCGACGACCTCGCGGGCGCATACAGCCGTGAAGATTGCCCCGGAATATACCGAAACGGTGGTGCATGTCAACGATGCGTCGCGTGCGGTAACCGTGGCGAGTAATTTGTTGCAGGCCGAAACCAAGGAAGGTTATGTCAAGGCCATCCGTGCCGAATACGACCAATTGCGCGAAGGCTATTTAAACCGGAGCCGGGATAAAAATTACTTATCGATAGAAGACGCCCGTAAAAACAAATTGCAGCTTGATTGGGATAATTTTCAAGCCGTGAAACCGAATTTTACAGGAACCAAAACGATTGAAGTGGAATTATCCGAATTGGTTGATTTTATTGACTGGACGCCGTTTTTCGCTTCATGGGAATTGTACGGAAAATATCCTGCCATCCTGACCGATGAAGTCGTAGGCGAACAGGCCACCCATTTGTTTGCCGATGCGCAGCAAATGCTCAAACAAATTGTAGATGAAAAATGGCTGACCGCCAAAGGCATACTTGGGATTTTTCCTGCGAACACCATTAATGATGACGATATCGAAGTGTGTCCAACCGACAACCGACAACCAACAACCTTTTTGACCCTGCGCCAACAATCGCAGAAAACAGCCGGTGCCCCGAATATCGCCCTGGCTGATTTTGTTGCGCCCAAAGACAGTGGAAAACCTGATTATATGGGTTGTTTTTGTGTCACCACCGGTTTTGGCGTGGATGAAAAAGCAGCTGAATTTGAACAACAACTCGACGATTACAATTCGATTCTCGTTAAAGCATTGGGTGACCGTCTGGCAGAAGCCTTTGCCGAATATCTGCACCTGAAGGTCCGCAGGGAAATCTGGGGCTATGCGGCAGACGAAAACCTGTCGAACCAGGATTTGATTGCAGAAGCCTACAAAGGCATCCGTCCGGCGCCGGGTTATCCGGCCTGCCCAGACCATTTGGAAAAACCGACGATTTGGAAATTGCTCGATGTCGAAAACCAGATTGGCGTAAAATTGACCGAAAGCATGGCCATGTGGCCGGCCTCTTCGGTATCGGGCTATTATTTTGCGAATCCGCAAAGCAAATATTTCGGGCTCGGGAAAATCAAGGAAGACCAGGTCATCGATTATGCGAAACGTCGCGGAATTTCAACGGAAATGGCCAGTAAATGGCTCAGTCCGAATATAGCCGATTAGAAAACGGGCCTGCGTGAGCGATGGAAGCGACATCCTTTTTTGAGGATTGGCCTGAGCGATTAGTGAAGGCACACCCTCAAAAAAGATACAGCGGACAGCGCGACAGCGGCGCCAAACAGATTAAAATGATGATAACCATACTGGTGCGCCGATGGCACGCCCAAAAAGAGATTTAATATGATAATGTGTCGGGGAAATGCGCCGACAACCGACAACTGACAACCAACAACCCAATTATGAAAGTAACCCAACATATCGAAAATGCCAACGGAAAGCCTTTGTTTTCCTTTGAAATACTGCCGCCTTTGAAAGGGCAGAACATCCAGTCGATTTTTGACAGCATCGACCCTTTGATGGAGTTCAATCCGCCGTTCATTGACGTGACCTACCACCGCGAGGAGTATGAATTCAAGGAACTGCCCAGTGGTTTGCTGCAGAAAAAAGTAGTCAAAAAGCGCCCAGGAACCGTAGGCATCTGTGCCGGAATCCAGAACAAGTATGACGTAGATGCCATTCCGCATATTTTGTGTGGCGGTTTTACGCAGGAAGATACCGAGAATCTGCTCATTGACCTTGATTTTCTGGGCATTGATAACGTAATGGCGTTGCGCGGTGACGCACTCAAAAACGAAACTTATTTCAAGCCCGAAAAAGACGGGAATGCTTTCGCCACCGACCTGGTGCAGCAAATCAGCAACCTCAATAACGGGATTTACCTTGATGAAGATTTACAGAATTCGGCTTGTACCAATTTCTGTATCGGCGTGGCCGGTTACCCCGAGAAACACATGGAAGCACCGAGCCTCGACAGCGACATCCATTTTTTGAAGCAAAAAATCAAGAACGGTGCCGAGTATATCATCACGCAAATGTTTTTTGACAATAAAAAATATTTTGATTTTGTAGCCAAATGCCGCAAGGCCGGAATAACCATCCCGATTATTCCGGGTTTGAAACCCATTGCGACCAAAAAACAGCTCAACCTGATTCCGCACCGTTTCAGTATTGAATTGCCCGATGATTTGATCATGGAAGTCGTAAAAGCCAAAGACAATGACCATGTGAAGCAAATCGGGATTGACTGGTGCACCCAGCAAAGCAAGGAGTTGGTGGCTGCCGGAATTCCGGTGTTGCACTATTATTCTATGGGAAAGGCCGAGAACATCAAGGCGATAGCGAAGTCGGTTTTTTGATTGGCATGGACAATTGTTAAATAATTAAGCAAAGTCGTACATTTTTAGACGTTTAGCTTTTATTACTGTTTGTTTTCGATACCTTAGCCGCTTAATTTTCAAAATATGAGAAAAATTTTATTTTTTTGTTTATTGGCAGTACAAGGCATGGTGGGACAAAGCTGGTATCCTGTTGGTCAAAACGATTTTAATGAGGCTTCAACAGTAAGAGCTTGGGATGAAAGACTGGTTTTTGACAGCAATAACGTGCCTTATATATCGTACACAGATGTTAATACTACAAAAATTACCGTTAGGAAATTTGTAAACGGACTTTGGACAACGGTAGGCACCGAATCATTTTCAACTGGTATGGTATCTTATCCCACCCTCGATATGGACAGCAACAATGTGCCTTATGTGGGTTATTACGACCAAAGCCTTGGTGTAGTGGTTAAAAAATTTAACGGAACCGCATGGGTTTCTGTAGGGACGGATGGTTTTACGTTGGGAGGAAATTACACGAATCTGAAACTAGACCACAATAATGTGCCTTATATTACTTATTCTTCTTCAACCAACAAACTGACGACTTATAAATTTAATGGTACGGCCTGGGTTTTGGTAGGCACTGCAAATTATACAGTGTCAGGTGCTTTAAACTCGTCGATGGCATTTGACAGCAGCAATACACCTTATGTTGCTTATGCACCCACTTCAAACAGCAATAAGGTAAGCGTTAAAAAGTTTGATGGAACAAGTTGGGTTACCGTAGGGACGAGTATGTCGACGGCAGGAGCTTTGGTGAATTCGATTTCCCTTGTGTTGGATAATACGAATATACCTTACGTTTCGTATGGTGACATTAGCCTTGGCTATAAATCAGTTGTTAAAAAGTTCAATGGTACTGCCTGGGTAAGTGTGGGGACTGATGGGTTTTCTGGCGCACGTGCCGATTTTACCAAACTTGCTTTCGATTCGTCCAATACGCCTTACGTTGCTTACGTAGATGATGGAGTGCAGAGAGGAGTGGTCAAGAGATTCAACGGAACGGCATGGGTTGCTGTAGGTGTTAATGCTTACACAAATGGTTTGGTAACACAAGAATCTTTCGACTTTAAACTGGACCACCTTAACAATCTTTACCTGTGTTATTCCAATTTCAATAACAATTTAAATTCCTATATCGCGAGGCTTGATAAATTTGATACTGCCAGTTCCTTATTCAGGCAGGTAGGAGCAGAAGGCTATTCTGATGGTTATGCGAGTACAACAGACCTTGTTTTAAACCACAGTAACGTACCGTATTCTGTTTACAAAGACGCTACTAACGGCAAGGCAAGTGTGAAAAAATTTGTGGGTGGCGCATGGGCTTTAGTTGGAACAGCTGGTTTTTCGGCTGGCGTTGTAGACTTTACTTCAATTGCAGTAAATAGCAGCAATACCCCTTATGTGGTGTATAAAGATGTTGCTACTGCCAACAAGGCAACCGTAAAACGTTTTGACGGAACATCATGGGTGACAGTCGGAGTGCTTGGATTTTCTTCCGGAACGGCTGATTATACCGACATTGTTATCGGAAGTGATGACATTCCGTATGTGATTTATAGAGATGGATCCCAAACGAACAAAGCAACCGTAAAGAAATTTGACGGTACGAATTGGGTCACCGTTGGTATTGACGGATTTTCTGCCGGAGCTGCGGTTTACACTTCGCTGGCAATGGATAGCAGCAACAACTTATATGCTGTATATTCTGATGGAGGTAACACGTTTAAATCGACTGTCATGAAATACAATGGCAGCAGTTGGGTTAATGTAGGCAGTGCCGGATTTTCGGGAGGTACGGCTTCCTATACTTCTTTAGCAATCGGAAACAACAATGTTCCTTATGTAGTTTATAAAGATGCCTCGGCTTCTAATGGGGCGGCAGTAAAAAAGTTCGATGGAACGAATTGGATAAGTGTGGGAAGTGGGTTTACAGGAACTGCCGATTTTACTTCTATCGCTATGGACGGGAATAATGTTCCTTATGTAATCTACAAAGATGTTGATTCGGCAAACAGTAAAGCAACCGTTCAGAAGTTTAACGGAACCAGCTGGGAGCTTGTAGGGACTACAGGTTTTTCTGCCCGTGCGGTTTCCAATACCGTAATTGCGATTGGGACCAATAATATCCCCTATGTGGCTTATGTATCCGGAGGCACTTTTGCCAAATATTTCGGCCCGGCCGTGTTGGGAACCGCCGAGTCTGTATCAGATAGCCGACAGCCCGAGGTCTATCCAAATCCTGTCAAGGACGTCCTGACTGTTTCAGGAGTGGAAGGCACTTATACCCTTGAGGTATTTGATTTATTGGGAAAATTGGTATTGAACAGAAATGAATCACAACCTACAGTCAATGTGGCATCGCTCCGCAAAGGCATCTATGTATTGAGAATTACCTCAGGAAAATTAACCCAAACCTTAAAGATAATAAAGGAATAACAGATTTAAAAAGCTCCGTTGAAATCCGGGGCTTTTTTTGTAACCAGAATTTCAGCAAGCACAAATAAATACAAACTTTTTGCCCCTGAATATATTCTGTTATATTTGTGTGCTTTAAAACCTCCGGATGAAGAAATTTTACCTTTTGTGCTGCCTTGCCTCTTGGGCCACTTTTGCCCAGACCAAAAATGACACCAATGTGTTGGATGTTAATTTTTTAAGGGGAAATGTGCTGCCCCATACACCCGACCTGAACCACCTGAGAGGCCATCCGGAAGCCCTGATGTTCAGCTTTTCCCGGCAGACGCACGGAAACAAGGAATGGCACCAGGCTTACAATTACCCCGATTACGGAGGCTATTTCCTCTACCAGAATTTCAACAACAAATTCCTCGGTGAAACTTACGCTGTAGGGGTACATTACAATTTTTATTTCCTGAACAGGCATGTCCAGTTCAAGCTGGCACAGGGTTTTGCCTATGTGACCAATCCTTATGATAAGGTAGACAACAGCAAGAACAAGGCCTTAGGAACTTCTATAGTTGACAATACCAATATCGGTCTTTCGTACCGCAAAGAAAACCTTTTCGGGAAATTCGGCATCCAGGCCGGACTGCTTTTTACACACTATTCCAACGGACGTACCAAATCGCCCAACAGCGGTATCAATACCTATTTGCTGAATCTGGGTGTCAACTATGACTTTGACGGTGAGGTGAAAAACGTGCGCGACACCGTTACGGCCAAAAAAGATTTCCGCGAACGCATCCACTACAATGTGGCGTTCCGTTCCGGAATCAACGAAAGCCCGGTTATCGGCAGCGGGCAATATCCTTTTTACCACATCAGTTTTTATGCAGACAAACGGTTAGGACGCAAAAGCGCCATTCAACTCGGTACAGAACTTTTCCTGACCGAATATTTCAAGGATTTCATCCGGTATAAGTCTGCGGCCTATCCGGAGTTGAACATTGACCCCAACACTGATTACAAAAGGGTAGGGCTGTTCGTAGGCCATGAGCTGTTTGTCAACCGGATTTCACTTGAAGCCCAGATGGGATATTACATCTACGAACCCTATAAAAACGACATTTCAGTTTACAACAGGGTAGGGATGAAATATTACTTAACCAAAAAAATCTTTGCCGGTTTTACCATAAAGACCCATTTATTCCTGGCCGAAGCCCTTGAATTTGGGTTGGGTGCCCGACTTTAAAATAAAAAGCACATGAAAAAATACTTGTTACTATTTGGTTTGTTCCTGTTTTTTTCCGCCTGTGAAAAGCCCAGTGACTGTATAGAATCTACAGGGGATATCATCACCAAGGAAGTAGAAGTGACGCCTTTTACCAGAATTGAAGCCTATCTGGGTATCGAACTCATCGTAACCGAAGGCCCGGTTTATAAGGTGGTGGTCGAAACCGGTGAAAACCTGATGGACAACATCGAAGTGAGCCAGCACGATAATGTTTTGCTGCTGCGTGACAATTCAAGCTGTAATTGGGTTAGGGAATATGGCCAAACGAAGGTATATGTAACCGCTCCGAACCTGGAAGAAATCTATTCCAAATCAGACCGTGACATCCGTTCAAATGGGGTGTTGACCTATCCTGTTTTGCGTTTGTTTTCACTCGACAGGGACGGCGATGGCATGGAAGGTGCCGGTACCGGTGATTTTTACATCAATGTAAACAACAGCCAATTGGTCATAGAAAACAACAATGTGTCACGGTTTTACCTTTCAGGCCAAACCAATGAAGCCTTACTCAATTTGTATGCCGGTGACGGAAGGATAGAAGCCCAGGACCTTATTGCGCAACATATCAAGGTGTACCATCGCGGTTCCAATGACATGATTGTTCATCCGATTCAGAGTTTGACCGGTGGCTCGTTAAACGGAGGCGGATTATTCAGCACCGGCAACCTGATATCGGTTACCTATCCGCCCATCCGTACACCGCTTCCGGTGCATTATATCGGGCAGGTGATTTATCCGTAAAGCATTTATTTTTGGGTTTTCTCCCTGAAAATCTGCTCCAGATTTTTGCTTTTGAGGTTCAGTTGAAGGGTTTTCAGGCCATTGGCATTGGCAAAGTCAAAAACAGCAGGCCGTGAGTCACCTTCTGCCCCGAACGTTAATAGCCAGGTGTTTCCTTGGGTGTTTTTAAACGAAATCAAGTGGGCTAATTGTGAAAAAAGCGCTTCGTTTACCGTTTTGTCAAATTCCACTTCAATGAGTTGTTCCTGGATTTCAGAAACCAATTTATCCAGTTTTTTGTCGGTTACTATCTTTCCGTTATTGATGATGATTACACGGTCACAAATCGCTTCGACTTCCTGCATGATATGGGTAGAAAGGAATACGGTCTTGTTTTTACCCACATTCCTGATGACATTCCTGATTTCGACCAATTGATTGGGGTCTAATCCTGTCGTAGGTTCATCCAAAATCAACACATCGGGATTGTGCAGCAACGCTGTAGCCAGCCCAACACGCTGGCGGAATCCTTTAGAGAGTTGCCCGATTTTTTTATGGCTTTCCGGAGTTAGTCCGGTCAGCTGGATGACTTCCTCAATGCGTGAGCTCGCTACCTGGTATACATCGGCATTGAAAGCGAGGTATTCCCGCACATACAAATCAAGATACAAGGGGTTGTGTTCGGGCAGGTAACCCACAGACAGCTGCACGGCTTTTTGGTTGGTGTTGACGTCATGTCCGTTTACGGATGCAGTACCTTCATCGGCATTGATGTAGGTGGTCAGTATTTTCATCAGGGTGGATTTCCCGGCACCATTCGGACCCAGAAAACCTACAATTTCCCCTTTTTTTACCGAAAATGAAACTGCATCAAGCGCCTTTTGGGTGCCGTAATTTTTTGAAACTCCAGTAACTTCTATAGACATAATGTTGTATTTAGGGCAAAGGTAATAATTAATATAAGAATTTTGAAACGAAGTGTCATGGTAAGATTTCGGTATACATGGTGACCGAAACGACATAATTAATCAGCTCGCCGCTTGAGCTGACCCCTTTTCCGCCCATGCCTTTTCCGTAAGTTTCGAATTGATAGGTTTCGACCCTGTTCCCGGTATTGTCATTGGGGCTTTTATTCGACTGTAGGTAAATAACAGGACCTGTCCTTACTTCACTGGCCTTGGCGAGCCGCTGTGTGGTTTCTATTGCATCGTGTACGGCCAGTTCCTGGGCTTTTTTCAGATAATCACTGGCTTCGGTGTTGAAATACGAAATTTTTTCAATCTTGTTGAATTTGGTCACCAGCAGTTCTTCAGTGAAATCCTGCATTCTTTTGATATCTTTCAGGGTGAAAATCAGTTTTTGGGATGAGGTAAAGCCCAGAAAAACCTCCTTGTTCAGTTTGTCATCCCACCGGGTTGATTTGTTTGTCGCAATCAGGCTGGTTTTGATATCCAACGAATCGGCTACATATTTCCTGACAATCCGCACCACCTGCTCGGTTGTTTTTTGGTTTTCATTGATGGCTTCGCGCAAGGTGGGTTTGAGGTGGTTGAAGGCGATGGTAATCTGGCAGGCATTCGGAAATGCGGTAACCGTACCGACCCCTACCGCATTG
Organism: uncultured Flavobacterium sp.; assembly: GCA_964642945.1. Taxonomy (GTDB): domain Bacteria; phylum Bacteroidota; class Bacteroidia; order Flavobacteriales; family Flavobacteriaceae; genus Flavobacterium. The sequence goes on along the minus strand of CAZXRX010000003.1, from coordinate 83,827 downwards.
ATTTTGGGTTTGTTGTTCTGTTCGCTTTGGGCAAACATACCGCCGCCAATCATTAAAAAGAGTAAATAAATCCGGATCATGTTTTACTGGTTTTCGTTAATAGTTGGTTTTGATAGTATAACGCATAAATTTTGTATTTATGATTAAGTAAAAAAATGTGATTTAATAACGGCCCGTTTACTAAATTTGTGCCTATTTAAATTCGTATGGAAAACAGCAAAGAATTGAGGACATGGTTGGATGATTTCCATTTGACACATCCGTTGGTTATCGCAGGGCCCTGTAGTGCCGAAACGGAAGAGCAGGTTTTGAAGATTGCCCGCCAATTAAAGGATTCGGATGTCAGTATTTTCAGGGCAGGCATCTGGAAACCCCGCACACGACCCGGCGGATTTGAAGGTGTAGGGGCCATCGGGCTGAAATGGCTGCAAAAAGCCAAGGCAGAAACCGGGCTGCTCATGGCGGTTGAAGTGGCCAATGCGACCCACGTCAAACTCGCCCTCGAACATGATATTGATGTATTGTGGGTGGGTGCCCGAACAGTGGTAAACCCTTTCTCGGTGCAGGAAATTGCCGATGCACTTCAAAATACCGACAAGATTGTCCTGGTCAAAAATCCGGTGAATCCTGATTTGGGCCTTTGGCTGGGTGGCGTAGAACGGATGTACAATGCAGGAATCAAAAAACTGGGCGTCGTGCACCGTGGGTTTTCCACCTACGAAAAAACAAAATACCGCAATGTGCCCGAATGGCAGATTCCTATTGAATTGCAAAGCCGGTTCCCCGATTTGCCACTTATTTGCGATCCGTCACACATAACGGGCAGACGCCACATGATAGCCGAAGTGGCCCAACAGGCGCTTGACCTGAATTATGACGGTCTGATGATTGAAACCCATTGTGATCCTGACCACGCCTGGAGCGATGCCGCGCAACAAATCACGCCAACGGTGCTGAAGCAAATCCTCTGTGATTTAAAAGTCAGGAAAATGACTACTGATGCGCCCGATTTCAACAACGAAATGATAAAACTCCGCACCCAAATCGATATGGCAGATACCAAATTATTGGAACTTCTGGGGAGCAGGATGAAGGTTTCCGAACAAATCGGGGCACTCAAAAAAGCCAACAATATTGCCGTTTTGCAGAACAAGCGCTGGAATGAAATCCTAATCAAAATGACTGCAGATGGCCATGAAAAAGGGCTTAGCGAAGAATTTATCCTGAAGTTGTTCAAGGCCATACACCAGGAAAGCATTACCCATCAGGAGAAAATCATTAATCGGCATGATTAAATTTCAAATGCTTAATTTTGCATCCTAAACCAAACGCAACAAATGACCGGATTAGTCTATAAATCAACTGGAAGCTGGTACACCCTCAAAACTGCGGAAGATACTTTTCTTGAATGCCGTATCAAGGGAAAATTCCGGATGAAAGGCATCAAAAGCACCAATCCGATTGCCGTGGGCGACATAGTCGATTATGAATTGGAAGAAGCCTCCGACGTGACTACCGGAACCATCACCCACATCCACGACCGCAAGAATTATATCGTCCGTAAATCAGTCAACCTCTCCAAGCAAACCCATATTATCGCAGCCAATATCGATGTGGTTTTTTTACTGATTACCATCAACAATCCTCCCACCACCACGAGTTTTATAGACCGTTTCCTGGTGACCGCCGAAGCCTATGGCGTAGAAGCTGTACTGGTTTTCAATAAAATAGACACTTTTGATGAGAACATGGGGAACGAACAATTGTACCTACAGCACATCTATCAGGAAATCGGTTATCAATGTTTGCGTATCTCTTCCACCGAGAAAAAAGGGATTGAGCAACTGAAGGAAATGATGTTGGGTAAGGTCTGTATGTTCTCCGGGCATTCAGGCGTTGGCAAATCAACACTCGTCAATGCACTCGAACCGGGGCTCGATTTGAAAACCAAAACCATCTCTGAGCAAAGCAAGCAAGGACAGCACACCACCACTTTTGCCGAAATGTATGATTTGTCTTTCGATGCCAAAATTATCGATACCCCCGGCATTAAGGGATTCGGGATTGTCGATATGGAAAAGGAGGAAATCAGTGATTATTTTCCCGAATTTTTCAAGTTGAAAGAACAGTGCAAATTCAACAACTGCCTGCATACCGAAGAACCGCACTGTGCCATCAAAAAGGCCCTCGAAAACGACGAAATTGCCTGGTCGCGCTACAACAGTTACCTCAAAATACTCGAAGGCGACGATGAACATTACCGTACCGATAATTACAACGACGACCGCATGGCCAGTGATGCCTCGCGCCAATCTTAATTGTTTTCTGCAATGAGAACCGTAATCCAAAGAGTTACCGAAGCCTCCGTCACCATTGCAGGCAAAAAAGTGGCCGACATCCAAAAAGGCCTGCTGGTGTTGGTGGGTTTTGAAGACGCCGACACCCAGGAAGACCTCGATTGGCTGGCATCCAAAATCACCAATCTCCGTATTTTTGGAGATGACAATGATGTCATGAATTTATCGGTCAAGGAGATTAACGGCGACCTGATTATCGTAAGCCAGTTTACCCTGCATGCCCTCACCAAAAAAGGCAACCGTCCGTCTTATATCAAAGCAGCCAGGCCTGAAACGGCCATTCCGTTGTATGAAGCCTTTATAGCCCAATGTGAAAGGGAACTTGGTAAAAAAGTACAGACCGGTCAATTTGGTGCAGACATGAAAGTAGCACTTTTGAATGATGGCCCGGTTACGATTGTGATGGATACAAAGAGTAGGGAGTAGGGTTTTCTTTTGTGTCAAGACATCCAACCTTGCAAGGCCGAACTGAGCGAAACTAAAAGAAGAGAATTATATTAAATAAAAAACCGTGATTTTCCACTTACTTATAATACACCACCAATCCCAACCTTTTCCTTACATTTGTTATCACCAAAATACCTAAATAAAACCACAACAAACAAAAAGAGGAAACCGATCAATCAGCTTCCCCTTTTCTTGGCGGACTTCCTCAGATGTCCGGGACAAAGATATAAATAAAAAAACATGAACCTCCAAAATGCCCAACAAGACGTAGACCACTGGATCAGGAACCATGGCGTACGCTATTTCAACGAACTCACCAACATGGCCCAACTTACCGAAGAAGTAGGTGAGGTGGCCCGCATCATTGCCCGCCGCTATGGCGAACAATCCGAAAAGGAAAGCGACAAAAACAAAGACCTGGGCGAAGAATTGGCTGATGTGGTATTCGTCGTGCTTTGCCTGGCCAACCAAACCGGCATAGACCTCCAGGCCGCCTTTGACAAAAAGCTCGACCTCAAAACCAACCGTGACCATGACCGCCACCACAACAACGACAAACTGAAATAACCGTGGAGGTTCTACTGCAAGCATATGGTCATCCTGTAGGAGGAAAAGTAAAAATTTCCGGCTCCAAGTCAGAGACCAACCGTTTGCTGTTGCTTCGGGCATTGTATCCTCAAATTAGCCTTCAAAATTTGTCGGATGCCGATGATACCCAAGTAATGGTGAAGGCCTTGGAACAATTCTTTTCCGATAACCCACAACCCACAAACACCGACAACCGACAACCACCAACCGACAACCAATTCCCCGACAACCGACAACCGACAACCAATAACCTTCAAATTGATATCCATCACGCCGGTACCGCCATGCGTTTCCTTACGGCCTATTTGGCCATGCAGGAAGGAAAAACCGCTATTTTGACAGGTTCTTCCAGGATGAAAGAGCGCCCCATCAGGATTTTGGTCGATGCCCTGCATCAATTAGGGGCCGCAATTACTTACGAAGAAAAAGAAGGTTTTCCGCCCCTGAAAATCACCGGAAAAAAACTGTTGCAAAACAAAGTTACCATGAATGCGGCGGTCAGTAGCCAATACATTTCTGCCCTGTTGCTCATCGCCCCCCAACTCCAAAACGGTCTCGAACTCACGCTGGAAGGGGAAATTACCTCGCGCCCCTATATCGAAATGACCTTAAAACTGCTTGAAAAAATAGGCATCAGCACTTCTTTTGCCGGGAATACCATCAGGATTGGTTGCCAAAACCAAGTGCCGCCACAAAGTATCACCATCGAACCGGATTGGTCTTCGGCTTCCTATTTTTATTCCATAGTGGCGCTCTCTAATGACGGCACCACTCTAGATTTACCGGCTTTCCGAAAAGACAGCCTTCAGGGAGACAGCAGCCTCGCAGTCCTTTACAGGTCTTTTGGCGTGGAAACCCTTTTTGCAGCTGATGGTATCGTCCTTCGCAAATCAGGGGTGAACCATTCACCTTTAGAAATCGACCTTAATGCCACGCCAGACTTGGCACAAACCATTGCCGTGACCTGTTTCGGCCTCGGAATGGAATGCCATCTGACGGGTTTGCATACACTCAAAATCAAGGAAACCGACCGGCTTGCAGCCCTAAAGGCGGAACTCACCAAATTGGGGGCCGATGTTGCCATAACCGATGACAGCCTTCGTATAGCCGCCTCCAAAAAGATAAATCCCTCCGTCAAAATTGCCACCTACACCGACCATCGAATGGCCATGGCTTTTGCTCCTTTAGCCCTGAAAGTTCCTATTGTAATTGAAGACGCAGAAGTGGTTTCCAAATCGTATCCTGCCTTTTGGGAAGATTTGAAATGGATTGGGTTTAAAGTGGAACCCCTTTAAGTAAAAGTTCGTTTTTTGCCGGATTACTTCGTGATCCAGATGTGGGGTTTGTTGCCCGCAAAACCAAGCCATTTCATGTCTTGATTTTTTATTTTTTCAAAGCCTCAAAGTATTGCCGGATTACTTCGTGATCCAGATGTGGGGATTGTTGCTCGTAAAACCAAGCCATTTCATGTCTTGATTTTTTATTTTTTTCAAAGCCTCAAAGTATTGCTGGATTACTTCGTGATCCAGGAGTGGGGTTTGTTGCTCGTAAAACCAAGCCATTTCATGTCTTGATTTTTTATTTTTTCAAAGCCTCAAAGCGAAGCTTTGGTCTTTGTCAAAAAATAAAAAACCAATCCTCACCGAGGATTGGTTTTCCGGTCGGGATGACTGGATTCGAACCAGCGACCCCTAGCACCCCATGCTAGTACGCTACCTGGCTGCGCTACATCCCGGGGGTGCAAATATACTATTTCTTTGAAATATTTTTATAAAAATGGTTTTAGTGGCCTATTTTTTTTCGGCTTCCTGCCAACCATTGCTGGCGAAAAGCAAGCAGAATGAAAATAAAGCCCTTTTTACTTGACAACGCCTATCCCGTAATCGTATATTTGCGCGCAATTGGATTTAGGCCCCGGCCCCAATCCACAAACTAAAAATTGACTATGAAATTATCCCATTTTAACTTCAATCTTCCCAATGAATTATTGGCTGAATTTCCGGCAGAAAACCGCGACGAGTCCCGTTTGATGGTAGTTGACAGGAAAAAAGGCACCATAGAACACCGCATGTTCAAAGACATCATTGATTATTTCGGCGACGGCGACGTGATGGTCATCAACAACACCAAGGTTTTCCCGGCCCGTATGTATGGTAACAAGGAAAAAACCGGCGCCAGGATTGAAGTGTTTTTACTTCGTGAACTCAATGCAGAACAACGTTTGTGGGATGTTTTGGTCGATCCGGCCCGTAAAATCCGTATCGGAAACAAACTCTATTTCGGCGATGACGATTCGTTGGTGGCCGAGGTAATTGACAACACCACCTCACGCGGAAGAACCTTGCGTTTCCTGTATGACGGTTCATATGAGGAATTCCGCAAAAAACTGACCGAACTGGGCGAAACCCCCATTCCGAAATACATCAACCGCGAAGTAACCGAAGAAGATGCCGAGCGTTACCAAACCATTTATGCCAAAGAAGAAGGAGCCGTAGCCGCACCAACTGCCGGCTTGCACTTTTCAAAACACCTTTTGAAAAGATTGGAAATCAAAGGCATTAATTTTGCCGAAGTAACCCTACACGTTGGTTTGGGTACCTTCAACCCGGTGGAAGTAGAAGATTTGTCGAAACACAAAATGGATTCCGAAGAATTGAAAATCACCCAGGAAGCCTGCGACATCGTGAACAAGGCCAAGGTCGATAAAAAACGCATTTGTTGCATCGGAACCACTTCCATGCGTGCCATTGAAAGTTCGGTATCTTCCCAACGAACGCTCAACCCATTCGACGGTTGGACGAACAAATTCATTTTTCCGCCTTATGATTTCAGTATTGCCGATTGCATGGTGACCAATTTCCACACACCCAAATCAACGCTTTTGATGATGGTTTCGGCTTTCTGCGGTCACGATTTGATGAAAAAAGCCTATGAAGAAGCGGTAAAGGAAGGGTACAAATTTTACTCTTACGGCGATGCCATGCTGATATTATAATTCAAGATATCCTAATTTTAAAATCCCATCAGCAATGTTGGGATTTTTTTAGCTCCGCTCAGTTCGGCCTGCAGCCTCGGTTGGGCGTGCCCCTGCGGGTCGGGCTTTCCGCTGCAATCTTTTTGGCAATTTCGCTGCGCTGCATTGCCAAAAAGGATTTCCGCTGCAATCCCTCACGCAGTCCGTCTTGAGAATGAAAAATTATTTACACTTACCAACCCAGTCACTCATCAGCTCAGGCACTAAGGCGCTAAGACACTTTTTTCTTCCCAACTTTTTCGCTACTTTTACCCCTCAAATAAAACACCATGACTTTTCAAAATACCCTTGAATTTGCACAGCAACTCGATGCCCAAGACAAATTGGCCCAATACAGGAAGGAATTTATCTTTCCGCAGCACAACGGAAAAGATGTGATTTATTTCACCGGAAATTCCCTCGGGCTGCAACCCAAAAGCGCCAAAACCTATGTCGATGAAGTCATGGACGATTGGGCCAAACTCGCCGTCGAAGGCCATTTTTATGCCGAAAAGCCTTGGTGGGATTACCAGGAGCGCTTTGCGGAACCCCTGAGTAAAATCGTGGGGGCCAAACCGTCTGAAGTGACTGTGATGAACACGCTTACCGTCAACCTACACCTGTTGATGGTGTCATTTTACCGTCCGACCAAAACCCGTTATAAAATCATTTGTGAGGAAAAAGCCTTTCCATCAGACCAATACATGTTCCAGTCGCAGGTCATCCACCACGGTTACCAACCCGAAGCCGCCATCGTTGAAATCAAGCGCAGGGAAGGCGAGCACAACATCCGCCTCGAAGATATTTTGGCCAAAATCAGTGAAGTGGGCGACGAACTGGCCTTGGTGTTGTTTGGGGGCGTCAACTATTATACCGGACAGGTTTTTGACCTGAAAGCCATTACCGAAGCAGGCCATAAAGTAGGTGCTGTTGTAGGTTTTGACCTCGCCCACGCCGCTGGTAACATCCTGCTCGAACTCCATGACTGGCAGGTTGATTTTGCGGCCTGGTGTTCGTACAAATACATGAATTCAGGACCCGGTAATGCCTCCGGATGCTTTGTCCACGAAAAACACCACCACACCAACCTACCGCGATTTGCCGGCTGGTGGGGGCACAACAAAGAACGCCGCTTCAAGATGGAACCCGATTTTGATCCGGTTCAGGGCGCAGGCGGTTGGCAGGTGAGCAACCTTCCAATACTTTCGCTGGCGCCTTACTTGGCCTCGGTCATGCTTTTTGCTGAAGTCGGCATGGAAAAACTCATAGCCAAAAGAAACCAAATTACGGCCTACCTAGAATTCATCCTTCACGAAACTGACAAGGAAGTCGACAGCAGTTTTGAAATCATTACCCCGGCCAACCAGGAAGAAAGGGCTTGCCAATTGTCAGTTTTTCTGCATGGCGAAGGCCGTAGCCTGTTTGACTACCTAATGAAAAACGGCGTGATTACCGATTGGCGCGAACCGAATGTCATCCGTCTGGCACCCGTGCCATTGTATACTTCTTATGCCGATATGTATCATTTTGGACAAATCTTAAAGACGGGAATTGTGACAAATTGCCAATAAATTATTTTTTAAAATACTGAAAATTAATATATTTACAACCTATTTACTAAAAAACCAAAAAATGAAATTAAAATTACACTTAGTACTTGCATTGTTATTATGCACGATTTACTCTGGTTTTTCACAGGTTACTTCTGCAAAAGAGACCGCAGCAAGAAACTGGATTAAAGCCAATGAAAAGGAATTGGGAATAGCGCCTTTCCACTCTTTCAAATTGTCTTTTGTAAGGAAAGGATTAGCAGGTGAAACCTTGCGTTTTCAGCAAATGCTAAATGATGTTCCGGTCAATCAATCGGAAATTGTGGTCAATTTTAACCCTTCCGGTGAATTGGTCTACAGTTCCAATTCTTATGACAAAACGATAGAAAACATTGCAACAGTTCCTGCTGTTTCCAAACAAGCTGCTTTGAATTCCTCAAAGGAAATCCTCAAAATCGACGGAGGCTATGAAGTAGCAGAGAACAATCTGGTAGTGGCCAAAGTCAATAACCAAACCAAATTGGTTTACAAGGTAGTAACCAATCCTGCCAACGGTAAAGGAAGTTGGGAAGTATTGGTTGATGCACAATCCGGAGCGGTTTTAAGTACTAAAGATGTGGCTATTTATCACCACACTGACAAGGAAAAAGAGCCAAAGAAACCAACAAAAGAGATTGCTGGAAAAACAGAAACTGCTGCTACTGCTGCTTTTGTAACGGGTACTGCCATGGTTTACCTGTCTGATCCATTGTCTTTTGCGCATGTCGCCTATGGCACAACTGGTTATGTTGATGGCAATGACGCCAACACTACCCAATTGGCAGCAGCCAGAACCGCCGTAACCTTGCCAGAGATTGATTTAACTGCGGGGGTTTATCTGCTGAAAAGCTCCTATGCAGAAATAAAAGATTTTGAAGCGCCTACTACAAGTTTATTCACCCAAGCTACGAATAATTTTAGTTTTACCAGAGATAATAATGCTTTTGAAGCCGTAAATGTGTTTTATCATTTGGACAAAAGTATGCGTTACATCAATGAAACCTTAGGAATCAACTGCCGTCCGGCATTGAATTCAGGCGTTGTACATTTTGACCCTTCCGGTTTGAATGGTGCAGATAATTCACATTATATCCCTTCTGCCGATCGTTTGGCTTTTGGAGAAGGTTGTGTAGACGATGCCGAAGATGCCGACGTAATTTGGCACGAATTGGGCCACGGCTTGCACGATTGGATGACCAACGGGAGCGCTTCGAGCTTGATTGGTGAAGGTAATGGAGATTATTGGGCACAATCTTACAGTTGGAGTCTTAACCAATGGCAACCTACCGATGCAGCTTACCACTACATGTTCAGCTGGGACGGACACAATACTTGCTGGGCAGGGAGGATAACCAATTATACGGGTCTTTATCCAGCAGATTTAACAGGAGCCATTCATACCGATGGTCAGATTTGGGCATCGGCACTTATGAGGATATGGACTTCAATAGGTCGTACAAAAACGGATAAAGCATTCCTGGAAGGATTAGCACTTACCAATAGCAGCACCAACCAACAAAATGCAGCCATCGCCGTTAGGCTTGCTGCAATCAATATGAATTACCCTTGCGCTGATATCGCAATTATGACTGATGAATTCAGTGCCGCAGGTTACACCATGCCTACATTGGCACTGACCATGCAGGCCCTTCCTGATTTGACCGTTGCGGCCGGAGCCGGAAATGTACATTCGTTGGGGAACTATGTATCACAGGCCAATCCTATTTCGCCTTTATGTAATGCAACGGTAACACAATCACCGCTTCCAGGTACAGTTTTGGCCCCGGGAGTTCATGTAATTACCATGACTGCTACCCTTGGTGGAAATTCTGTAGTCAGGACTTGGAATTTGACCGTTACCCCAAATTTGGGTGTGAACGAGTTTAATTCTAATGACGTTGTGGTATATCCGAATCCTGCTTCAAACCAGATTACTGTAAAAGGTAATTTTGATGCCAATGAAAGCGTAAGTATTTATAATGTATTGGGTCAAAAAGTGATGCAGGCCAAAATCAGCAGCAATGAACAAACCATCAATGTTTCTGAATTGGCAACTGGTATCTACACCATTCAGTTTGTTTCTTCAAAAGCAACGCATAAATTCATCAAAGAATAATTTTACTATACTTTTATCAAACCACAATGAAGCCTGGTCTTTGTTGTGGTTTTTTTATTGGTTTAAATCAACTAGGGTAATGGCTTAAACATTCTTACCTTTGCAAAAATTCTTCAAAAAATGAATAAAGAACAAATTATAAAAAACTTCGACCCTTCCCAACCCGGTTTGGCCGATGCCACCATTTTTGGCCTGCCCTTTTCTGCCGAACAATCAGAAATCATCATCATACCCGTGCCATGGGAAGTAACGGTAAGTTACGGGGCAGGGGCATCAGATGGCCCGGAGGCTGTACTGGATGCGTCTTTCCAGGTGGATCTGAACCATCAGGATTTTCCCGAATTATGGAAGCTCGGCCTGTATTATGCAGAAATCCCAGAAAAATGGAAACGCGATTCCGATTATTACAAAGCCATGGCCCAGCCCATTATTGCGGCTTTGGAAGCTGGTGAAGACCTGACCAATCATCCTGCCTTAATGGCTGATCTGGCCAACATCAACGCGGTATGCCGCGATTTGCATACCCAGGTAAAAGAAACAGTCCTGCATTGGATGAACCAAGGCAAAAAAGTAGTGTTGCTCGGTGGGGATCATTCCACACCATTGGGTTATTACGAAGCTATGGCCAGCAAGCATGATCATTTTGGCATTCTTCACCTTGATGCCCATATGGATCTGCGCATCGCCTATGAGGGTTTTACTTATTCCCATGCATCCATCATGTACAATGCGCTGCAGATTCCACAAATTTCAAAAATTGTACAGGTGGGTATCCGTGATTTCTGCGAGCAGGAAGTAGGGGTTGTAACCAAAGAAAATGGCCGTGTGTTGGTGCATACCGATGCTGACCTCAAAGCAGCCGGATTTGAAGGCAAAACCTGGCAGCAACAATGCGATGAAATCATTTCGGCTTTGCCCCAGAAAGTGGTCATTAGTTTTGATATTGACGGCATGTATCCTTGGTATTGCCCGAATACAGGAACGCCGGTTCCGGGTGGCTTTTCATTCGAACAGGCTGCTTACCTGTTCAACAAATTGGCTGCCAGCGGCAAGGAAATCATCGGCTTTGACCTGGTCGAAGTAGCGCCTGGCGAAAATGACGATTGGGATGGCAACGTCGGGGCCCGGATGTTGTTCCACATGTGTGGGGTACTGGCCAAAAACAACGGCTTGGACACCGGAAAGAAAATACAATTTCAATAAAAACAAAAAGCCGGAAATATTCCGGCTTTTTTTATGATTTTGATCAGGTTTATTTTTTGATTACCCTGATGGCTTTCTGGTTTATTCCATCGATTTCGGCCACCAACAAATAAACGCCTTTTGCCAAGGATGCAGTTTCAATGGCTGTACTTGTTTCAAAATGGGTAAGTTTGGTTTGGTTGACCAGTTTTCCGTCCATGGCATACAATTTTATATTACCTTGGGAAGCATTCAGGTTATTGACTTTTACAACCAATTCGTTTTCAAAAGGGTTTCCCAAAACGGAAACCGCATTGTTAAACAAAAATTCTTCATTGCTCAATGTGGTGAATACCAAAGACCATCCATTGATGGTACCGGTGTCGCCGCCTCCCGAATCCCTCACGTGCAAAGTCCAGGTTCCGCTGATTGGCTGTCCGTTAAGGAAGGTCGTCAAATCACAAAGGGAAGCCGTGTTCGGATACACTGTGGGGTCAGCACCGGTAGGCGCATAACTGCCTCCGGGAATGTTGTAGGCAGTAGTACCGGCAGCAAAATCAATTGGTGTAACATTGGTCGAATTAAAACTCAAAATGTTTCCGATTGCAAAGTTGGAGTTGTCGCCACAGTCGGTGTCTGGTGTAGCTCCTGTAGCCCCGATTCTTTTCAGAAGGGCACATTTAGTAGCGGTTGGCGTTTCAATTTCAACGGTAAGATCGCCTATCCAGGTATGGGTCAAATCGAGATTAATCGATAGTGAGGCAGGGTTGGCAAGGTTTCCTGTCAACGGTACTACAATGGTGCTGGTGGTAAGTCCGGGTGTGGCAGAATTACTTCCGCAGCCCAAACTTCCGTCTGCAATGGGCAATGGGCCAGAGCTGTTGTAGGTTTGCGCTTGCGTAATGACCGTTACAAATAGGGCAAAATAGCGTAGTGTTTTTTTCATAGGCTGTGATTGAGTAGTGTTGAATTTTACAATAAAAGTACTAAAAAAATCACATTCTGCAATAACGACGCAGAATTAGACCAACCAAGTCATCGGAATTTTATAAAAAAGCCAGGAAATTATGTAACCTGAAAATGCACAGGCTTTGGTTTCTTTGTTGTTCAATCTTTAAAAACCAGAAATCATGAAAGCAACTTATATGATAATTTTATCGTTCCTCATCATTTCCTGTCAGAATCAGGAAAAAATAGAGAAGGCAAAACAAGCCAGTATTGACTCCATGAAAGTAGCCATTGAAAAAGAAAAGCTAATCGATTCCATGAATACCGCCCTCGCCAAAGCCGAAGCAGAAAAAGAAGCGGCCCTGCAGCGCAAAACGGTGGTGGTGAATCAAACTACCCCCGGTACTACGACAACAGTGGAGAGAAAAAGAAAAGGGATGAGTGGTGCTGCTAAAGGCGCCCTTATCGGAGCTGGGGTCGGCGCCATAACCGGAGCGGTTGTCAGTGAGAAAAAAGGCCAGGGAGCCATCATCGGCGGATTGGCCGGAGCCGGAGTAGGCGCAGGGACTGGAGCCATCATCGACAATGAAAAAAAGAAAAAAGACGCTGCCAAACAATAATTTACTGCCTCTATATATTTAGTTAAATGGTTGGTCACACTTTGTGGCTAACCATTTTTTATTGTCTGAAAAAATCGTAATATTGATAGGTCAAAACCTATTCATGAAAAAAATAAAAAAAATACTACTGCTGTTTCTCGTAGTTTTGGTGTTGCTGTTACTCTCTTTGCTTGTTTACCTTCAGACCACCAAGCCCATCTACGAAGGGGAAATCGGCATCAAAAACATATCCAAAAAAACCACCGTCTATTTTGATGATTTCGGCGTGCCACACATTTATGCCAATTCCGAAAAAGATGCGATGACCGTGCTGGGTTATGTGCATGCCCAAGACCGTTTGTGGCAGATGGAACTCATGCGGCGCATTGCACCCGGGCGCCTCTCTGAAATTTTTGGAAGCAAGGCCCTGAAGAACGACCTGTTTTTTGCCGGATTGGGTATTGATGAAAATTCCGAAAAGGCAATAGCCCTTTTAGATAAAAATTCCGAAACCTATAGGCTTGCAATGGCATATCTAAATGGCGTAAACCAATACATTGAAAAGGGCAAAACCCCAGTCGAATTCCAATTGGTGGGTATCAAAAAGGAAAAATATACCTTAAAGGATGTGTATAATATTTTCGGCTTCATGTCATTCAGTTTCGCCATGGCCCAAAAAACAGACCCCTTACTGACTGATGTCCGGGAACAGTTCGGCATGGAATACCTCAAAGATTTTGGCCTTGATGGGGCATTGTCAAAAACCCGTCTGAAAAGCTATCCGGGTAAATCAAACGATTATGCCCAGATTTCCAAAGCTGTAGCCGGTCTGCTTGACCAATCTCCAATTCCGCCTTTTATTGGCAGCAACAGCTGGGTAATCGGCCCACAGAAAACCAAAAACGGCAAAGTGATTTTTGCCAATGACCCGCACATTGGGTTTTCCCAACCCGGAACCTGGTATGAAGCCCATATCATAACCCCAAAACACGAAATGTATGGGTATTACCTGGCCGGAACGCCCTTTCCGCTTTTGGGGCACAACCGGCAATACGCTTACGGGCTGACCATGTTTGAAAACGACGATCTTGATTTGTTCAGGGAAACCGTAAACCCCCAAAACCCGAACCAATACGAAACACCAGAAGGTTTCAGGGAATTTACCGTCCATACCAAAACCATAAAAGTCAAAGACAGCGCTTCGGTTCAACTGAAAATAAAAGAAACCATTCACGGCCCTGTGATGAATGATATACTGACCACTTTAAAAAGCAAAAGCCCAGTGGCCATGTCCTGGATTTATACCCAGCAAAAAAACCAGATACTCGATGCGGTGTATTCGTTAAGTCATGCCAAAAGTCTTGATGATTTTCACGATAAGATAGCATTGATCCATGCGCCGGGCCTCAATGTGATGTATGGCGACGCCCAAAACAACATCGCCTGGATTACTTCGGGTAAACTGTATAAACTGGAGGCCTCAGTCAATCCGAATTTCATCCTTGACGGAAGCAACGGGGTAGATGACAAAAAAGAATTCCTGCCGTTTTCCAAAAACCCATTGGCCATCAATCCGCCCTGGCATTATGTGTATTCGGCCAACAACCAACCCGAAGCCATCGACGGCTACCTGTATCCGGGTTATTACCTGCCCCAGGACCGCGCGAAAAGGATTGACGCACTCCTGGCACCCAAAAACAATTGGACTGTTTCGGATGTAGAACACATGATGACCGACAATACTTCGGTAGTAGCTACGAGCGTGTTGGCCAACTGGATGACTGTTTTGGAGGAAAAATCCATGAATCAAAGTCAAAAGCAAGCCCTTAAGGTTTTAAAAAACTGGAAAGGCACCCACAACCCCAACGATACCGCCCCGGCCCTTTACAACAAATGGTTGTATACCTACCTCAAGGCCACTTTTGAAGACGAATTGGGCAAAGACGACTTCAATGCTTTATTGGGCACCCACATCGTCAAGCAACTTATTGCCGGGCAAAGTGCCAATGAAACTTCGGTTTGGTGGGATAATGTCAAGACCCAAGGCAAAAAAGAAACGCGGGCATCCATCCTGAACCAGTCTTTTACTGAAGCCGTTTCCGCTTTGGAAAATCAGTTGGGAGACCAAAAAAATTGGGCCTGGAAGAAAGTGCATACCGTCGAGTACCAGCATCCCATCGGGAAAGTGGCCTTGTTCCGCCGTTTTTTCAACATCGGTCCTTTTGAAGCAGCTGGCTCGAATGAAGTCATCAACAACCAGCTTTTTCCGTTGAATGAAGAAGGTGTTTATGAGGTAAAGGCTGGCCCGTCCACACGTAGGATTATTGATTTTTCAGACCTTGAAAACAGCGTCAGCATCCTGCCGACAGGACAATCCGGTAACCCGATGAGCCCCCATTACGACGATCAGACCCAATTGTACATGCAGGGCAAATTCCGCAAGATGAAAATGAACAAAAAAGAAATCACCGCCACCTCGACAAAATTGGTATTCCTGCCGAAATAATTGCCAAAAATAAATGCCGTTAATTGTTAAAAAAGTAAATTTGTACCCGAGACCGTAAGGCCGAATTGTATATCATAAAAACCGTTTAAACCATCTTCATGCAAACCCCTCAAAAAATTGCCATCGTAGGTTCCGGATTGGTCGGCACTTTATTGGCAATCTATCTTAAAAAACAAGGGCACACCGTTCATGTATACGACAGGAGCGCCGACATCAGGACGGTCGAATTTTCCGGGCGTTCCATCAACCTGGTGATGTCAAACAGGGGTTGGAAAGCCATGAAAGATGTAGGATTGGAAGATGAAATACGCAAAATCGGCATTCCGGTAGACAAACGCGCCATCCATACCTTGGGCGGCGAACTGAAATACCAATATTACGGTAAGGAAGGTGAGGCCATTTTCTCCCTTTCCCGTGGCGTACTCAACCGAAGGATGATTGATTTGGCTGAGGAAGCAGGCGTGGTATTTTTCTTCAATCACAAAATCTGGGACGTCACCCTGGCCGATGCCACCTTACACATCGGCGAAACCGAAAGAGGCGCCTGGACCGACCTGAAATATGACAAGGTTTTCGGGGCTGACGGGGCATTTTCAAGAATCCGCCACCGGATGCAGCGCCAGAGCATGTTTGATTATTCGCAGGAATTCATGAAGTTGGGCTACAAAGAATTGCACATTCCGGCCAATGCAGACGGTTCGCACAAAATAGACAAAAATTCCCTTCACATCTGGCCGCGCGGCAATTTCATGCTCATGGGATTGTCCAACCTGGACGGTTCGTTTACCTGTACACTGTTCATGCCGTTTGAAGGCGAAAATTCCTTTGAACAATTAAAAGACGAAAAAACGCTGGTCGATTTCTTTGCCAAATACTTTCCCGATACCAAGGAAGTCATTCCAGATTTGGTGCGCGATTTCTTCAAAAACCCCACCAGTTACCTCGCCATCATGAAGTGCTATCCGTGGACGTATGAAGACAAGGTCGCCCTCATTGGCGATTCGGCCCACGCCATCGTTCCTTTTTACGGGCATGGCATGAACGCCGGTTTTGAAGACATTACGATTTTGAACGAAATGATGGCACAATACGGCGACGACTGGAAAACCATTTTCTCCGAATACGAAAAGTCGCGCAAACCCAATGCCGATGCCATTGCCGAGCTCTCCCGCCGCAATTTCATGGAAATGAGTGCCAAAACCGCCGACCCTGATTTTTTACTCCAGAAGAAAATAGAAAAGTGGTTTTCAGACAAGCACCCAGATAAATGGATGCCTTTGTACAGCCGCGTCACCTTCAGCCTTCAGCCGTATTCCGAAGCCTTGGCCATAGGTGATTTCCAGAACAAAATCATGGAAGAAGTCATGCAGATGCCCAACATTCACGAAAACTGGAACAGCGAAGCCGTTGAGCAGAAAATAATGGCTTTGTTGCAGTAGTTTTTGGCGGCCCATCCGGTCGTCCGTTGCAAGCTTTTTTATTCCAAACCATTTTGCTGGCTTTCCGTAAGCTTCCGTTGGTCGCTTCCGTCAAGCGGCAAAAGTTGGTTTTTCATGGCAAAAGGCTTTTCACTTCCACCCGGGCCGAACTGTTAATCTTCCCTATGCACCTTATTGAAATCAAAAGCAGGTTTGCAGATGGCGAGGTATTCGCAGGGCACATCAAACGGATTGGAATATTGCACCCGGGTATTGGCTTCAATCTTGATCGATTGCCCGGCTTCAAGAACCAAGGTTTCCCCTTCAATGATAAATTGCTTTTTCCCTGAAATGATATAGGTGTATTCTTCAAATTCCGGTGTCTGGAACGGTTCGCTCCAATGTGGTGGTGCTACCATGTGTGCAATCGAAATGTCGTGGTTACCAGTGGTGGGGATGCCGTGGTGTTCTTCTATGAGTTTTCCGTCTGTAGTCGGTACTACGAAAGGCGATTTTTGAATCAGGTATTTTTTCATGTTGTGTGTCTTTCCTTACTTTTTAAATATAAAATAAACGGCCAGCACCAAAAAGCACATGCCTACGATATGGTTCCATTTCAAGGTTTCCGTTTTGAAAAACAGCATCGAAAACAGTACAAAAATGACCAGTGTAATCACTTCCTGGATGACTTTCAGCTGCAACAACGAAAAGGGCCCGCCATTGCCTTCATAACCTATCCGGTTGGCCGGCACCTGGAAAAAGTATTCAAAAAGGGCCAATCCCCAACTGATGAAAACAATGGCAATCAAGCCGGCATTTTCAAACCATTTGAGTTCCTTGAATTTCAAATGCCCATACCAGGCCAGGGTCATGAAGATATTGGATAACACCAACAAACCTATCGTCAGGAAACTTTTCATTTGGTCTTGTTACTTCTTGAATATTTTCATCAAAATCCCGAAAACGCCTCTTATGAAACTGGCGCTGGTCACCACCTTGGTCACAGATTTTCCGATGACTTCCGCCGTGCTGGGTCCGCTGCTTTTGGTTTCTTCCCGTGTCTGTTCTTCAGCTTGCTGTTCCTGGGCCTGTGCTGTCGCCATGTCGATTTTTTTGGTCAGCATTTCATAAGCACTTTCACGGTCGATGGCTTCGGCATATTTCCTGACCAATTTTGATTTGGCATTGATTTCGGCAATTTCGTTGGCTACCAAAACATCCATACGGCTCATCGGTGCGCGCATCATCGTGGCGGCCAATGGGGTCGGGATGCCTTTTTCGCTGAGTGCGGTGACAAAAGCTTCCCCAATGCCGAGGGCCGTGAGCACTTCATCGGTTTTATAGTAATCAGACGACGGGTAATTGTCTGCTGTTTGTTTGATGGCCTGCCGGTCATTGGCAGTAAAAGCCCTCAGGGCATGTTGTATTTTGAGCCCCAATTGTGCCAAAACACCTTTCGGGATGTCCATCGGATTCTGGGTAACGAAATATACGCCAATTCCTTTAGACCTGATGAGTTTGATGATGGTTTCAATCTGGTCGAGCAGGGCTTCGCTGGCTTCGTCAAATATGAGGTGGGCTTCGTCTATGAACAGCACCAATTCAGGTTGCTCCACATCGCCAATTTCGGGCATCTGCTGGTAAATTTTGGCCAAAAGGCTCAGCATGAAGGTAGAAAACAACTTGGGTTTGTCTTGTATGTCGGTCAGGCGGATGATGCTCACATAGCCTTTGCCGTTTTCGTCTATGCGCATGAGGTCGTCAATTTCAAAGGATTTTTCGCCAAAAAAGAAATCACCGCCCTGTTGTTCGAGTTCGATAATTTTACGCAGTATCGTTCCGGTGGTCGCGGTCGATATTTTTCCGTAGGCTTCGCTGATTTCGTCTTTGCCTTCCTCTGTAATATAATTGAGTACTTTTTTGATGTCCTTCAAATCGAGCAACGGCATCTTGAGGTCGTCACAATATTTGAAAATGACTGAAACCACACCGGCCTGTGTGTCGTTGAGGTCAAGAATGCGTGAAAACAATACCGGTCCGAATTCTGAAATGGTAGCGCGCAGCCTTACGCCGTCTTGGGCAGAGAGCGTCATTAGCTCTACCGGAAAGGAAGCGGTTTGATAGGGGATGTTGATTTTGGCATGGCGTTCCGTAATGAACGGTTTTTCTTCGCCAGGTTTGGCAATGCCCGAAAAATCCCCTTTGATATCCATCATCAGTACCGGAATTCCGAGGGAAGAGAGTTGTTCTGAAAGGACTTGTATGGTTTTGGTTTTTCCGGTTCCGGTGGCGCCTGCAATCAAACCATGACGGTTAAGTGTTTTTACAGGAATCTTTACTTGTGTATCGCCAACAGCTTCGCCATCCAAGAGGGCGGCACCCAAGATAATGCTGTTGCCTTTTGAGGTATAACCTTCGTTGATGTGTTGTATAAAAGCGGCCTTATTGCTCATTTTTTATGGAATTGGATTGAAACTTACGGTAAATATAGTGCAAGATAGTATTTTTTGGCTGTTTTCAGTGGGAAGCAAAACGGTCAAACAATAAAATACTTATCAACAGAAAAATACTATTAATAGCCTTATTGGCGTTATGATATCAAGTAAATGAGGTATAATTAATTAAAAACCAAATATTTAATTGTAATAATTTTAAAAATGCAAAAATTAGTTCAAAATGTTGTGAAATATCAGATTAAGCAAATGTTATAATTAGCAAAAAAAGTTTTTTTATTTCAACTAAAAAATTAAATTTGCTCCTATTCAAGTTTATTAACAACTAAAAAAAACTAATAAATTATTTTAAACATTAAAAATTTTAAAAATGGCAAACGTTAAAAAAGAAAAAGGGTCAAATGGAGCAGGAAGTATGTTCTCTGGAATTGTGATTG
The DNA here is from genome assembly GCA_964642945.1 of uncultured Flavobacterium sp. Taxonomy (GTDB): domain Bacteria; phylum Bacteroidota; class Bacteroidia; order Flavobacteriales; family Flavobacteriaceae; genus Flavobacterium. The sequence goes on along the minus strand of CAZXRX010000003.1, from coordinate 64,174 downwards.
TAGCATGTATTTTTATTGGAGTTCTTGTCTGGAACTTTATCATGGGTGCAGGATCAAATTTTGAAGGTGGTGTAAATACTGGTTCACCGCTAAAAGGAAATTATTTGGCAATGGTTTACAAAGGAGGGCCAATTGTTCCTGTTTTGATGGGGCTATTATTAATGGTTGTTGTTTTCTCTTTTGAAAGATATTTTGTAATAACTAAAGCTACAGGTAAAGGTAATTTAGATGCTTTTATGAAAAATGTTCAAACGAGCATAAAATCAGGAAATATTGACGAAGCCATTGCAACCTGCGATAAGCAACAAGGTTCTGTAGCAAATGCTATCCGTTCTGCTTTGGTAAAATACCAAGATGTTAAAAAAGAAGGGTTCAATAGTGAAGAAGCTGCAGAAACCATTCACAAAGAAATTGAAGAGGCAACTTCATTGGAAATGCCAATGTTAGAACAACACATGACTATTTTGTCTACACTGGTTTCTTTAGGAACTCTTGCGGGACTGTTAGGAACTGTAACAGGTATGATTAAAGCATTTGCCGGATTAGCTGGTGGAGGCGGAGCAGATTCTGCTGAACTTGCAAATGGTATTTCTGAAGCACTTATCAATACTGCAACAGGTATTGCAACTTCTGCCTTAGCAATTATTTGTTATAATTTCTTTACTTCAAAAATCGACAGTCTTACTTATGCAATTGATGAAGCAGGTACTACTATCGTTAATACTTACAGACATTTCAGAGGTAGTTTAAAACAATAATTTCGATAGTTACTATCGATAATACCATATAAAACAATGGCAATAAAAATGAAAAAAAAGTCAACATCTACCGATATGACGGCGATGTGTGATGTTGCATTCCTTTTGCTTACGTTCTTTATTTTGACTGCTACTGCTAAAGTTCCTGAAGTAATGCCTGTTGCTACACCTGCATCTACTGTGCAGACTAAGTTGCCTGAAAAAGATTTGGCTACTTTAACAGTAGGTAATGGTAAAGTGTTTTTTGATGTTAAAGGAAAAGATGTTCGTATTAGAACCCTGGAATTAATGGGTAATAAATATGGAGTTACATTTTCTGATGAAGATCGAAATAAGTTTGCAATAATGGAAAGCTTTGGTGTTCCTGTTCAGAATCTCAAGCAGATTCTCGATATGAAACCAGCAGACAGAAAGAATGTTCAGCAACCGGGAATCCCAAAAGATTCTTTGGATAATCAATTGGCAGAATGGGTTCAAAATGCCCGAATTGCCAACATTGAGTTGCATGACAAAGAATTGGAACTCGCCATAAAAGGTGATGCTAAAGAAGAGTATCCTGTAATCAAAAAAGTAATGGATATTTTGCAAGACCAAAAAATCAATAGCTTTAGTTTGGTTACTGGTTTGAGAGGAAAAGAAAAATAATTTAAAAAAATACTAAATGGCTGAATTAAATACCGACGACGGCGGTGGTAAAAAAGGCAGTAAGAAAGTAAGAAGTAAAAAGCAAAATTCTAAAGTAGACTTAACGGCTATGGTAGATTTGGCTTTCTTATTAATCACTTTCTTCATGCTTACCACGACCTTGTCTAAACCCCAATCGATGAATTTGGGTTTGCCAGATAAAAATGATACGACAGATACAAAGCAGAAAGTAGATGAGAATCGTACAGTAACCATATTGATGGGAGAAAATAATAATTTGAAAATTTTTAGAGGTTTCTTGGCTACGCCAAAATTTGCGCCAAAAACTGTTGAATATGGTAAGGATGGTCTTCGTAAAATTTTGTTAGAACAAAAACAAGCTGTTCTTGAATATACAGGAACTAAAGACAAAGGAATGATTGTAATTATCAAACCAAGTAAGAAATCGAATTATCGTAATTTAGTTGATGTACTCGATGAAATGGCAATCGTAGGTGTTCCTACCTACGCCATTGTAAATGAGTTTTCACCGGAAGAAGCCAAATTACTCGGAAATGGAGCAAATTCTCCAGCAACAGAAAAAACTACTAATCCTCAATCTAATTAAAAAAGAAAAGTTATGAAATTAGATTTATTAAAAAGCCAATGGCTGGATGTCGTTTTTGAAGGACGAAACAAATTATATGGCGCTTACGACCTAAGAAAAATGAATGGTAAGACTACCATGAGATCTCTTATTATTGGAGGTATTATTTTCACTTTCTTGGTTAGTATACCTGTACTGGCTAATTTACTTCCCGATGGAGAAGATGAGACGGTTTTAGACCAAAAAATCACAACGGTAAAATTACCGCCAAAAGAGATTCCAAAGGATCTTCCGCCACCTCCGCCGCCGCCTCCAAAAGTGGATCAGGTAAAGTTTGTTAAACCCGTTGTAGCTAAAGCGGAAGAAGTGACAGAAGAGCCACCAAAAGTAAAAGAATTAGAAGATAAAAAAATCGGAGATAAAACTATTGAAGGTGATCCGGATGCTCCAGCAACCGTTGAGCCTGTAGGAAATGGTGAGAAAGCAGTAGTTGAGGAAGACAACAGTATCTACAACTCTGCCGGTATCGAAGTAAAACCAGAATTTCCGGGAGGGATGTCAAAGTTCCTCAGCTTTATAAAAAACAATTACAATCCTCCCAATGAAGAAGGTTTGAAAGGAAGGGTTATTGTTTCTTTTGTAGTTGAAAAAGACGGCTCATTGACTGATATCAAAGTATTGAAAGATATTGGTTACGGTACCGGAACAGAAGCCATCCGTGTATTGAAAAAGTGTCCTAAATGGACGCCGGCAGAGCAGAATGGTAAAAAAGTTAGGTGTTCTTATCAATTACCTATTGCTATTGAAACCGCATCAGAATAATGTTTAAAGACTTTTGGAATAATTATCAGAAGAAATCGCTTAATGAGCGATTTCTTCTATTTATGGGCATGTTGTTTTTTTTGATATATTTAACACTTGGCATGGTCATCATATTTTGGGAAAAACTACCTTTGAAAATGCCGTTTCATTACCGTATTGCTTTCGGTTTACTGTTGATAGTGTATGCCTTTATCCGCTTTTTGCGCTTCTTTAATTCAAACCGCACCACATGAAAAAAAGCATAAAATATTTTTTTGCACTAAGCCTTCTCATAGCAGGGCTTATTTTTTCATGTAAAAAAAAGGATTCCAATGCGCCCAAGAGCGATACAATTATTGAAGGCAAAACTTCCTTTTTGGTAGATGAGACCCTTTTGCCGATAATAGAAGACCAGGTTGCTATCTTTGAAAACAATTATCAGACAAAAATCACCTTGGTTCCACAATCAGAAAAAGAAAGCATTCTCTCCTTAACCAAAGGTACTGCCGACATTGCCATCTTGTCGAGGAAACTCAACAAAGACGAACAGGCTTTTTTCAAGCACAAAAAAATTGAGCCCAGAACTACAGCTTTTGCCATTGATGCCATCACTTTCATCAGGAACAAAAAATCCAATGACACCTTAATTGCTGTTCAGGATGTGATTGACTTCATGAAAGGAAACAAAAACGGAATCAAAGGTTTGGTTTTTGACAATCCGAATTCAAGTACCGCCAGACAATTATGTGAATTGGCCGGAATCAGTACACTCCCGAAAGAAGGCGTTTTTTCTTTCAAGACCAACGAGGATGTTATCAATTACATCGCCAAAAATGATGGGATGGTCGGCGTCGTAGGCCTTAATTGGATTTACCAGCCCAAGCCGGAAATGCGCAACAGTGTAGACCAGGTAAGCGTACTCAGCGTAAAAGGCACCGATACAAAAGACTACATCTACCCGAGCCAAGACAATGTGGCGACCAGGAAATATCCTTTGGCACGTGTTTTGTATATTATCAATTGTCAGGGATACGAAGGCCTCGGAATGGGTTTCGCTTCATTCATAGCCGGAGACAAAGGGCAGCGGATTATCTTAACATCAGGTTTGGCGCCCATGCGTGAACCCAGCCGTAATATCAGGATAAGAAGCACCATAGAAAAAAAGTAAGAAAAGAAATTAAAATAAAATTAAAATGAACAAAGTCAAGATTTTCAGCATCGCTTTATTGGCCGCTACAGGAGCGGTAAAGGCACAAGATATTGAACAGGCCAAAAAAGCCATTGATGCAGAGCAATATGAAAAAGCAAAAGCCATGCTCAAAGGAATGAAAACCAACGGAAAAGCCGCTTTTCTATTGGGAAACATCTATTTGAAACAAAATATCGAAGATTCCGCCAAAATAGCTTTCCAGAATGCAAGCACAGCAGCCACTGATGCCAAGTTCAGCAGCATTGGTTTTGGTCAAATGGATCTCGATAACGGCAACACCGCCGCAGCCAAAGCCAAATTTGACGCAGTGGCCAAAGACGTAAAGAAAAAAGACGTTGAGGAGTACATTTATATCGCCAAGGCATACATGAACTCAGATAAGCCCAATTACAAAGCAGCGATTGAGGTATTGACCAAGGCCAAAACCAACAATCCGAATTCAGCTGAAGTACAATTGGCTTTGGGGGATGCCTACTATGGAGACAAGAATCAAAATGAAGCTTATGCGGCATACAGAAATGCCTATACACTTGACAGTTCCCTCATCCGTGCCAAAATGCAACTGGGGGTTTTGCTCAAAGGCGCCAAAGCTTACACTGAGGCTATCAAAGCCTATGATGAAGTGGTGAGAATTAATTCAACCTATGGTCCGGTATACAGGGAGTTGGCAGAAACCTACTATTTGTGGGGGAACAACGAACCACGAAAATACAATGAGAACATTGCCAAAGCATTGACTTATTATGAAAAATACATGACCTTAACCGATTATTCATTGACCTCACGTATGCGTCATGCCGACTTCCTGATTTTGGCCAAAGATTACAAAGCCCTTGAAGTGGAAGCAGAGCAAATGAAAAAACTGGATAAGGTAAACCCAAGGATTTTGCGTTATCTTGGCTATTCAGCCTATGAAAACGGCAATACCGATGCTGCCATCGCTGCCCTTACCGATTTTACCACCAAAGGCACCAACAAACTTATTGCGCGCGATTACCTTTATCTGGGGTTGGCCAAAGTAAAAAAAGCCGCTGGTGTGGATGGAAAAACGGTTGATGCTGCGTTACTGGCCTCCGGAACAACCGACATTAAAAAAGCAGTCGAGATGGAGCCGACTATGGCCAATGATCTGAATGAAGTGGGCAAAAAGTATTTTACACAAAAAATGTACAACATTTCAGCTGCCATTTTCGGAATCGCCATTACCAACCCGAACTCTAAAAACAACCTCGAAGACAATGTGTACTACGGCCTTACGGTGTATACCGACAACAGGGGTAAAGAGCCTGCTGCCATGGATAAAGTGGCGCTTAACAATGCCGACCTTGCCATGGACAACGTATTGGTAGCCAACCCAACCTATCAGGAAGCCTATTTATACAAGGCAAGGATTAACAACATTCTGGACAAAGATGACATCATGGCCGCCAACTACCAAAAATTTGTGGATACTGTTTTGGCCAAAGGTGAAGAAGAAATTACCAAGAACAAAAAGAAAATCACAGAATCATACAATGCGATTGGGGCTTATTACGCCAATACAGACAGGGCAAAAGCCAAAGAATATTTCAACAAGACCCTGGCTCTTGATGCAGCAGATGCTTATGCCTTGGATGCCTTGAAAAAAATAAAATAAAATAAAATAATCAGGGTTACCTGTATCATAAACCACTTGGGAAACCAGGTGGTTTTTTTTTTGACCTAATGTTAAATATTTGTAAGAAATTACCACTTTAAATAATAAATTTCGTTATTCGCAGTTAATATCCGGAACAAACCACAAACAAACCCAACCCAATGTCAAAAAATCTATACGCCACAGTATTGCTTTTTATTTGCAGTTTTTCATTTGCACAAACCTATAACCTCAAAGGCAAGGTCATAGATGAAGTTACCCAACTTCCCATAGAATCGGCTACCGTCTATCTTTCATCCGTCAAGGATTCCACCGTTATCGATTATACCATCACCAACAAATTCGGGAATTTCAACCTTAAAATCAAGAAAATAGCCTATCCGGTTTACCTTAAAGTGTCTTATGTAACCTATCAGGAAAGCAAGTTAAGTCTAACTGCCATTGACCAGGACAAAGATTTTGGCACCATTGCAATGAAAGAACAGATGAAAACCCTTGACGAAGTGGTTGTTAAAAGCGAAGCCCCGCCCATCAGGATCAAAAAAGATACACTCGAATTCAACGTCTCCTCTTTCAAGGTACGGCCGGATGCCAATGTAGAAACTTTACTCAAGCAATTGCCAGGTGTTGAAATTGATGAGGAGGGTAAAATTACCGTCAACGGAAAGGAAGTCAATCAAATATTGGTGAACGGCAAGCCTTTTTTTGACAAAGACGGCAAAGTGGCTTTGCAAAACCTGCCTTCTGATATTATCAACAAAGTACAGGTGACCGATACCAAGACCAAGAAAGAGGAAAAAACAGGAGCAGCAGCCAGTTCCAATAACGCCAGTATCAACCTGACCATTGATGAAAAAAAGAACAAGGGCTTTTTTGGGAAAATGATGGGCGGTTATGGCTCAGACAAACGGTATGAAAGCAGCCTGCTGTTCAATTATTTCAAGAACCAACGCAAAATAAGCGTGCTGGCTTCCTCCAACAACATCAATGCGACCGGTTTTTCAATGGACGAGGTTTTTGACAATATGGGTGGCGGCCGAAACCGGAATGTGTGGTTCAACGACAATGGTTCCTTTGGCATCAACGGCAGGAGTTTTGGCTCCGGAAACGGGATCACCAGGTCGAACCTGGTCGGTATCAATTATTCTGACGAATGGCTCGAAGATTCTGAGGCCTCGCTGAGCTATTTTTATTCGGGTGCCAACACCAAAAATGACCGGAAGATGAGCGCGACCAATTTCCTGCCCTCCGGGAATTTTACCACCAATTCCAATTCCAGTACCAATGAAGACCGCTACGTTCACAATGCCTCAGCAGTTTTCGAATTCAAGCCAGACTCAACGGCGACCATTACCCTGGAGCCCAATTTTACCAAATCCAACAACAAGAACAGGAATATCGCTTCCCAAACGTCATTTGATGGTGCCAATGCCCTGCTGAACGAAAGCAATTCCGATACTTTTTACGAAAACAACATGACCAGTTTTTCCAATACCTTGTCGGTAACCAAATCGTTCAAAAAGAAGGGGAAAAGCCTGAGCTTGGTTTTTGAAAATGAAAATGCGTCCACTACTGAAGAGGAAAATGCCAATTCGCGTACGGTTTTCTATCAGTCGCTTTTGCCTGATGATATCCGGAACCAAACCAACACTTCCAAAAACACCAGTGCCAAATACACTACCGAGTTCGAATTTTTCCAACCGATTACCGATTCGCTTCAGGTCAAGTTGGGTCTGGAACACGTTTTGGACCACAAAAAAGACAGCCGGGATTCGTATGAATTCAATCCGCTTGACGGTACCTATTCTGTTTTCAACGATGCCCTTTCCAACCGTTTTGAATCGAAAGAAAACACTTTCACACCCAACACAGGCTTGGCTTTAAACAAAAGCAAGCTCAACCTGAACCTGAATGTCGGCACCAACATCATCAAATACACCACCAATTCAGATTATCTGAATGTAAGTACCGCACTCGACAAAAACTACCTGTTGCCTTATATCAATTTTTATGGGAACATCCGCTTTTCCAAATCAAAGAGCCTTTGGGTGAATTACAATTATGAATACAGCCTGCCTGGTGCCAAACAATTGCTGCCGGTAGAAGATTTGGCCAATCCGCTCAATACCGTCATCGGAAACCCGAATCTTGACCTGAACAAAAACCACGGAATTTACCTGTCTTACCGCAATTTTGATTATACCACACGTTCGGGTTATGGCTTTTATACCGGTGGAAATTTTTACGACAACCAAATCGTGGCTTCTGTTACTTATGACCAAAACCGCAAAAGGACCACCACCTATGATAATGTGTCAGGTACCTACAATTCCTGGTTGGGCGTGTATTGGAACAAATCCATCAAGAAAGACGGGTATAAATTTCGTTACGAACTGCGTATGAGCAACAACTTCGGCCTGTCGAAAGGGTTTGCCGATGGTCAACAATACAGTGCCAAAAGCTACAATTTTTCGCCAAGGGTTAATGTAACGTATGAATACGGCGAATTACTTACCGTGAACCCTTCGTATAACTATTCCTTCAGCAATACCAATTTTACGAATTATGTCATTAGTTCGGCCAACAATTTTACACACAAATTCAATTTGCAACTCACAAGTTTCTGGCCCAAAAACTGGACTTTCGGAAATGATTTCGGCTACAATTACAATTCCAATATTGCGGAAGGGTTCAAAAAAGATTTTTTCCTTTGGAACACCAGCCTGTCCTATAGTTTTTTCCAAAAGCAATTGATGGCGAAGGTCAAGGTGTACGACCTGCTCAACCAAAACCAAAGTGTTACGAGAACCATCAGTGCCACGGCAGTGCGCGAAGAAGAAAATACCATCCTGAAAAGATATGTCATGTTTTCGCTTACCTATAAACTCGATAAGTTCGCCAACAAGGAAAAAAAATCCGGCGGGGTGATGTTCTACTAAATAAAAAATGCCTTCCAAACCGGAAGGCATTTTTGTATGTTGTCGGTAATTTTACCAGCTTCCGCCGGCACCTCCGCCAGAGAATCCGCCACCGCCGAAGCCGCCGCCAAATCCTCCGCCAAAACCACCTCCACCGGAAGATCCGCCAAAACCGCCGAATCCGCCACCGGAGCTGCGTCCCATATTGCTCAGGATAATCATGTCGAGGAGGCTTGGCCCGCCGTTACTACCGCTGTTCCGACCCCCGCCTTTGTTCCTGGAAGCCAGGATGATAATGATGACCAAAATAATGACAAAAACAAGAATGGGTATGGCACTGCCACCGGCCTCATTGCCTTTGCGTGTGCCTTTGTATTTTCCGGTGAGTACCTTGAAAATGGCGTCAGCACCTTTGTCAAGGCCCTGGTAATAACTTCCCTGTTTGAACTCCGGAATGATGATGTTCCGGATGATTTCGCCGTTAATGCCTGCCACCAGACGGTCTTCGACGCCATAACCGGGAGCAATCCATATTTTGCGTTCTTCCTTGGCCAACAAAATGAACACCCCATTGTCTTCTTTAGCTTGTCCGACACCCCATTCATGTCCCCATTTTGGGGCGAGGATGCCGATGTCTTCGCCATTGATGTTGTCAACGGTTACCACTACAATTTGTGTAGTGGTCGAGTCAGAATACCGGATGAGTTTTTCTTCGAGTTGTGTTTTCTCAGACGCGCTCAAGAGGTTGGCATAATCATAGACAGAAGTCTGTAAACTTGGCTTTTCCGGAATCTTGAACTGCGCGAAACCCAATTGGCTGAGCAAAAACATCACCAAGGTCAAAATAACGGTCGCAATCCTGTAGAAAATCTGTATCATGATCCTTTTGATATTTCGTTGGTTAGCTCATCGGTGTCATCGCTTTGGTACGGGAAATGCTTTTGCAATTGGATGCCGGCATTTTGTATTCCTTCGACCAAAGCCTTGCAGTTTTCCCCATTTTTGAAATGGCCGGTCATGATGTCTTTGGTACAGTTCCAGAAATCATCGGCTACTTTTTCGTGGATGCCTTTATCGCCATAGATGGCAAACTGCCTGCTTTTGACAGCCACATAAATAATTACGCCGTTGCGGTCTTTGGTATTGTCCATTTTCAGCAGGTGGAACACCTCAATGGCCCTGTCAAGCGGAGCCATTGCAGTTTCCTTTTCGAGATGAACCCGTATTTCGCCTGAGGTATTTTGTTCGGCCAGGCGGATCGCTTCCACCACCTCGGCTTCTTCCTCTTTGGATAAAAAATCCTCTACTTTGGACATCGTTAGAATTTTACTTCTACTGGTTTCTCAGCGCCTTCAACTGCTTTGAAATAGCCTTTCTCTTTGTATTTGCCTAAGAACATGCTTCTTGGCATACCCAATACATAGCTGTTATAAGTTTCAACAGACTCGTTAAAGCGGGTTCTTGCGGTTAGGATTTGGTTCTCGGTACTGGCCAGTTCATCCTGTAATTTCAGGAAGTTTTGATTGGCTTTCAGTTCCGGATAACGCTCAACAGAAACCAATAAGCGTGATAAGGCCGATGAAACACCCGATTGCGCCTGATTGAAAGCCGTCAATTGCTCTGGGGTGATGTTGCTTGGGTCTACAGTAACCGAGGTAGCTTTCGCCCTTGCTTCGATAACAGCCGTTAAGGTTTCTTTTTCAAAATTGGCAGCACCTTTTACGGTATTCACCAAATTGCCAATCAGGTCGTTCCTTCTTTGGTAGGCGGTATTGACATTTCCCCATTCTTTTTCAGTAGTTTGGTTGTAACGCATCGCTGTGTTGTTAATGGAAAAATACCACATTACAATAATGACTACGACAGCTCCTACGATGATCCAAGGCAAAAATTTTCTCATAATTTCTAAATTTTTAAGTTGTTTATTGTTTTGATTATTAAGGTTATAAATTGTTCTTGATGCTGGTCAGTTCGGCCTTGATGCCTTCGAGTTTGTTGATGATTTCAAACTTGTCAAGCGTTTTTTTCTGGCCTTCTTTCAGGTGTGTTCGGGCGCCATCCAACGTAAAGCCACGCTCTTTCACCAAATGGTAAATGAGTTGCAGGTTTTTTACATCTTCCTGGGTAAACATCCTATTGCCCTTGGCGTTCTTTTTGGGTTTGAGGATATCAAATTCCTTGTCCCAAAACCGGATCAGGGAAGCGTTCACGTTAAAAGCAGCAGCCACTTCGCCAATGCTGAAATACAATTTGTCTTTTGAAAGTTCTATGTGCATAATTTCCGTTTTAACAACCTAGTCCAACGACTGGTTTTCCTGATTGGCTATTTTTGAAATGGCGACATATTCTGCAGCCGAAATGTTTCCGTAATAAAAATTGATGGGGTTGACCACCTTTCCGTCTTTGTGTACTTCATAATGCAAATGGGGAGCCTGGCTTCTTCCGGTGCTGCCCACATAACCAATCACGTCACCCCGTTTCACCCTTTGTCCTTTGCGGACCTTGTATTTGCTCAAATGGCCATACAACGTCAGGTAGCCAAAACCGTGGTTGATTTCAATATGGTTGCCGTAACCCGATAACGAATTGTCGGCATTTTTCACGACACCGTCACCGGTGGCAAATATGGGCGTTCCGGTTTTGGAGGTGAAATCCATTCCTTCATGCATTTTCCGCACTTTCGTAAAGGGGTCACTGCGGTAGCCAAAGCCCGACGCCATTTGTTTCAGGTCTTCATTTTTCACGGGTTGGATGGCCGGGATGGCTTCAAGCAGTTTGTTTTTTGCCTTGGCCAGTTTCAAAATGTCATCCAACGATTTTGATTGTACCGCCAATTCCTTGGTCAAAATATCGACGCGTTTGGTGGTATTGATTACCAGTTCAGAATTGTTGTAACCTTCCAATTTTTTATAGCGGTCTGCCTCCCTGAAGCCTTCTTTTCTTTTTTCTGTCGGTATCGGTGCCGAATTGAAATAGGCGCGGTACAAATTATCGTCACGGTCTTCCAGTGCCGCAATCACGTTATCGGCCTGGTCCATTTTTTTGTTCAGGATGGCATAATTCAGTTTCATGTTCTCCAATTCGCGTGACAACAGCTTGGCTTTTGGTGTTTCAAAATAGGGTGTGTTAATCAAAACCACCATACACAAAAACCCAAACAGGGCCGAAGCCAACAGAAACAAAGCCGCATAACCCAGTTTGGTGCCCTTTCTCGGTTTAATTTTTCGATAGGCCAAACTTTCGGTGTCGTAATAATACTTAACTTTCTTCGACATTTCTTAAATTATGCTATTTTTGTGCTGTTTTAGGAACCACAATGGTTATACGGACAAATGTATAAAATGTTTCAATTCATCAGAACTTTTACTATTTTGGCTTCCCATTCCTGAAATCATCAATTAATCATTCCAACATGGACAAAATTGTCGTAGAAGCTGTTTTTGACGTTTCCAGTGAAAAAGTCTGGGAGGCCATTACCAACCCGGAAATCATGAAAATATGGTATTTTGATATTTCTAATTTCAAGTTGGAGCAAGGCAACGTTTTCACTTTTTATGAATCTGGAGGCAATGCCTATTTCCACCAATGCGAACTTCTGTCTTTTGAGCAGGGAAAACTGTTGCAGCATACCTGGACACATCCGCAGCAATCCAAAGGAAGTTCCGTGGTTGCCTGGAAAATAGAACCGCAAGGTGATGAAAAAACCAAAGTGACTCTGACCCATGAAGGAGTCGAATCATTTGCCGATGCCGGGCCGAATTTCAGCCAGGCCAATTTCGAGATGGGATGGAATGCCATCGTAAAAACCAGTTTGAGGAATTACCTTTACGGCATCAAAAAATTGAAATTTGAAGTCAGTATAAATGCCGGAGCCGCACACATCTGGAATTTGATGTGGAGCAAAAAAACGTATACCGACTGGGTGGAGCCCTTTTGCGCAGGAACCTATTTTACAGGTGAAGTGGAATTGGGCAACCGCATTCATTTTATGGCGCCATCAGGGAGTGGCATGTTCAGCGATGTTTTTTACTTAGTGCCAGAAAAAATCGTCCTCTTCAAACACCTCGGAAACATCGAAAACGGACAAGAAATGCCATTGGATGCCGAAACCCAAAAATGGACAGGAAGTTTTGAAATGTACAAACTCCACGAAGCAGAAGGCACCACCACAGTCACTGCAGAAATTGATTGTGTACCGGAATACCTCGATTATATGAACGAGAAGTTTCCGCTGGCTTTGCAAAAATTAAAAGAACTATCAGAAAAATAAAATCCCCAAAGTGCGGTTACAGGGATGACCGCTAAAAAATAGTAACACCGATATGAAATCACAAGACATCCGTAAGCAATTTTTACAATTCTTTGAAAGCAAGGGCCACCTCATTGTGCCTTCTGCGCCCATTGTCCTGAAAGACGACCCGACACTCATGTTCAACAACTCGGGAATGGCACAATTCAAGGAATATTTCCTCGGAAACGGCACACCGAAAAGCCCCCGGATTGCCGATACCCAAAAATGTCTCCGTGTTTCAGGAAAGCACAACGACCTTGAAGATGTGGGTTTTGATACCTACCACCATACCATGTTTGAGATGCTCGGCAACTGGTCGTTTGGCGATTATTTCAAGAAAGAAGCCATCAACTGGGCTTGGGAATTGCTGACCGAAGTATACCAAATACCCAAAGAAAATTTATATGTGTCCGTTTTTGAAGGCAACCCCGAAGAAAACGTCCCTTTTGACCAGGAAGCCTGGGACATCTGGAAAACCTTGATTCCGGAAGACCGCATTATCCTGGGGAACAAAAAAGACAATTTCTGGGAAATGGGCGACCAAGGTCCGTGCGGGCCGTGTTCGGAAATCCATGTGGATTTGCGCAGCGAGGCCGAAAAAGCAGCCGTTTCCGGAAAAAGCCTCGTCAACAATGACCATCCGCAGGTGATTGAAATCTGGAATAATGTGTTCATGGAGTTCAACCGCAAGGCCGATGGTTCGCTGGAAAAACTACCTGCCCAACATGTTGATACCGGTATGGGATTCGAGCGTTTGTGTATGGCCTTACAAGGGAAAACCTCTAATTACGACACAGATGTGTTTACGCCGCTGATTGAAAAAGTGGAGCAACTCACCAAATTGAAATACACGCCTAACGAAGTAAAAAACATATCAGAAGAACAAAACAAGACCAATATTGCCATCCGTGTAATCGTCGATCACGTGCGTGCCGTTGCCTTTGCCATAGCCGACGGACAATTGCCGTCCAACAACGGGGCGGGTTATGTCATCCGTAGGATTTTACGCCGTGCCATCCGTTACGGATTTACCTTTTTGGATACCAAAGAGCCGTTCATCAATAAATTGGTCGAAGTTTTGGCCAACCAGATGGGCGAATTTTTCCCTGAAATCAAATCGCAGCAACAGTTGGTTACTAATGTCATCCGTGAAGAGGAAGCCTCGTTTTTGCGCACACTTGACCAAGGGTTGCAATTGTTGGAAAATGTAGTTTCCGAAACCAAAGGCAATGAAGTATCAGGTGCGAAGGCATTTGAACTGTATGATACCTTTGGCTTCCCGAAAGATTTGACTGCCTTGATTCTGAAGGAAAAAGGCATGACCTACAACGAAACAGAATTCGAAGCCGAACTCAAAAAACAAAAAGACCGTTCGCGTGCCGCTTCTGAAGTGTCTACTGAAGACTGGTCAGTACTTATTCCGGGTAATGTGGAAACTTTTGTGGGTTATGACCAGACTGAAAATGACGTCAAAATCACCCGTATCCGTAAAGTAGATAGTAAAAAAGACGGTATCTTATACCAAATAGTTCTCGATAACACGCCATTCTATCCGGAAGGCGGAGGTCAGGTGGGCGACAAAGGAATGCTGGTGTCTGCCAACGAAACCATTGATATCATCGACACCAAAAAGGAAAACAACCTGATTCTGCATTTTGCCAAACAATTGCCCGAAAATGTAAACGCCGGTTTTACCGCAAAAGTCAATACGGGTTTGAGGACGTCGACTTCCAAAAACCACTCGGCCACGCATTTGATGCACCTGGCACTGCGCACTATCCTCGGAACCCACGTAGAGCAAAAAGGCTCGCTCGTAAACCCCAATTACCTGCGTTTTGATTTCTCCCACTTTTCAAAAGTAACCGATGAAGAAATCAGGCAGGTGGAAGATTTTGTCAATGCCCGCATTGAAGAACAGCTTCAATTGGTGGAATACCGCAACATTCCTATTGCTGAGGCTATGGCCAAAGGGGCAATGGCCTTGTTCGGCGAAAAATATGGCGACAACGTCCGGATGATTGAATTTGGAGAGAGCAGGGAACTTTGCGGGGGCATCCACGTGAAAAACACCGGCGAAATCTGGCATTTCAAAATTATTTCTGAAGGAGCCGTGGCCGCAGGAATCCGTCGTATCGAAGCCATCACCGGTGAGGCCGTCAAAGATTATTTTGCCCAGCATGAAAATACCCTGAGTGAAATAAAGGAAACCCTGAAAAATCCGCAGGATACGCTCAAAGCCGTCGTTGCATTGCAGGAAGAAAATACCAAAATCAAAAAACAACTCGAGCAATTGCTCAGGGAAAAAGCCAAAGGCCTCAAAGGGGAACTGGCTTCGCAAATACAAGAAGTCAACGGGGTGAAGTTTCTGGCCGTACAGGTTGACCTGAACGCGGAAGGAGCCAAAGACCTGGCCTACGAATTGGGTACCTTAGGAACCAATTTATTCTTGGTTTTGGCCACAGCCGATGAAGACAAGCCGATGCTGAGCTGTTATATATCCAAAGAACTCGTGGCAGCCAAAAACCTGAATGCAGGCGCGGTAGTCCGCGAACTCGGAAAATACATCCAGGGCGGCGGCGGCGGGCAACCGTTCTTTGCTACGGCAGGCGGAAAGAATGCTGCCGGAATTGCCGAAGCGTTGGAAAAAGCCATTGACTTTATCAGATAATAAAAAAGCGGAAAATAGGTTTTCCGCTTTTTTTTGTTTTCTTTACAGCAAAATATAATACATGAAAAAAATATTCCTGCTTTTGAGTATTTCTTTTTTGCTTTTTACTTCATGTTCGGGTGATTCATCAACCGATGAGGTTGCTCCGGTTGGTACGAGGCTCAAAAAGTACAACTATTACGTATTGAGTTCAGGCGGGGCTTATTATCTTTATTCCTCATTGGAATATTTCTACAACGGCGATAAGCTCGACTACACTGTAAATGAAAGCGGTTACGACACTCATTTTTATTATACCGGTGACCTGATTACCAAAAAAGTCTATTTTACGGGTGCCACTACCCATTACACTTATGATTCGAATGATCGGATTATCTTGGCTGACTACGTAAGTACGACCGGCTCGCACAGCTATTCCGGTTTTGTATACCATACAGATGGTTCAGTTGTGGTCACCAATTATTATTACGACAGTTCAAATGTGCAGCAAATCACCCAAACCCGAGGCTACACTTACCAAAATGGAAATTTAACAGTGGTCACGGGATACAATTGCACTTATGACAACCAAAAATCCCCGTTCAAAAACGTATTGGGTTATAATAAGTTTATCATTGCCGACAATTTTTACATCACTTCCAACAACATGCTTACGATGGCCTACCCGGGTCCTATTTCGGGTGTTTATAATGCGCAGTATAGCTACCTTTACAATTCCGCGGGTTATCCGACCAACATCAACATCATGTATCAGGGAACCAGCTGGCCTGAGAAATATGAGTTTTTCTACGAATAAACCGCATTAATATTTTATAGCAAATTGATTGATTCATGAAAAAAATATTCCTGCTTTTCAGTATTTCTTTTTTGTTTTTTAGTTCTTGTTCGGGTGACAGCGAAAGTGTTTCAGATTCTGAAATTCCATTGACTACAGATGGTTTTGTAATAAGAAAAGTAGACAGACTGTTGCCAACTGAAATTATTTACCCAGGATTGTTTTATTATAATGGGAATAAACTCGATAAAATTGGTACAGCAACAACTTATCAAAAATATACCTATTCAGGCAATCTGATCACGCAAACCGCTTATTATGAAGACAATGTGCTTAAATTAACCGAATATTTTACCTATGACAGTAATGAGCGACTGATTGAAAGAAAAGGTTTGACCTATCAAGACAGTACCGGATTCAAAACGATATATACTTATAACTCAGATGGAACTTGTTCTACTCAACTTTTTCGTGGCAACCTGACCACACAGAATACAATTGATGACCTCTACAATAAAAAAATTTTTTTTACCAACGGACAGGTGCAAAAAATCGAAACCTACCGCATCGTGGCAGGCAATCCTGTCACTTTAACTGTTACTTACGGGTACGATGACAAGCTAGACCCTTACAACGTTATCTTAGGATACAAAAAACTAACATTTTATGAAGTTGGTAATCATGGAAACACAAACAACATTGTATCTTACACTTATTCAGATAACACAACTTCCGATGTAGATGTCGACCTTGTCGAATACACATACAATTCGTATGGTTTCCCAGCTACGATGAAAACCATTGACCATCCCGATAGCGGCACTACAGATTATGATATAAAAGTAAGATATATGTACGATCAACCCTAACTACTTCCTTTCCCCAATCTGCTGTCTCCACATGGCATAATACAGTCCTTTTTCTTCGAGTAGGTCATAGTGTTTGCCCTGTTCGATGATTTTTCCCTGCTCCAACACAAATATTTTGTCGGCGTGCATGATGGTCGACAAACGGTGGGCAATCAGTACCGTAATCCGGTCTTTGTCTGAAATCGAGCGGATGGTCGAATTGATTTCTTCTTCGGTAATAGAATCGAGGGCTGAAGTTGCCTCGTCAAAAATCAACAAATTCGGGTTGCGGAGTATGGCGCGGGCAATTGACAAGCGTTGTTTTTCACCGCCTGAAACCTTGATTCCGCCTTCCCCTATGGTCGAATCGAGGCCGTCCGAAGCGCGCTTCAACAAGGTGTCACAGCTCGCGCGGTGCAGTACGTCAAGCAATTCGGCATCGGTGGCCTCGGGTTTCACAAACAGTAAGTTTTCCCGTATGGTGCCCGAAAACAATTGGGCGTCCTGTGTCACAAAACCCAGTTGCTTCCGCAAATCGACCAAGTCGACTTCCCTCGAACTGATGGAGTTGTACAATACTTCACCTTTTGCTGGCGGATACAAACCTACGAGCAGTTTCACCAGTGTGGTTTTTCCGGAACCTGACGGGCCTACGAAGGCCACGGTTTCGCCTTGTTTGATGTCAAAATTGATGTTTTCCACCGCAGGAGAACCGGCACTCTTGTGCTGGAAGGTCACGTTGTCAAAGTGCAGGGAGGAAATCGGGCCGATGTGTTTCGGGTTGGCCGGACGGTATTCTGAAGTGGCATCCAGTAGCGACTTGAAGTTCTCCATTGACACCTTGGTTTCATTTTTTACGATGATGAACTGGCTCAATTCCTGCAATGGGCCAAAAATAAAGAAGGTAAAAAACACCATGGTCAACAAATCACCTACCAATATTTTATCGCCGAACAAAAAGTAATATAAGGCAAAAACCACACAAGTACGCAAAAAGTGTACGGTGGTTCCCTGTATGAAACTCAAACTCCTGATGAACCTGA
The DNA here is from genome assembly GCA_964642945.1 of uncultured Flavobacterium sp. Taxonomy (GTDB): domain Bacteria; phylum Bacteroidota; class Bacteroidia; order Flavobacteriales; family Flavobacteriaceae; genus Flavobacterium. The sequence continues at coordinate 45,995 of CAZXRX010000003.1, read as the reverse complement.
TTTTCTGCAGTTCAAGGCTCAATATCTTTTGGGTGTTGCTATTGAGGCGCTCTTCTTCCTGTTGGGTCAAACCAAGACTTTTAACGAGTTCGATGTTGCGCAAACTTTCGGTGGTCGAACCGGCCAAGGAGTTGGTTTGCGTGACAATCCTTCTCGAAATGACCTTGATTTTTTTACCGAGGAACGAACTCAACAACGCGATAATTGGTGCCGAAACCAAAAAAATCAGCGCAATGCGGTAATCAATGCGCGAAATGTAGATGATTACGAAAACGAATCCTACAATGGTCTGGAAAATCAATGAAATCGAAAGTGTAATCAGTTTTTCAGAATCGGTGCGTACTTTCTGTAATTTGCTCAGGGTTTCGCCGCTGCGTTGGTCTTCAAAGTCCTCATAGGGCAAATCGAGCGATTTCTTGATGCCATCGGTATACATTTCGGCACCCGTACGTTGGATGACAATATTGGTGAAATAATCCTGGAAATTCTTGGTAATCCGCGACACCATGGCGGCACCCAATGACAGCATAAGCCAGAACCCAACGGCCTTGATAAAATCGAGTTCACGGCCTTTGTATTTGGCAATACCCACCCCGCAGTCCTGCATGAGTTTTCCGGTAATGACCGAATCGGAAAGGCTGAAACAAATGTTGATGGCGGCCATAATCAGCGCGACAAACAACAACAATTTGTGTTTTTTTATATAAGCGTAAAGTAGTTTCATAAATAGGATTTATAATAAAAAAAGAAGTGCAGAGGCATGCTTGTAAGGCAGTGCAAAAATAGCAAATAAATAGGTGCCACCGCATCGCTACTGTTAATTGATTGCTAATTTTCAGGAACTAAAGGCAGCTTTAAAAATGGGCTAATTCTTGAAGAGCATAATCGCCATTACCAAAATAAGGGTAAACAGGGCCAGAAAAATCAAATGGCTCAAAACCGAAAGCAGGAAGGCTTTTATTGCCGATATTTTGTTGAAAAACTGGATGTTCGTCCAGAAAATAAGCACAATGTCTACGGCATAAATAAAAGCACTCAGGGTTTTCATGTGGGGGGTGCCATTGCAGTAATACAACAGCGGGAATAAGGCCAGGTGGGCAAACAACCGCTGGGCCGCCTTGAACGTATTCAGGATAAACAATTCCACCCAATTGTAGCCCTGCCTGCGGAAACTGATCATGGTTCCGATGGTATACAACGGAATGGTGGCCAGGGTAACCCAGGCAAAATGCGTGGCAATCCATTCGTTGACTTGTTTCATGTCAATTATGGTATCATTATTTTCAGAGGTAATCAGGTTGAGGTGCAGCGTATGGTACAAAACCCCATACAACGAAGCCAGTATCACCACCAGGGATATGGGCTTAAAGTGGTTGACCCTTCGCCCTTCAATGAATTCGCGTATGGTATGGCCCGGCCTTGTAAACAATTCCTTGGCCGAATAAAAAACACCGCGATCGAGATGGAAAAGCCCGTGTTGGATGTCGTGAAGTAAAAAGTGGCTGTCGAGTTTGTGCGTGGCAGCCGGTTGCCCACAATGGTTGCAGTAGGCTCCGGTAAAAGTTTCATGACAGTTTTTGCAGGTCACAGGCATCGGTTTTTTGGTGGTTTGTGTTGTGGTTCGAAACAAATATAACAAATTCCTGATTTCTAAAACATCGGTATAAATTTTGTATTTTTGGGTTTCATTAGAGCCACCATGAACTTTATTACCCCAGTACCCATTGCCCAATCAGCCCACCCAATCAATTACGATTCCCAAATTGTGGCTTTGGGTTCGTGTTTTGCCGAAAACATGGGGGTGCAATTCGGCTATTTCAAATTTCAGCATACCGTCAATCCGTTCGGCATCGTGTTCAATCCGGTTTCCATCGAAAAACTGGTGTCGAGGATGGTCCACAAGCAATTGTTTACCGAAAAAGATATTTTTTTCCACAACGGACTCTGGCATTGTTTCGAAGTACATTCTGTAGTTAGCCATCCGGTAAAGGAACAATTTTTAAGTAATTTAAACGCCTTGCTGGACTCATCGCACCGTCAAATCATGGAAGCCAGCCATCTTATCATCACTTATGGAACGGCCTGGGTCTATGCACTGAAAGCCACTGCTGCAATCGTGGCGAATTGCCATAAAGTGCCGCAAAACCAGTTTGACAAACAATTACTTTCCGTAGAAATCATTGAAAAAGCCATCCGAAATACCACAGCATTGGTTCGGCAGATCAATCCCGATTGCCGTTTTATTTTTACCGTTTCGCCTGTACGGCATATCAAGGATGGTTTTGTCGAAAACAACGTGAGCAAGTCGCATTTGTTGGCCGCGCTGTATCAGGCCGAAGTCAATTATTTTCCGTCCTATGAAATCATGGTGGATGAGTTGCGCGATTACCGCTTTTATGCCGATGATATGCTGCATCCCAGCCCCTTGGCCATTACCTATATCTGGGAGCGCTTCTGCCAGACCCAGATGGAGCACACCGTTTTTCCGGTTATGGATGCCGTTGATGCCATACAAAAAGCATTGCAACACAAGCCGTTCCACCCCGATTCGGAAAGCCACCAACAATTTCTCGACAAACTGAACCAAAAAATCATTACCTTAACCAAGCAGTTTCCGCAAATACAGTTTTAAGATGACCAGAAAAACTTCTACAGAAACCGATGTAAAAAATGTGTTGACACCGCTCGTGCAGGCACTCATCCGTTCCGGAAAAATTTTATACCTCGTGCTTTTCGCCATCATTGCTTTTTTGATTTACCAGTTGTGGACCAAAAAAGAGGATACGTCTTCAGTGGAATATGATACGGCACTGATACAGGAACAAATCAAGAATGTAGGCAAATTGGTCGTGACCGAAGGCCATTTTTCTGAAGTGATGACTTATAAAGACCAGAAAAAATACCTCGGCGACCTGATTTCTTTTGACAAGAAAGCGCTGGTGGTCATCAATGCAGACGTAACCGTGGCTTTTGATTTGAGCAAGATTACTTACGACATCGATGCCCAAAACAAAACCGTCACCATCAAAAGTGTGCCAAAAGAAGAAATCAAAATCAGCCCTGACATCAAGTATTATGACGTAGATCAAAGCACTTTCAATGCATTTACCGGAAACGATTACAATAAAATCAACAAAATTGCCAAAGCCAATCTGGCCAAAAAAATCGAAAAATCTACCCTGAAAACCAATGCCAAAAACCGTTTGGTGAGTGAATTGGCCAAGTTGCTTATTGTGACCAATTCGATGGGCTGGAAATTACAATACAACGGTGAAGAAGTAAAAACCGAACAGACGCTGAATAAATTCGCCGGATAATTTTTTGATTTTCTGTCGTTTATTCCTTTTTTTTAATAAATTTACTGGTATTAACTTTAAAACCAGTACCATGAAAAATTCCTTTAAAATGCAACCAACACCAAAAATGATTTCTAATGTGGAATGTCTTGACAAAAGCAAAATGAAAAAAATTACAGGAGGTGAGGGTGCAACTGCTTCTACCATAAAAGTAATCAATGTTACCAATACAATTGTAGACGATATGAACGGATTAATTCGATAAAAAAAACAAGAAAATGAAAGCAAAAAAACCAAACTTCAGCAATCAATTTGCCAATCAGGCAATTGAAAAGAAACAAATGAAAAAAATAGTTGGTGGGAATTCAACTGTTCCTGTTGACCAAACCAAAGTAGATAGCGTTTTGAATCTTATCCGATAACTTTTAAACAAATACGTCATTTTGCGTATTGTTCCATTTTGGTCATTAAGTCATATTTGTAATTGACTTAATGACTTTTTTTATGGTTTATATCTTATTGCTCCTCGTAGTATTTTTACTCTTGGTGGTTTTGTTTTTACTGTTCCAGAATGCCAGGATCAGGAAAGCCCATCTGCAGAATATCCACAAATTACAATCAGTAATTACATCGTTGCACATCCGGCAGCAGCAACTCAATGAAAAAGTGGTTATTTCGTCAGCGTATAACGAAAATTATACCCGCGACATGAAAGCCTTGGGCGATGAGGTGTTTGAGCTCCAAAAAGTTTTTATCGACATCATTTCGAATCGAAATTATAAGTAACTTTAGCAGTGTAATTAAGAATTTTATGATTAAAAAAGCACTGTGGCTGTTCTTGTTGCTCGTGGTTTCCTGTCAGGATAAAGATAAGGATGCGGTCTTCACTCCTAATCAGGAAAAGCTGAAAAATTGGTACAATACCGCTATCTCCCAGCGCAATGGCAAACATTTGGTCATAGAAAAATATGCCGACAGCATAACGGCCCACAACCGGAACGAACCTACCGATTTTAAAACACTCGGACATCTGGCCTATGCCACCTATTACAACTCCATCAACAACGACAGCCTTTCGTTTAAAAATTTCAACACAGCCCTGAACCTGGCCAGGCAAACCAAAAATGACAGCTTGCTGGCTTCAGCTTATTGTGGTTTGGGGAATTATTATAAGCATACCGGCGATTATCCGAAGTCGACCAAAAATTACCTCACCGCCCTGAAACTTTCCGAAAAGCGCAAAGATACTATGGACATAGCTGCGATTTATGCCTCACTGGGACAGCTCGAACTGCAGAAAGACGACCAGAAGCAAGCCAGAAAGCATTTGTCAATCGCCAAAAAATTGTTGAAAGACCATAAGGAAAAAGCGGCCTATCTGATTACCTTGCATACCTTGGCCAACCTCAATGGCATGAACGGAAAATATGCAGAAGCCCTGAAACTGGATGAAGAAGGGCTTAAAATCTGTGAAAAAATACAGTCACCCGACCTCAAGGCTACTTTTCTTGACAACAAGGCCAATTGCTTTATGTTTTCCAACCGCCTCGACAGTGCGAAATATTATTTCAACGAATGCCTCAAACTCGATTTGATGGGCAAAAACGACAAACAGATATCAGATTCGTATGCAAACCTGGCGACTTTGGCGATTTATTACGGCAATGACCAGGAAGTGATGGACCTCACCCAAAAAAGCATTGCGATTGCACAAAAGGTAAACTACAACCCGGGCATCGCCAAAAATTACTACCTGCTGATTGATTATTACAAAAGCAAGAACGATTACAAAAATGCCTATGAGTACACCAACAAGTATCTCTTCGCATACAAAAACCTCATTAATGAGCGAAAGGAAGTGGCCCAGGCCGAATTCAAGGCCGTTTATGAATCTGAAAAAAAGGAAAAAGAACTCCTGATTTCAAAAGCTGAAATTGCCAGAAAAAACACCCAATTTCAAATCCTGGTGCTGGTTTCTATCGCTTTATTGGCCATCGCTTACCTTATTTATAGGCAACAACGCCTGAAAAACCGCCAACAGGAACAGGAATTCCAACTCAAATCGGCCATCAGGGAAATCGAAACCCAAAACAAGTTGCACGAACAAAGGCTGTCCATATCCCGTGATTTGCACGACAACATCGGGGCACAGCTTACCTTTGTCATTTCATCGGTAGACAACCTCAAATTTGCCAACACCATCAATGACGGCAAAATCATCAACCAGCTCACCAAAATAAGTGATTTCACCAAGTCTACCATCATTGAACTGCGGGACACGATTTGGGCCATGAACAAAAGTGAATTTTCGTTTGAAGATTTCCGCTCCCGGATTTTCAATTTTATCGAAAAAGCCAAAACGGCCAAGGAAGAAGTACATTTCGCCTTCCAGGTAGATCCGCAACTGAACGACAAAAAGTTTACGTCATTGGTCGGGATCAATTTGTACCGCACCATTCAGGAAGCCGTCAACAATGCGATGAAGTATGCCGGTGCCGAAAACATCAGCGTTGATATTGCGCACGAAAAGAATCAAATCAGGATAAGTATACACGACGACGGCATTGGATTTGACCCTGCTACAGCCGATTTGGGCAACGGCATCCAGAACATGAAAAAAAGGATCAACGATATTGGCGGCACCTTTGTTTTGGATTCGGTACCCGGAGAAGGCACCCAACTCACCATTTTAATAGGATGACATCATGAAAAAGTATTTGATTGTACTGCTCTTCTTTTCTTTGTCTGTCAGGTCCCAGAATGCAGACCCTATGGGTTGCCGGGCCATCAATGACAAAGCCATGGACCTATATCAGGCCCAACCGGAAGCAGCCCGGAAATTATTGGATCAGGCCATGCGGAAAGCCACCACTGCCGATGATGGTGAATTGATGGCGCTCACCCAGAACAACATCGCCATCCTGACCCGGATGAAAGGGGAGTTCCAGGAATCGAAAAGCCTTTCTGTCAAAGCATTGGGCATGGCGGTAGAACCTTTGACCAAAGCGTCCATCTACAACAATATCGGAGGCTGCAACCGCGCTTTGGGTTTGTATAAGGAAGCAGTTAAATACTACCTGTTGGCACTCAAAATTTATGAAAACCGGAAGGATGTGAAAAGACAGGCCACTATAAACAACAATATCGGCTTGGTGTTCAGCACCATGGAACAGTTTGATAAGGCCAAAACCTACCACCAAAAAGCCCTGGATTTGTTTGCCAGGCTCCATGATAAAAAAGGACTTTCGGAATCGTTGAACAATCTGGCCATTGTGATTGCGACTGAAGGCGATATAGAGGGTGCGATGCCATATTTCCGGAAATCGCTCCGGATTGAACAAGCGCTACAGGACAAAAAAGGAATAGCCGAATCACTCAATAATGTGGGTGAAGTGCATTATTACCTGGGCAACAAAGATTCGGCACTTTATTATTACAGCAAATCAATCCAATATGAAAAACAGCTGAAAAATTTTGCAGGTGTTTCGGAAAGTTTCAACAATATGGGACAGTTGTATATCGAAATGAAGCAATTCCCGACATCCAAAAAATACCTCGACAGCGCCTACAATTATTCGCAACAATCCAAGGAAGTACAGGTTATCCTTGAGGCGCTCGACAATTATAAACTGTATTACGAAGCCACTGGTGATCTGGCCAATGCGAACAAGAAAATAAAGGAGTATTACCAACTTCGTGACAGCATCCAGAAAATATCCAAAAGCAAAGACATCAACGAACTCGAAACCAAATACCAAACCGCCAAGAAAGAAAAACTGTTGCTGGAGGAAGAAGCCAAAAACAAACGCAAAACCAACTGGATTATACTCATTTCACTTTTGGCGGCCTTTACCACTTTCATTGGCTTGCTCATTTACCGCCAGCAAAAACTCAAAAACAAGCAACAGCAACAGGAATTCCAGCTCCAGTCTGCCATCGCCCAGATAGAAGCCCAAAACCAATTGCAGGAACAACGCCTCAGCATTTCGCGCGACCTGCACGACAACATCGGGGCCCAGCTTACCTTTGTGATTTCGTCGGTAGACAATTTGAAATACGGGAATAAAATCACCGATTCCAAAATCACCAACCAGCTTACCAAAATAAGTGATTTCACCAAATCGACCATAGTTGAGCTGCGCGACACCATCTGGGCGATGAATACCAACGAATTCACCTTTGATGATTTGCGTTCGCGCATATTCAATTTTATCGAAAAAGCCCAATCGGCCAAAGAAGACATCCAATTTGTATTCCAGGTAGATGAGCATCTCAAAGACCGGAAATTTTCGTCCATTGTAGGCATCAACCTCTACCGTACCATGCAGGAAGCCGTCAACAATGCGGTTAAATATGCCGATGCCGGCGAAATTTCCATAAAGGTAACCAGCCACGAAGGCCGCACGCAAATAGACATCCGCGACAATGGCAAAGGCTTTGACAGCGAAACCATTGACCATGGCAACGGGCTTTACAACATGAAAAAAAGGATAGAAGAAGTGGGCGGAACCATTGCCATTGCTTCACAAATAGGTAATGGAACACAAATAACCATTTCGATATGAAAAAAATAAAGTGGGTTTCAGGGGTTTTTCTGGTTTTTTTCAACGTGGTTTTTGCCCAACAACCCGCAAAAAAAGAGGCGCTGTGGTATGAACTTTTGAATAAAACCAATACCGTATACATGCAAAATGGCGCCCAAGCCAAAAAAACCATGGATTCCCTATACCCTATTTTATCAAAAAGGGGCAATGACTCCCTTCTGGGCTTGTATTACCGCGTCAACTCCAACATCAGTTCCAACCAATTGGAAAAAGAAAAAGCCATCCGATACATCGATCAATCGATTGCTTATTTCAAAAAGGCTAATAACCCAAAAGGCGTAGTACTTTCTTCGATGAACAAGGGCAACCTTTATTTTATGAAAGGAGACACCAAATCGGCTATGGAAATCTATTCTAAGGCACTTGCCTTGGCCAATAAAAACAGCTTGGTATACGAAATAGGCGTGTTGAATAAAAATATCGGGGTGATATTCTTCAACCAAAATAAAGTAAAGGAAGCGTTAGCCCAATACGAAAAGGCAGTGGTTCAGTTTTTAAAAATCAACAATAAAAAAGAACTGGCAGCGGCCTACACCAATATCGGGAATGTGTATTACGACCAATACGATTCAAAAAACGCCTTACTGAATTACAAAAAGGCCATGACTTTAACCCTTGAAGTCAAAGATACCGTCAACCTGGCCAAACTCTACAATAACATTGGCTCTGTGTATGTTGATGACGAAAAAGATACACTGAAAGGACTTTCCTATTTGGTGCGTTCGTTACAATTGAAAGAAAAGTTACAAGACAATGAAGCCCTGATTTTTCAATATGAAAATATTGCCACGGTATACATAGGCCAGAAAAACTATGATTTGGCAGCAAGTTACCTCAACAAAGCCTTGGAAATGGCCCTCAAATCTGGCAATAAAGAAGAGCTGAAAGAAATTTATGAAAACTATGCCCTTTTGTATGAAGGAAAAAAAGATTTCAAAAAAGCCTATGGCTATTTCCGTCTTCATGCCAAAGAAAAAGATACCCTGTTAAACATAGAAAACCTCAAAGCGGTAGAGGAAATCAAAACCAAATACCAAACAGCCGAAAAGGAAAAGATTATTCTGCAACAGGAAGTCAACAGCAAGCGCAAGAACATCTGGTTGCTTACCATTTCCTTATTGGCGGTTTTTACGAGTTTGATTGGTTTTTTGATTTACCGCCAGCAAAAACTCAAAAACAAGCAGCAGCAACAGGAATTCCAACTCCAGTCTGCCATCGCACAGATTGAGGCCCAAAACCAATTGCAGGAGCAACGCCTCAGCATTTCGCGCGACCTGCACGACAATATCGGGGCCCAGCTTACCTTTGTGATTTCGTCGGTAGACAATTTGAAATACGGCAACAAAATCACCGATTCCAAAATCACCAACCAGCTTACCAAAATCAGTGATTTTACCAAATCGACCATCGTTGAACTGCGCGACACCATCTGGGCGATGAACACCAACGAATTCACTTTTGACGATTTGCGTTCGCGGATATTCAATTTTATCGAAAAAGCCCAATCGGCCAAAGAAGACATCCAATTTGTGTTCCAGGTGGATGACAATCTCAAAGACCGGAAATTTTCGTCCATCGTCGGCATCAACCTCTACCGCACCATGCAGGAAGCCGTCAACAACGCCGTGAAATATGCCGATGCCGGCGAAATTTCCATAAAGGTAACGAGTCACGAAGGCCGCACGCAAATAGACATCCGCGACAACGGAAAAGGCTTTGACCCTGAAACCATTGACCATGGCAACGGGCTTTACAACATGAAAAAAAGAATAGAAGAAGTGGGCGGAACCATTGCCATTAATTCTAAGGTTAACGAAGGAACCACGATTTCGATTTCCATATAAAAATAGTATAAATACGATAAACAGCGTATTTACTGGTCTGGGTTTAAAGTGCAATTTTGTAAGGTTAATAATAACAAAATAATTTTTTAAACCCAAAAGAACCATGAAAAAAATTGCCGCCCTAACCCTTATTGCCTTTATGGCCCTCAGTACTGTTTCCTGTTCCAATAACGATGACACCCCACAGCAAACTGCTGCCTCAACCGATGGGTTCAGATGGACAGACAGTAGTGGTTCAACAGTACAGACAGTCGATAATCCGTATGTAAACGGCGCGTTCAACACTATTTTTGCAGTCAGGTCTGGCGCTACTATCTATGAAATAAACCTGACTTCTACCGCAGTAGGAACGTATGCTCTGGGAGGTACTTCGCTCAATTCGTTATATTACAATAGTACCGGAGCATTATCTACAGCTTTCAGTCCTGTTACAGGAAGTGTGGTCATTACATCTAATGCGGGCAACAAATTAACCGGCACGTTTGCCGCCACAGGAACCGGAGGAGGTGTTACTTCCGTTTCAGGTTCGTTCACCAATATTGTGATCAATCCCTAATAGTTAATCATACAGAAAAACCATCTGACCCATTTATCGGATGGTTTTTATGCTTAAATTTATTAAAATTTTCAAAGATGATAAAGCTGGCCATAGTTGACGACAATTCTTTTTTACAGAAAGCCATTCAGGACAAGATCGCGTTTTTTGACGATATCGATGTCAAGTTCAAGGCGAATAACGGCGAAGATTTGCTCGAAAAACTCGATAAAAACCACAACCTCGAAATCATCCTGATGGACATCGAAATGCCCAAAATGAATGGCATCGAAGCCACGGAAATCGTCAAAAACAAATACCCGCAGATCAAAATCATCATGCTGACGGTTTTTGACAACGACGAAAACATCTTCAAGTCGATCAAGGCCGGGGCTGATGGTTATTTGCTCAAGGAAGTCAATCCTGAAGAACTGCACAACGCCATAGTCGAAACCCTAAACGGCGGTGCCATCATGACCCCATCCATTGCGCTCAAAACGCTCAAACTCTTCCGCAACCCAGACGTTTTTGATGACATCCCGAATAAGGAAGAATACAACCTCACCGCCCGCGAAATAGAAGTGCTCGAGCAACTGAGCAAAGGCCTCAAATACAACGCCATTGCCGACAACCTCTTCCTTTCCGCCGGTACCATCCGCAAGCATGTCGAAAACATCTACAACAAACTCCAAGTGCATAACAAACTGGAGGCTATTCAAAAGGCTAAAAGCAACAAATTGATATAAGTATTTGTAAATCAAAATATTGCAAACAATCAAAATACGCATTTATGCGTATTTTTTTATGCTTATAAGCAGGCTAAGTTTGCCTTATAACTTTAAAACACAAATACAATGAAAACAAAAAATTATTTTTCAAAAATAGCTACGGCTTTATTTTTACTATTTGCATTTACCAGTAATGCCAATAACGTTGAAATTACAGGAACTTCAGTTTCGGGTTCCAATATTACCTTTAATATCAGTTGGGAAAACAGTTGGAATGCCAACGTTGCCCCTGCCAATTGGGATGCGGTTTGGGTGTTTATCAAATACCAGGATTGTAATACGCGTTTGTGGGCCCACACCAATTTAAGCACCGTGGCCGGAGATCATTCTGCTGCTTCTCCTTTACAGGTAGATCCTGTTGCAGACGGTAAAGGGGTGTTTATCAGAAGGAGTGCTTTGGGTGGCGGTAATATTCCGGCCACATCAATTACCTTAAAAATGACAGGCTTGGGTGCCGGACCTTATAATTTCAAAGTGTTTGGTATTGAGATGGTAAATGTACCGCAGGCTGCTTTTGAATTGGGTGATGGTACCAGCACCTCCACATTCAACAGTATTACAGTGAATGCCACTTCTCAGTCTTCAGGAATTACATCGGCAACTATTGGCGGTGGCGGACCGACGGTTCCTGCAACTTTCCCGATGGGTTACAATTCATTTTACTGCATGAAATATGAAATTTCACAATTACAATATGTAGAATTTTTAAATTCATTAACCTTTCCACAGCAACAATCCCGTGTTACTTCAGATCCTACCAGCGCAGCCGGAACTTATGTGGTTTATGGCAGTTATGCGTACAGAAACGGAATAGTAATTGAAACCCCTGGTAATAATGCTGCCATTCCTGCTGTTTTTGGTTGTGATGCAACCGCCGGCGTTGTTAATAATGTAAATGACGGACAAAGTGTAGCCATGTCAAATTTGAGCTGGGCAGATTTAGCAGCTTATCTCGATTGGTCGGCATTACGCCCAATGACCGAATTGGAATTTGAAAAAGTATGTCGTGGCACCATGCCAAGGGTAGCTGGTGAATATCCATGGGGAGACACCAATATCAATGCCTTTTACAGTTCAACAATAGAAAACCCGTTGCAGCCAACTGAAACAGAAAATACGGTTGTAAACGGAAGATGTGCCGTAGCAATCAATACAGCAAGCCCAATTTACGGGCCATTAAAAGTAGGTGTTTTCGCTACAGCCAGTTCTGGTAGGTCTTCTGCCGGTGCCGCTTATTATGGTGCAATGGAAATGGGAGGAAACCTTTGGGAAAGAACCGTTTCAGTAGGAAATGCCGCCGGTGTAACCTTTAACGGAACATTAGGAGACGGAACCCTGACGCCAATAGGTGATGCAAATCAGGCAACCTGGCCTTCTGTTACCACTGCAACTGGTATCGGATACAGAGGAGGAGAATATGTTAGCCCAGCTTCTTATGTAAGAACATCTGATAGGATAAATGCAAGTTCTACAAGCGCTGCCAGAGCTTACAATCAGGGTGGAAGAGGAGTAAGATAGTAATCTGATTTGATGTACAAGTTAACAAGACTTGTAATGCAATGAATTATAATAATTTAAAAATCAAATTAGATGAAAATGAAAACAACAAAAATATATTTAGTTGTTTGCTTAACATTTCTTTTGACACAGTTTAACGCTTTTGCCCAATACAACGGAGGAAACTCTGACGGAGCAACATTAGATCAGTTAAACGCAACCAGTTGTTCTGTTCCACCGCATTTTTATGCTTATTTTGGAGGAGACAACGACGGTTCCAGTGTCAACGAGTTAAGTACAGCAACCTGCGGAACAGCAGCATTTCAGTTCGCCTATATGGGCGGATATGCTGACGGCGCAGCAACAGAAGAAGCCAGTACAACGGCTTGTGGCACTCCGCCTTCCTTCTATGCCTATTTCGGCGGGAACAATGACGGGGCAGGAGTAGAAACGTTTGAAGCAAGTGTTTGTCCGTTTCCGGCTCAGTTTTATGCGTATTTTGGAGGACAAGACGATGGTTTTACCATAGACAGAACCGCACCAATCTGCCCAACACAACCACCGGTAGCCAGTTTTACGGCTTCAACAACGGCTTTATGTGTGGGTCAATCGGTAACCTTTACAGATACCTCAACCAATATTCCTTTTGTATGGAGTTGGACCATTACCGGAGCCACACCAAGTACATCAACGGCCCAAAACCCTACTTTTGTATTCAATACAGCGGGCGTATATACTGTGGTGTTTACGGCGACCAATTACAACGGAAGTGATACCGCCACGTTTACTAATTACATCAACGTAACGGCTATTCCGGTGGTTACCACAACAACCCCGGCTTCCCGATGCGATGCAGGAACAGTAACATTAGGGGCAACAGCTTCATTAGGAACCTTGAATTGGTATGCAACAGCTTCCGGCGGAACTTCATTAGGAACAGGAACCAGTTTTACCACGCCGAGCATCAATACCACCACGACCTATTATGTTGAAAGTGCCAGCGGAACCTGTAGTTCTCCAAGAATAGCAGTTATAGCAACTGTAAATACTACACCAACCATTACCGCAACCACGCCAAACAGTCGTTGCGATGCAGGCTCGGTAGTGTTAAATGCCACTTCCAGTGCAGGAAATACCATTTGGTATAATGTGGCAACCGGAGGAACTCCTCTGGCCACAACCAATAGTTTTACCACGCCAAGTATCAGTACCACCACAACCTATTATGTGGAAGCCTCTACAGGAAGTTGTACTTCGCCCAGAACACCGGTTATTGCAACAGTGAATACCACGCCAACCATTACGGCTACAACTCCTGCCAGCGTATGTGATTCGGGTGTTATGACTTTAACTGCTACAGCTTCCGGCGGAACGGTAACATGGTACAATGTACCTTCAGGCGGAACAGCGTTGGCAACCGGAACGAATTTTACAACGCCCAATTTAACTTCCACGACGAACTATTACGTACAAACTGCAACCGCAACTTGTACCTCTGGCAGAACATTGGTGGTGGCGACAGTAAATCTAACGCCAAGTATTACCACAACCGTACCGTCAAGTGTTTGCGGATCAGGAACTGTAACTTTAGGCGCTTCTGCAAATGCAGGAACACTTAGTTGGTATACAGCAGCTTCCGGCGGAAGCCCCGTAGGAACCGGAAACAGTTATACTACGCCCTCCTTAAGCGCAACAACCACCTACTATGTGGAGTCGGTGAACGGAAGTTGTATTTCTACCAGGGTGCCGGTTATTGCAACTGTTAATGCGATACCGACAATTACATCCACTACCAATGCAACCATTTGTGGTCAAGGTGGCGGAACATTGATTGCTACACCAAGTGCAGGAACCGTTTATTGGTACAGTGTAGCCACTGGAGGAACTCCTTTCTTTACAGGAACCAATCTTCCGGTGAGTGGCGGTTCGTTTACCTATTATGCCGAAGCCATCAGTAATGGTTGCGTGTCCACAAGAGTACCGGTGACTTATACCTATATTCCGACGCCCAATATCACTTCGGCAGGTTCTGCCAGCAGATGTGGAGCAGGAAGTGTAACATTAACAACGTCATCCGATTCCGGAACAATAAGCTGGTATGATGCGCCGACAGGAGGCAATTTAGTAGCTACCGGAACCAGTTTCACTACACCAAGTTTAAATGCTACTACAACTTATTATGTTGAAGCGGTAAACGGAACTTGTGGTTCTACGTCGAGAACAGCCATTACGGCCACTATTTCAGTGACTTCTCCGCCAATTGCTACGGCCAATCAAACGTTTTGTAGTGGTGAAATTGTAGGTTATATCAGTGTAATTCCTTCCGGACCAAGTATTATTTGGTATGATGCAGCGACCGGGGGAAATGTGGTTCCAAACAGTACAGCCCTAGTTTCAGGAACAACCTACTATGCTTCGCAAACCATCAGTGGTTGTGAAAGTACAGTGCGGACTCCGGTAACCATGACACTCGGAGGATGCCTCGGAAGCGAGGAATTTGAAACCCAGCACATCAAACTGTATCCGAACCCGGTGCTTGACATCCTGAACATCGCTTCTACCGAAAACATTACCAAAATAGAAGTGGTGAATATGCTCGGTCAGAGGGTGTACACCAACAAATTGAATGAAATGGAGACTACGGTTGACCTGTCAGGATATGCGGCCGGAACTTACATCGTATTGGTTTCAGCAGAAGATAAGATTGAAACTTTTAAAGTAATCAAAAGGTAAGTAAGTAGTTTTTTAGTTTTTTTTTAAACCACCCCGTTTTTATGATGGGGTGGTTTTTTTTGTTCAAAACAATCCGATAAATTGATTAGGTTTGTGAAATATAAAAGCACCTTGTTGTCATGAAACCCCAAGACCGTAAAACCGAAATCATCAATGTGGCCGCACGGCTTTTCAAGGAAAAAGGGTACAGTGCCGTAACCATGCGTGACATTGCCCAGGCCATGGACATCAAGGCGGCGAGTCTGTACAACCACATCAAATCGAAACAGGAAATCCTGGTGCTCATCGTTGTAGAAATTGCTGAAGAATTTACGCAGGTGATGAATGAAATAGTCTCCTCAGACAGTTCTTCACTCAAGAAAATCGAAAAGGTAATTGAACTTCATATTGACATTACCCTCCGCAACCCAGATGCGCTTGCCTGCCTGAACAATGACTGGATGCACCTTACCAATGAAGAGCTCACTCATTTCATCAAAATGCGGGAAGATTATGAAGAAAATTTCCGGAACATCGTGAAGAATGGCGTCAAGGATGGGGAGATTAACAACCTTAATACCGATGTAATCATTTTCTCAATTCTTTCCACCTTGCGTACACTTTATATTTGGTACCACAAAACCAAAGGACTCAGCGCAAAAGCCCTGAAAGACAACATGACCACGGTACTGCTCAACGGGATTGCCTGATTTTCAAAACCCACTAACCGCAAAACAAGCGTTAAAAATTGATAACGTTTTGATAATGTATGGATATTTTCATTAAATTTGCATAGTAAACTAACAATTGTTAGTTTGAATTATTTGATACCCTATGGCAAAATTTCACAGCATCAAAGTCGCTGATATTTACAAGGAAACCAAGGATTGTTCGGTTATTTCATTTGAAATTCCGGCAGCACTGCACCCTGAATTTAATTACAAACAGGGCCAGCACCTCACCCTGCGGACGGTTATTGACGGTAATGAAGTGCGTCGTTCGTACTCGCTCTGTTCCTCACCAACCGAAAACAAATGGCAGGTGGCCGTAAAAAAAATCAACGAAGGGCTTTTTTCCACCTTTGTCAATGATACCCTGAAAAAAGGGGATACCATCGATGTGATGGCGCCCAATGGCACTTTTTTTACCGAAGCCAATCCGGACACAGCCAAAAATTACATCGCTTTTGCGGCAGGAAGCGGCATTACGCCCATACTTTCCATCATCAAGACACACTTGGCCTTGGAACCCAACAGCACTTTTAAGCTGTTTTACCTGAACCGTACGGTAAAATCAATTATCTTTAAAGAAGAAATCGAGCAACTGAAAAATGTGTACTTGAACCGTTTGGAAATTTTCCATTTCCTGACCAAGGAACACCGTCCGTCAGAATTGTTTAATGGCCGTTTCACCAAAGAAAAAATAAACGTCCTGACCGACAAACTGATTGACGTGCCGGCTACCGATGCCTGTTTCATCTGCGGCCCCGAGGACATGATTTACCTGCTTCGTGACGAACTGATGAACGCCGGTATGGCCAAGGAAAAGATTCATTATGAGTTGTTCAACACAGGTTTGTCCGAAGCAGACAAGCAACGCATCAATCAAATTGTAGAGAAAAAAGTAGAAGGTACTGAAGTCACCATTATTGATGGTGGAAAAGAATTCCATTTCGTAATGGGTGACGATTTTGACAATATCCTTGACGGGGCGATTGCTGCCGGAGCCGATTTACCCTACGCCTGCAAAGGCGGGGTGTGCAGCACCTGCCGTTGTAAAGTGGTTGAAGGCACCACCGAAATGAAACTGAATTATTCACTCGAAGAAGACGAACTGGCCAAAAATTACGTACTCAGCTGCCAGGCCGTTCCGACCTCCAAAAAAGTGGTGGTCGATTTTGGTTTGTAGCCACAGAAAAAACAGATTACGGAACACTGAAATATTAGAAACTATGTCAGAAAAAGAATTGAAAAACCTCGAAGATTTGTTTCAGGCCCGCATTGACCGGGACGACAAGATTGAACCGAAAGAATGGATGCCGGAAAAATACCGTCAAACGCACATCCGTCAGATTTCACAGCACGCCCATTCCGAAATTGTCGGGATGTTGCCGGAAGCCAACTGGATTACGCGCGCACCGTCTTTAAGGAGAAAAGTAGCGCTACTGGCCAAAATCCAGGACGAAGGCGGACACGGTTTGTATTTGTACAGCGCTGCCGAAACCTTGGGTATTTCCCGTGAGGAATTGTACGACCAATTGCATTCGGGCAAAGCCAAATATTCCAGTATCTTTAATTATCCGGCCGTAACCTGGGCTGATATGGGTGCCGTGGGCTGGTTGGTCGACGGGGCTGCCATCATGAACCAGGTCGCGCTGATGGGTACTTCTTACGGGCCTTATTCCCGTGCGATGGTGCGCATCTGCAAGGAAGAAAGTTTTCACCAGCGTCAAGGCTACGAAATACTACTCACGCTCTGCAACGGAACACCCGAGCAAAAAGCGATGGCGCAGGATGCCCTCAACCGTTGGTGGTGGCCGTCATTGATGATGTTTGGTCCGAAAGACGCCGAGTCGCCCAACACCGAACAATCGGTAAAATGGAAACTGAAACGCAAAACCAATGACGAACTCCGTCAGCAGTTTGTTGACCAGACTGTGCCGCAGGCCAATATTTTAGGACTGACCATCCCTGACCCGGAACTGAAATGGAACGAAGACACCAAGCATTACAGTTTTGGTGATTTGGACTGGGATGAATTCTGGCAGGTCGTCAAAGGGCACGGACCATGCAACAAACAACGCTTAGAAGCACGTAAAACTGCCTGGGAAAAAGGTTCCTGGGTACGCGAAGCCGCCATGGCCTACGCCGAAAAACAAAGCGACAACGAAGTCAAAAAAGCAATATAAACAGGGTTAAGTGCAGGTTGACCAACTGAACACTGAACACCGAAATACTGAATACTATGAAAAACTGGCCTCTTTGGGAAGTATTTATACGAAGTAAAAACGGATTGGAACACCGTCATTGCGGTTCACTCCACGCCAGCGATGCCACCATGGCACTTGAAAATGCCCGCGATGTGTACACCCGCCGTATGGAAGGCGTGAGCATTTGGGTGGTGCCATCAGCACAAATTACCGCTTCCAACCCGGAAAACAATGGCGAAACCTTTGAACCCGCAATGGACAAAGCCTACCGTCATCCTACGTTTTACGAGCTTCCGGACGAATTAAAACACATGTAAGATGAACGACAACCTCATTCAATACATTTACGGCATTGCCGACAATTCCCTGATTCTGGGCCAACGTCTGGGCGAGTTGTGCGGTCACGGGCCAAGCCTCGAGACAGACATTGCCATGACCAATATTTCCCTGGATTTACTCGGACAGGTACGCAGTTACTACCAATACGTAGCCAAATTGCAGGGTGGTGGTGCCACTGAAGATACTGTGGCCTTCCTCCGTTTGGAAAACCAGTACCGAAACGTGCTTTTGGTGGAACAGCCCAATACTGATTTTGCCTATTCCATTGCGCGACAGTTCCTTTTTGATGTGTTCCATCTTTCTTTGTTGGAAGCATTGCAAAACAGCCCTGACGAAATGTTGGCGGCCATTGCCAAAAAAAGCATCAAGGAAGTATTGTACCACAACCGATTTTCTGCCGATTGGATCAGGAGGTTGGGTGACGGTACCGAAGAAAGCCACCAACGCATCCAGACTGCCATTGACGATTTATGGATTTTTACCGATGAGTTGTTCCACCAGACCGAGGCAGACAAAGCCATGGTTGCTGCAGGAATAGGGGTAGATACCACCAAACTGAAAGAAGGTTACTACAGTAAAGTAAACGAAATCCTGGAAGAATCCACCCTGAAAAACCCACAAATAGAATACTTCCAAAAAGGAGGGAAAAACGGCATCCACAGTGAGCACATGGGTTATATTTTGACCGAACTGCAATACATGCAGCGCACCTATCCCAACATGACCTGGTAATACATGACCGCACAACTGCCCCATATTGACCAATCACTGTTCGAGATTCTCGAAACAGTTTCCGATCCGGAGATTCCGGTGCTGTCGGTTATGGAAATGGGCGTGGTGCGTTCTGCCGTACTGGAAAATGGTCTTGTGAAAGTGGAGATTACTCCCACATATAGCGGCTGTCCTGCCATGGACGTAATAGCAGATGACATCAAGGCGGCTTTCAAACAAAAAGGTTATAATGCCCAAGTGGAGTTGATACTTTCACCAGCCTGGACGACTGACTGGATTACCCCAAAAGGACGATTGGCCCTTGAAAAATACGGCATCGCTTCCCCTTTATCGGCCGAAGCAGACAAGGAAGCGTTGCTTGGCAACAAAAAATTAGTAAAATGCCCACAATGTGGGTCGAACGATACAAAATTAGTCAGCCAGTTCGGGTCAACCGCATGCAAGGCCTTGTTCCAATGCGAAGATTGCCTCGAACCCTTTGACTATTTTAAATGTTTAAAATAAATCCGGTGGCACTGCCCGAGCGAAGCAAACCGCCAGGATTCAGAATAAAAAAATAAAAGGTATGAGCGATTCAATTCTAATAAAAATTGAAAACAATGTAGCGTGGATTACACTCAACAGGCCCGATGTATTCAATAGTTTCAACCGCGAAATGGCACTTTCCTTACAGGAAATTCTTGACAGTTGTGCCAACGATACCCAGGTACGTGCGCTGGTACTTACCGGAAACGGAAAGGCTTTTTGCGCCGGACAGGACCTCAAGGAAGTAACCGATCCGGAATTGAATCCGGGTTTCCGCAAAATACTTGAAGAACATTACAACCCCATCATTCAGAAAATCAGAAGCATCGAAAAACCCATCATTGCCGCTGTCAATGGTGTGGCAGCAGGTGCAGGAGCCAATATTGCCTTGGCCTGCGATATTGTTGTGGCTACCGAACAAGCTTCTTTCATTCAGGCTTTCAGCAAAATCGGGCTTATACCGGATAGCGCCGGAACCTTCTTTCTACCCCGGTTGATCGGTTTCCAGAAAGCATCTGCACTGATGATGTTGGGCGATAAGGTTTCCGCACTCGAAGCACTGAATATCGGCATGATTTATAAAATTTACCCTATCGGGATTTTTGAGGAAGAAGTCACGGCTTTGGCACAACAATTGGCCCAAATGCCTACGAAAGCCATCGGCCTGACCAAAAGGTTGCTCAACCAATCAATGACCAATACCCTCGGGCAACAACTGGCCTTGGAAAGCGATTTGCAGATTGAAGCCAGTTCCTCAAACGATTACAAAGAAGGCGTAACGGCTTTTGTCGAGAAGAGAAAACCAGAATTCAAAGGAAATTAAATGAAAGTAGCCATCATCGGATCGGGAACCATGGGAAGCGGGATTGCACAAGTTGCCGCCACCGCGGGTTGTGCCGTAAAATTATTCGATTTGAACCAGGAAGCCCTGACCAAAAGCCGTAATGCACTCGAGGCGACCCTAACCAAACTCGTCGAAAAAGAAAAAATCGATGCCACTGAAAAAAAACGCATCCAATGCAACATTTCTTATGTAGGTACTTTAAATGACTTATCTGATTCTGATTTGATCATTGAAGCCATAGTCGAAAACCTCGAAGTCAAACGAAAGCTCTTTGCCGAACTCGAAGCACTGGTCTCGGAAAATACCATTCTGGCCTCCAATACCTCCTCCTTATCGATGGCTTCCATTGCCGCTTCCTGTCAAAAGCCAGAGCGTGTCATCGGTATTCATTTTTTCAACCCGGCGCCGCTCATGCAGTTGGTGGAAGTCGTTCCGGCCGTGCAAACGAGTGATGCCGTGTTGCAGCATGTCACACAAACCATTACGGATTGGAAAAAGGTGGTGGCCGTAGCCAAAGACACCCCCGGCTTTATTGTCAACCGTGTGGCCCGGCCGTTTTACAGCGAAAGCCTCCGGATTTATGAAGAAGGGGTGGCCGATTTTGCCACCATCGACTGGAGTTTGAAAACGATAGGCGCCTTCCGTATGGGGCCTTTTGAACTCATGGATTTCATAGGGAACGACGTCAATTATACTGTCACCGAAACCGTTTTTACTGCCTTCTATTTTGACCCTAAATTCAAACCGTCCTTCACCCAGAAACGACTCACTGAAGCCGGATTTTTAGGGCGCAAATCAGGCCGCGGTTTTTATGATTACAGCCAAGAGTTGCCCCAACCAAACGAAGACATGGTTTTGGCCAAAAAAATATTCGACCGCGTTATCGTCATGCTCATCAATGAAGCCGCCGATACCTTGTTTCTGAACATCGCCTCGGCCAAAGACATCGACAACGCCATGACCAAGGGCGTAAATTATCCGAAAGGCCTGTTGAATTGGGCCGACGAACTGGGAATCAGCTGGTGTGTAGAAAAGCTCGACGCCTTATACGACGAATACCACGAAGACCGCTACCGTTGCAGCCCGATTTTGCGCAGAATGGCAGCCGCCAACCAAACCTTTTTCCGCCCATGACACCCAACGAAATAGTACATAAAATGTTCGATAACGACGCCTTCAGCCAATGGCTTGGAATATCCGTTGACCACATCGAAGCCGGAAGCTGCACCCTTTCGATGACCATCCGCAAAGAAATGACCAACGGTTTTGGAATCGCACACGGCGGCATAACCTATTCGTTGGCCGACAGTGCCCTGGCTTTTGCCTCGAATTCGCACGGACGCCAATCGGTGAGTATAGATACTTCCATCAACCACATCGAAAAATTGCTTGAAGGCGATAGAATAACCGCTACAGCCAAGCAAGACGCCTTAAAAAACAAATTTGGCTTTTATACTATCGAAATCAAAAAAGAAAATACCATTGTCGCCCTCTTCAAAGGAACGGTTTTCAGGAGCGAGGCAACGTGGCAATCCTAAAACAAACCCTATCACATGAAAAAATTATTAGTATCCGGCTTTTTGTTGTTCTCCTTAATCGGTTTTTCACAAACGGACAGCCTTAGCGTAAAAGACCAGGAAAACCTTGAAAAAGGACTTAAAATGTTGTTCGATTCCAAAATAAGCATGGATATTGACAAAACCATTTTTACCCAAAATGAAGCCAACACCTATTTTACCGAAGACCAAAAAGGCGGTATTGTAGGCATGGTAGTGCCCCAATCGTATTTAAAAATGAAAGCCAAACTCGATGAAGGCAAAAAGAAAGAAGGAATGGAAGTGGTAGACAAAGGAGAAGTCATCATGAACGGCCAAAAAGTACTGTTCATGAAAAGCCTGACCAAAAAAGAAGGCCAGGAATTCACCATCCTGATTTACGGCAAGGAAAACGATGCCGATTCCTGCATCATGATTACGAGCTTTTTTGAAAAAAGCAAAGAAAGCCAGTTCAAACCCTTGGCGGAAAAAGCCATCTCATCTGCAAAATTATCCCAATAATGAATGAAGCTTATATCATAGACGGTGTTCGCACGCCCATCGGAAGTTATCAAGGTACCCTGTCGGCCGTACGTGCGGATGACCTCGGCGCTTTGGTCATCAAAACCGTAGCCGAAAGAAACCCAAATATCCCCACTGATGCCTATGATGATGTCATCATGGGCTGTGCCAACCAGGCAGGCGAAGACAACCGCAATGTAGCGCGTATGTCACTGCTTTTGGCCGGATTGCCTTATACCGTTCCGGGTGAAACCGTCAACCGTTTGTGCAGTTCAGGTTTGTCAGCCATCATCAATGCCAGCCGTGCCATCAAAGCAGGAGACGGGCATGTGTTTATTGCCGGTGGAATCGAAAACATGACCCGTGGGCCATTGGTGGTTTCCAAACCCTCGGCCGCATTCGGAACCGACAGCAAAATGTATGATTCCAGCTTCGGATGGCGTTTTGTCAACCCCAAAATGCAGGCGATGTTCGGCACCGATGCCATGGGCGAAACAGCCGAAAATTTAGTCGAAAAATACCATATTTCCCGTGAAGATCAGGATGCGTTTGCACTCCACAGCCAACAAAAAGCTGCGGCAGCCCAAAATTCAGGGCGTTTGGCCAAAGAAATCGTTCCGGTGGAAATCCCGCAGCGCAAAGGCGACCCGATTCTGTTCGCCAAAGACGAATTCATCAAACCCAATACCTCCATCGAAGGCTTGTCGAAATTGCGTCCGGCCTTTAAAAAAGACGGCAGCGTAACGGCAGGAAATGCCTCAGGCCTTAATGATGGTGCTGCGGCAACAATCATTGCCTCTGGTGAAGCCGTCAAAAAATACAACCTCAAACCATTGGCCAGAATCGTAAGTTCGGCAGTAGTTGGCGTTGAGCCCAGAATCATGGGTATCGGCCCGGTGGAAGCCACCAAAAAAGCATTGGAAAAAGCCGGTTTGACCCTAAATCAAATCGATATTATCGAAATCAACGAAGCCTTTGCCTCCCAAAGTATCGCCTGTTTGCGTGAATTGGGATTGAAGGACAACGACCCGCGCGTAAACCCGAACGGTGGTTCCATTGCCATTGGCCACCCGCTGGGCGTGACCGGTGCCAGAATAGCCTATTCCGCCGCATTGGAATTGCAATTGACCGGAAAACAATATGCCCTGATTACCATGTGTATCGGCGTAGGACAAGGATATGCCGCCATTATTGAACGCGCCTGAAAAGATTAATAGAAGTGGATTGGTTGTTGATTCTCCGACAACCAACAACCGACAACAGACAACCAAGTTATGAGCAAAACACAACATTACGTACTCGGACAATGGACTTCAGCGACTGGTGAAGGAAAACCTTCCTTTGACGCCGTAACCGGGGAATTCATCGCAGAAACTTCGGTAGAAGGACTCGATATTCCGGCTATTTTGCACTACGGCAGAATCCAAGGCGGTTCCAAAATCCGCAAAATGACTTTCCAGGAACGCGGCAACATGATTAAAAGCCTGGCCATGTACCTGACCAAACGCAAAGAAGCCTTTTACGAAATCAGTTACCGCACCGGTGCCACGCGCGTAGACAGCTGGATTGATATCGAAGGCGGATTCGGAAATTTATATGCCAATGCCTCCCTGCGGAAATTATTCCCGAACCAAGCCTACCATGTAGAAGGCGATCCCATCGATTTGTCGAAAGGAGGCCGTTTCATGGCACACCACATACTGGTTCCCAAAAAAGGGGTAGCCATCCACATCAATGCCTTCAATTTCCCTATCTGGGGAATGTTGGAAAAATGTGCCGTCAACTGGATGGCCGGAATGCCTGCCGTGGTTTTACCGGCACCTGCTACCGCTTATTTGACAGAAGCCGTGGTGCGCGAAATCATCGCTTCCGGTATTTTGCCCGAAGGGGCCCTTCAATTGATTTGCGGTACCGCCAGGAATATTTTCGATACAGTTGAAAGCCAGGACGTCATTACCTTTACCGGATCGGCAGCCACGGGAAGGTTGTTGAAAGCACACCCGAGAATCATTCAGGAATCGGTACCGTTTACAATGGAAGCCGACAGTTTGAATGCTTCGATTTTAGGGGAAGATGCCGTGCCCGGAACCCCTGAATTCGACCTTTTCATCAATCAGGCGCGAAGCGAAATTACCGTGAAAGCCGGGCAAAAATGTACCGCCATCCGCCGGATGATTGTACCTGAAAACCTGATGGATGAGGTGCAGTCAGCCTTAAGCAAGGCACTCGATAAAGTGTCCATTGGTGATCCCCGTTTAAAAGAAGTCCGGATGGGTGCCTTGGTCAGCAAAGACCAGGTCAATGTGCTTAAAGGACGTGTGCAGGAATTGGCAAAATCAGCCAAAATGGTCTATGGTGACCTCGAAAAAACCACCCTGATTGGCGCCGACGACAAAGGGGCTTTCGTGAGCCCGATTTTACTGCGTGAAGACCATCCGTTCCAAAACACAGCGGTTCATGAAACCGAAGCTTTCGGGCCGGTTTCCACCCTGATGCCCTATAAAAACTTGGATGAAGCCATCGAACTGGCCCAAATGGGGAAAGGTTCATTGGTGTCTTCCATCGTGACCCATTCTGATGAAATTGCCAAGGAGTATGTGGTCAATGCCGCTTCCCACCACGGCAGGATTTTGGTGTTAAACCGCGAAAACGCCAAACAAAGCACCGGACATGGTTCGCCACTGCCGTTGCTTGTTCACGGTGGTCCCGGACGTGCCGGAGGAGGCGAGGAGATGGGCGGTGTACGTGGTATCAAACACTACATGCAGCGTTGTGCTATCCAAGGCTCACCAACAACTTTAACTGAAATTACAGGTATTTATCAGGCTAATTCAGCTTATAAAGAAATCACCCAACACCCATTCCAGTACCATTGGGAAGACATCCAACCCGGCATGTCGTTGCGTACCCATAACCGTACCGTGACCGATACCGACATCATCAATTTTGCCAATTTGACCTGGGATCATTTTTACGCCCATACCGATATCACTTCGCTCGACGGTAGCATTTTCAAGAAACGCACCGCTCACGGCTATTTTATTTTGGCCGCCGCCGCCGGATTGTTCGTTTATCCCAACAAAGGGCCTGTGGCAGCAAACTATGGTTTGGAGGAGTGCCGTTTCTTACGCCCGATTTACCATAACGACACCGTTTATGTAAGGCTCACCTGCAAACAGAAAGTAGATCGGGATGTGGCTTCAGCCGAACACCCGAGCGGTATCGTGAAATGGTTTGTGGAGGTTTTTGATACGTCTGACGAACTAGTTGCAGTCGCCACGATTCTTACGATGGTACAGAAAAAACAGGAAACTTTTGTCGAAATGACCCATGCACAAATCGAGCAATCCATCAGCAAATTGGCCCACGATACCCAACCGCAATGGGGTATTTTGACGCCGCAGCATTTGTTGGAACATTTGGAACAAGGTTACCGAATCATGTCCGGACAAATCCAGGACTTCGAAATTGCCACGCCCGAAAAGATTTTAGACAAAGTGCACCATTCGTTGTACAATTATGATAAATTCCCGAAAGGAACCGCGTTTCCTACCATGAAAAAAGGCGAACTGGAAGATTTGGTCCACCCTGATTTTGAAACGGCCAAAGCCAAATTTTTCGAAGCCAGACAGGCCTATCTCGACTTTTTTACCGAAAACCCCGAAGCCGTCTTGAAAAACATGGTATTCGGCGAATTGAACCGATACGAATCGTATTTACTCGAACGCAAACATTTGAACCACCATTTTGAACAATTTGGTATTTTATAATTTTATTAGGAGCTATTCCCGCTTTCCGCATTATCTCTACGAGGATACTGCTTCCAATCGGGGCTAGAACCAACAACCAACAACCAGCAACTGACAACCAGCAACCATTATGGAACCATACGTTAACATCAACATACAAAACCACATTGCCACGATTGAATTCTTCCATCCGGAGCAGAATTCCCTGCCAGGCAGTGTATTGAAAAAATTAGCCGATACCATCACCGAAGCCGGAAATAACGATGCCGTCAAAGTCATCATCCTCAAAAGTGGGGGTGACCGTACCTTTTGTGCCGGAGCGAGTTTCAAGGAACTCATCGCCATCAATGACGCCGAAACCGGAAAAGTTTTTTTTTCAGGGTTCGCCAACGTCATCAATGCCATGCGCATCTGCCCGAAATTCATCATCGGACGCATCCAGGGCAAAACGGTAGGCGGTGGGGTAGGTATTGCTGCCTCCACCGATTATTGCATGGCCACGAAATTTGCCGCCATCAAATTGAGCGAACTCAATGTAGGCATCGGGCCATTTGTGGTATCGCCGGCCATCGAACGGAAAATGGGCGTGTCAGCCATGTCACAGATTGCCATCGACGCCAATACCTTTTACGAAGCCTCCTGGGCCCGTGAAAAAGGTCTTTATGCTTCGGTGTACGAAAGCATAGAAGAAATGGACGAAGCCGTACAGCAATTTGCCGAACATTTGTGTACTTACAATCCTGAAGCCATGCTCGAAATGAAAAAGATTTTCTGGCGCGGTACCGACGATTGGGACAAATTGTTGGCCGAACGTGCTGCCATCAGCGGGCGTTTGGTACTGTCGGAGTTTACGAAAAAAACATTGGAGAAATTCAAATAATGATATACGAATTTAAAGGGTTCATCCCCGTCATACACGAAAGCAGTTTCATCCATCCGCAGGCCGCGGTTACGGGTAATGTGATTATTGGCAAAGATGTCTATGTGGGTCCGGGAGCGGCGATCCGTGGCGATTGGGGCGAAATCATCATCGAGGACGGCTGCAACGTACAGGAAAATTGTACCATCCACATGTTTCCCGGCAAATCTATGGTGTTGAAAGCCGGTGCCCATATCGGTCATGGAGCGATTATCCACGGGGCCAACATAGGTGCCAATTGCCTGGTCGGCATGAATGCGGTCATCATGGACGATGTCAATGTAGGTGACGAATGCATCATTGGCGCGTTGAGTTTCGTCAAAGCCGGCATGCAAATCCCGAACCGCAAAATGGTCGTAGGCAATCCGGCTGCCATCATCAAGGACGTTTCCGATGAAATGATTGATTGGAAAACCAAGGGAACGGCCTTGTACCAACAATTGCCCGCCGAATGTTACGAAAGTTTAAAAGCAGTAGAACCCTTACGGGAAATTCCAGCCAACAGGCCCACACAGGAAGCGTTTTACAAAACATTGGAAGAATTTAAAAATAAATAAGCTGATTGAAACAGTGCTCAGGCACTCAGGCACTCAGGCACTCAGAAACTATGATAATTGAATTCAAAATGCCCAAAATGGGCGAAAGCATCTCCGAAGCGACGATTATTTCGTGGGTGAAAAACGTAGGCGACTTTGTTTCTGGCGAAGAAACCATTTTGGAAGTCGCTACCGACAAGGTAGACAGCGAGGTACCATCACCCGTCTCAGGAACCATTACCGAAATCTTCTATAAAAAAGACGATGTGGTTCCGGTGGGTGCCGTTTTGGCGTTTATCGATGCAAGCGAAACCCCAGCAGAAAATAAAAATGAACCGCAAAAGGTGGAAGTTGTTGCAACAAACCAGGCGCCGACAACCAACAACCGACAACCGGCAACCATCCAGCACAAATCAAACCCGGATGCCTTTATTTCTCCACTAATCATCAGCATTGCGCAGAAAGAAAATTTATCGATAGAAGAACTGCAATCCATTCCAGGTTCAGGAACCGATGGACGCCTGCAAAAAAGCGATGTGTTCCATTACCTGAAAAACCGTAAATATCCTATTCAGAGCCGTCCGGCAACCGACAACCGACAACCGGTAACTTCAACTTATCCGAAACCCAAAATCAATTTCGTGGAAGGCAAAGACCGCATCGTCGAAATGGACCGCATGCGCAAGATGATAGCCGACCACATGGTCTATTCCAAACAGACGTCGCCGCACGTCACTTCCTACATTGAAGTTGATGTCACGAACCTGGTCAATTGGAGGAACGCCAACAAAGACAGATTCCAAGAGCAATACAATCAAAAACTGACCTTTACCCCCGTTTTTGTACAGGCAGTAGCCAAGGCTATTGTTGATTTTCCGATGATTAACGTGTCTGTTGATGAAAAGAATATCGTCGTTCACAGCGACATCAATATCGGGATGGCTACCGCACTTCCGTCGGGCAATTTAATCGTTCCGGTAGTGAAAAATGCCAATGAAAAAGATTTGGTTGCATTGGCGGCAGCTGTAAACCATCTGGCTGATGCTTCGCGCAACAACAAGTTAAAACCCGAAGAAATCCAGGGTAGTACCTTTACCATTTCCAATGTCGGTACCTTTGGCAGCCTGATGGGAACACCGATTATCAACCAGCCAGAAGTAGCCATTTTGGCACTCGGGATCATCAAGAAACGCCCGGAAGTGATTACGACTTCCAACGGCGACGAAATCGCCATCCGAAGCATGATGTACCTGTCCCTTTCGTTTGACCACCGCGTAGTTGACGGATTTTTGGGCGGTTCCTTCCTGCGCAAAGTAGGGGATTATTTAGAACAATTTGACCACAACACAACTGTATAAATTATGAGCGAGCTTATGACCTTCAACATCAAAACAACAAAAGTTTCCCAATCGCGCGTCAGTCAGGTTGACCTGAACAGCAACATCGTGATGGGCACCCAATTTACCGACCACATGTTTATTTGCGATTACGAAAATGGCGAATGGACCAATGCGCGTATAGAACCGTTGGCCCTGATTCCGACCCATCCTGCCGCCATGGCATTACACTACGGACAGGCCATTTTTGAAGGGATGAAAGCTACTTTAGGGAAAGATGGTACGCCTTTGTTGTTCCGTCCGGACGAAAATGCGAAACGCTTGAATTTCAGTGCCGACCGTATGGGAATGCCTGCCTTTCCGGAAGACTTGTTTGTGGAAGCCCTGAAACAATTCACGGCCCTGGAAAAAGAATGGATTCCGACCCAGGAAGGCAGCGCTTTGTACCTGCGCCCTTTTATGTATGCCGACGAAGCCTTTATCGGGATGCGTGCCGCCACGACTTTCAAATTTATCGTGATGGCTTCGCCTTCCGGCCCATTTTTCAGCAGGAAAATCAAATTGTTTGCTGAACAGCAATACGTCCGTGCCGTGAATGGCGGAACAGGGGAAGCCAAAGCAGCCGGAAATTACGCGGCTGCCATCCGACCGACAGAATACGCCAAAGCCAAAGGATTTGACCAGGTGCTGTGGCTCGATGCCCAGGAATTTGAATACATCCAGGAAGTAGGTACGATGAATATCTTTTTCAAGATAGCCGGAAAATTCATCACGCCCGATTTGAGCGGTTCCATTCTTTCAGGAATTACGCGCATGAGCGTGATTGACATATTACGCGACCAAGGTTTTGAAGTTACCGAAAGGCCTATCAGGATTTCTGAAATCCTTGAAGCCTCGAAGAACGGTACCCTCGAAGAAGCTTTCGGTACCGGAACTGCCGTAGGAATTGCCATGATTGAGGAAATCGGCAACAATAATCTGTCAATTAAATTCCCCGAAGCCAATCCGGTTTCGGTAATGGTAAACGACACTTTAAATGCCATAAAAACACAACAAACTGAAGATAAATTTGGCTGGATAGTAGCCGCAAAATAGTGCTAAACCCCCAACCGGGAACCCACAGATTACATGAATTTAGACAAGACCACGCTCGAAAAAGGATTTTCAACCATGGCCACTGCCAAAGCCATGGCCACGTTGTATGAAGACAATTTCAAGACCGTATCCAAATACGTCCACGCCACTTCGCGCGGGCATGAAGCCATACAGATAGCCCTGGCAATGCAGCTTTTACCACAGGATTACGCCTTTCCGTATTACCGGGATGATGCGATGATGCTCGGTATCGGGATGCAACCCTATGATTTGATGCTTCAACTGATGGCCAAAAAAGATGACCCGTTTTCCGGCGGAAGAACCTATTACTGCCATCCGAGTTTAAAAGACGCCGACAAACCGAAAATTCCACACCAATCTTCGGCCACCGGTATGCAGGCCATTCCGGCAACGGGCGCCGCGATGGGATTCTGGTATAAGGAAAATGTCGGAATTGAAAACAAAGAACAAGAGAAGCCCATAGTGGTCTGTTCGTTGGGCGATGCTTCCGTGACTGAAGGTGAAATTGCCGAGGCTTTCCAGA
Source organism: uncultured Flavobacterium sp. (assembly GCA_964642945.1). GTDB lineage: Bacteria > Bacteroidota > Bacteroidia > Flavobacteriales > Flavobacteriaceae > Flavobacterium. Next base: position 15,113 of record CAZXRX010000003.1, on the reverse strand, counting down.
TGGCGGCCTTAAAGCAACTGCCTATTTTATACCTGGTGCAAGACAACGGCTGGGACATTTCAGCCAATGCTGCCGAAACGCGTGCCCAGAATGCCTTTGACTACATCAAGGGTTTCCACGGCATTGAAGCGATTTCGATAGACGGTGCCAATTTTACCGAAAGTTACCTGGCTGTCCAAAAAGTAATCAAGACCATCCGTGAGGAACGCCGTCCGTTTTTGATTCACGCCAAAGTTCCGTTATTGAACCACCATACTTCAGGGGTACGAATGGAATGGTACCGCGATGACTTGGAGGAAGCGCAATCGCGTGACCCTTTTCCGGTATTGCAAAAACAATTGCTCGACGCAGGTTTCACCTCTGCAGAAATACAGCATATAGAAAATGCCGCCGTGGCGAAAGTCAAGGCAGATTACGATAAAGCCTTGTTGGCCGAAGACCCAAAACCCGAAGATTTATTTACGCACGATTTCGCCCCAACACCCATCACCGAAGAAAAAGGCGAAAGAAACCCAGAACGCGAAGACAAAGTGGTCATGGTCGATTGCGCCTTGTTTGCCGTCGAAGAGCTCATGAAAAAACACGAGGAATGCCTGCTTTACGGGCAGGACGTGGGCGGACGATTGGGCGGCGTGTTCCGTGAAGCAGCTACCTTGGCCCAAAAATTCGGCGATGAGCGCGTATTCAATACACCCATACAGGAAGCCTTTATAGTGGGTTCCACCGTTGGGATGTCTGCCGTTGGCCTCAAACCGATTGTTGAGGTACAGTTTGCCGATTACATCTGGCCGGGACTCAACCAATTGTTTACCGAAGTCAGCCGCTCGTGCTATTTATCCAACGGAAAATGGCCGGTCAGCATGATTTTACGTGTACCGATTGGCGCCTACGGAAGTGGCGGACCTTACCATTCCTCTTCCGTGGAAAGCGTGTTGACCAACATCCGCGGCATCAAAATAGCCTACCCAAGCAATGGGGCAGATTTAAAAGGCCTCCTCAAAGCAGCCTATTACGACCCCAATCCGGTAGTAATCCTGGAGCACAAAGGGTTGTACTGGAGCAAAGTAAAAGGTACCGACGAAGCCCGTACCAACGAACCGTCTGAAGATTACGTACTGCCTTTCGGGAAAGCCAATACCGTGCAGGAAATCTGGGAACAGGAAACCCAGGAAACCCTTACAGTCATCACCTATGGCATGGGGGTACATTGGGCACTGAACGCTTCCGCCGGTTTCAAAAACCAGGTCGAAATCGTCGATTTAAGAACTTTATTTCCGCTCGACGAGGAAACGATTATAAAATCGGTAAAAAAGGCTAAAAAATGCCTCATTGTGACCGAAGAGCCCACCAACAATTCTTTTGCCAGAAGCCTGGCCGGAATGATACAGGAAAAATGTTTCAAATACCTCGATGCGCCGGTCATGGTGATAGGTTCTGAAAACATGCCTGCCATTCCGCTCAACAGCACATTGGAGTTTACCATGATCCCGAATGCCGAAAAAGTGAAGGCGAAGATGGAGGAATTGCTGCATTATTAGGAGCTGTTTCCAGTTTTCCATTACAAGTTTTTGCCGCCTACCTTTTTTTGCAAGCCATAAAAAGAGCTCCTTACTGTCGCTTTTTCATGCCGGCAAAAAATAGTTTTGCCGGGCAAAAAGCTTTCCATTGCAACCTGGGCTAGGCGTCGTCGTCCTGTAAAGCCTCCGGTAAATCCTTTCAAAACCCTTTTTCAAAATCAGGTATAATTACGCTGTTCCAGAATTTTTAATATCATTTACTTTATCAAGTCATACGTAACTGACAATAAATAAGGTAATTATGAAACAATCAGCGGTTTTGACTGTAGGTATTCTTTTATACCCCAACTGCACCCTCATGGATTTTGCCGGAGCTACCCAGGTTTTTGCCGCCCCTTTTGGGTTCAAACCCATCTGGATTGCCCAAGAACATTCCGTCATGACTTCAGACGGCGTGGCCGTTGTTCCGAATTATGATTTCAGGAATACACCGAAAATCGATATTTTATTTGTGCCGGGAGGCAATGCCGACGGGGTTTCCGCCATGATGGAAGATCAGGACTGTCTCGATTTTATCAGGAAAACGGCTGCCACAGCTACCTGGACGGGATCTGTTTGTACCGGCGCATTTATATTGGCCGCGGCAGGAATTTTAAAAAATTGCCTGGCCACAACTTATTGGTCACAAATTCCTGTTCTGGGTTTGCTCGCCCAAAAATACAACCTTACCATTCCTGATGGGTTTCCGAGATTCCTGATAGATGAGAAAAACAGGTTATTTACCGGCGGCGGCATTTCTTCTTCGCTTGACCTGGCCCTGCAACTGGTGCTGGAAATCAAAGGGAAGGAAGCTGCCGAAATGACTCAGCTTTTTATACAATACCAACCCGCGCCACCGATAAATTCCGGTGATCCGGCCCATGCTCCCAAGGAAATAACCGCTGCATTGACCGAATCTGGTAAAGGGTTCACCGAAACCATGATTGCAGCCGTTGAAAAATTGTTCTGAACGGTGTAACTTAAACCAACCAAAAACCACAAAATATGGAAAACCAAGACCAACCCACCGGGCTCGACACCTTTGAACACATCGTCGTATTGATGCTCGAAAACCGTTCATTCGACAATTTACTGGGTTACCTCTACAAACCCGCTGAAGTGCCGCAAGGTAAGTCATTTGAGGGGCTCTATAATCCGGATGTCAATTATGCCAATCCGGTTCCTGAAAGGGCTGAAGGGTATACACCCAACTTGCGTATTTCCCCTTCGCGTGCCGCTGATTACGAGACACCATTTCCGGACCCGGGTGAAGAATACCAACACGTGAACACCCAACTTTTTAACCGGATCGATCGTGACAATGTAGATGTAATCGAGTACAAAATGAAACCGCCTTACAACCTGCCGCCGCTTCCGTTGCCAACGCCTACCATGGATGGCTTTGTGAACGATTATGAAAGCAATCTGTATTCAACCTATAACAATGGTACGGCCAACAACCAAAAGCCTACTCTGGAGCAGTATGAAGTCATCATGCAGTGTTTTGAATCCGACCAGCTGCCCGTCATGGCGACTTTGGCCAAACAGTTTGCTGTTTTTGATCATTGGTATTGTGCCGTTCCGAGCCAGACCTATTGCAACCGCGCGTTTTGGCATGCGGCTTCTTCTGCAGGAAAAGTAATCAATCCGGTTGAGGAAGAAGGTACCGGTTGGCCTGGTGTTGAAGGCGATTACAGGGATATGAAATCCTGGATTAAAGAAGTTTGGCCGCTGCGAACGATTTTTGACAATATGAATGACAATGGCGTTAGCCACAAAGTCTATGCGCCCATTGCTCCGTTGAGCCTGACCAATATTGTACACGGGTTTTCACACCAAATAGAGACGCGGGGTTTTGACGATTTCCAGAATGACCTTGATAATGGGACTTTACCGCAATATGCATTTGTGGAGCCGCAGTTCCTGTTCAAACACAATGACCAGCATCCTTCGGCATACAAGCATGAGCTGGCCGTGGGAACCGTAAAATTGGGGGAGGAGCTTATCCTGAACATTTACAATTCGATCAAAGGCAGCACCTATCGTGACAAGATTTTATTCCTCATTACGCACGATGAGCATGGAGGGTGTTACGACCATGTAGTTCCTCCCGGAACAGTTCCTCCTGTGCCCGGCATGAAAGGACAGTGCGATTTTACCTTTGACCGGCTTGGTATTCGGGTGCCGATGATTATGGTATCGTCTTACATACAGCCCAATACCATCCTCAACGATACGCTTGAACATACTTCTTTCATCAAATTGTTATGTGAAAAATGGTCGCTTGATTCGCTTACAGATCGTGACAGGCATGCGGCTGGGATTCCGCTTGACACCCTTTTTACAGGACAGAAACGGACTGATTGGCCCCCTATAGCATCTTCATTGGATTGGGAAGCCATTTTGCCTGATACCCACCTGCTTACTGATCCGCTCAATGGACTACAGAAAGCGATGCTGGAAAGCCTGATCGAAATGGCCAAGCCCACCACTTTGGGCATCATAGCCAAAGAAGATATCAAAAGCATAGGCGATATGATGGATTTTGTGGAACGGTTGAAAAACGCCCTGTAAACAAAAAAACCGTAACATTTTGCTACGGTTTTTTTTGTTTTTATTTCTTTTTGGCGTTAGGCGGATATTGGTCTAAAATTGCCGTGACGAATTCCTTTATTTTTTGGTCTTTTTGTTCGGCGTCGCGGGTAAGGGCGCCTTCACCCATGCCTTGCCATACCAATTCCTTTTTCTTGGCATCAATGATGTCGATGGTCAGGGTACCTTCGGTGTGGCTGCTTACCGAAGTAGTCCGTCCGCCCCACATCCAGGGGTTCCAACCCCAGCCCCAGCCGTATCCCCAACCTGCATTGAATTGGTTGATGCTCACTTCTTCCCGTTCTTTTGTGAAAAAATTAATCAACACATCTGGGGTTTCGCTTTTGGTAAATCCTTTAGCGGCCATCGCTTCGTCAATCGAACGCAATATCCTTCTTTTGTCGAGGTCTGATATTTCCACCTTATCGATGCCACTTTTCTGGTAGGCATAGGTTTTATAACCGTCGAAAGTGACGTTTTTGTCGTAGTCTGAATTTACCCTTACAGAACTGCAAGAAGCCAGTACGAAGAGTAAAACCAGCGGTAAAATTTTGATCGTTTTCATAGTTCACTTAATTTTTAAATTGTTTTTAACCATTCAGCAGTATTTTTTTCTTCAGCAGCGTACTTTTTGCTGTAGGTTAAAAACATTTTAAGTCAACAACCTACAACAAACTTTCATCAACTGTATTAGGGATGGTAATTTTGAGTAAAGGTTGCGTCGCCATTGCTCTTTTTATAGCAAAAACCGCCCCTTCATTCCTCGCCCAACTCCGTCTCGAAATGCCGTTGTTGACATCCCAGAAAAGCATTGATTCCAAGCGCCTTGAAGCTGCTGTAGTGCCATCAAGAACCATACCAAATCCGCCGTTGATGACTTCGCCCCAGCCCACGCCGCCGCCGTTGTGAATGGAGACCCAGGTGGCTCCACGGAAACTGTCACCAATGACATTTTGTATGGCCATATCGGCTGTAAAACGCGAACCGTCATATATGTTAGAAGTTTCGCGGTAAGGGGAATCGGTGCCTGAAACATCATGGTGGTCGCGTCCCAAAATAACATACCCAATTTCACCTCTTGCAATGGCTTGGTTAAAGGCTTCGGCAATCCTGATTCGGCCTTCGGCATCGGCATAGAGTATCCTCGCCTGTGAGCCTACAACCAGTTTGTTTTGTTGCGCGCCTTTGATCCATTGGATGTTGTCGGCCATTTGCTGTTGGATTTCGATGGGTGCAGTCTGCATCATTTCTTCCAGCACCTCACAGGCAATCTGGTCGGTTTTGGCCAAATCTTCTGGTTTTCCGGAGGCGCAAACCCAACGGAAAGGCCCAAACCCGTAATCGAAGCACATGGGTCCCATAATATCCTGTACATAACTGGGGTATTTGAATTCCCTGCCCAGGGTAGCCTGATCTGACATGACATCGGCTCCGGCACGGGAAGCTTCCAACAGAAAGGCATTGCCATAATCAAAGAAATAGGTGCCTCTGGCTGTATGTTTGTTGATGGCAGCTGCATGACGGCGGAGTGTTTTTTGTACTTCTTCCTTGAATTTTTTGGGCTGGTTGGCCATCAGTTCATTGGATTCCTCGAAAGTGTAGCCCATCGGGTAATAACCGCCGGCCCACGGATTGTGCAGTGAGGTTTGGTCGGAACCCAAGTCGATGTGAAGGTTTTCCTGGTCGAATTTTTCCCAGATGTCGACCACGTTACCGAGGTAAGCGATGGACACGACTTCTTTGTTTTGGAGGGCTTTTTTGACCCGAGGAACCAATTCGTCTATACTTTCTATAATTTCATTGATCCAGCCTTGTGAATGGCGGATGTGGGTGATTTTCGGATTGACTTCGGCACAAACCGTTACGCAACCGGCAATATTTCCGGCCTTGGGTTGCGCTCCTGACATCCCACCCAGACCTGAGGTGACAAACAGCCCTCCGATGGGTGATTTCTGTATTTTTCGGAACCCGTTCAAAACGGTGATGGTGGTGCCATGCACGATACCTTGTGGCCCGATATACATGTAGCTTCCGGCGGTCATTTGGCCGTATTGGGAAACGCCAAGGGCATTCATTTTTTCCCAGTCGTCTGGTTTGGAATAGTTCGGGATAACCATACCGTTGGTTACCACAACCCTCGGTGCTTCCTTGTGAGAAGGGAACAGGCCCATTGGGTGCCCCGAATACATTGAAAGCGTTTGTTCATCGGTCATTTCAGCCAGGTATTGCATCGTGAGCAAATACTGGGCCCAGTTCTGGAATACGGCGCCATTGCCACCATAGGTAATGAGTTCGTGCGGATGTTGCGCCACGGCATAATCGAGATTGTTCTGGATCATGAGCATGATGGCCTTGGCCTGTTCTGATTTTCCGGGGTATTCTGAAATGGGACGGGCGTACATTTTATAATCAGGGCGGAAACGGTACATATAAATGCGTCCGTAGGTTTCGAGCTCTTCCCTGAATTCGGGCAGGAGTTCGGCGTGGTGTTTGGCGTCAAAATAGCGCAGGGCATTTTTGAGGGCCAATGTTTTTTCTTCTGCCGTCAGGATTTCCTTGCGTTTGGGCGCGTGGTTGATGTCTGCTTCGTAGGGTTTTGGTTGCGGCAGCACTGATGGGATGCCTTGCAGTATTTGTTCTTGGAATGTCATTTTTTAGAGTTGCTTAGTGCCTGAGAGCCTTAGTTTTTTGAATGGCTAAGTTAAGGAGATTTTTTATTTTATGGAAATTTTACCGGTAGCTCAAACATTTGCTGATTCAGGCACTTTTTTGCGTTAGGGATTGAGTTTCTGAGCTCTTTTTATGAAGCGCAGCGGAGTAAAAAAGCGAGTACGAAAGCCCGACCGCTAAGGGAACGCCCCACTATTTCTTTTTGAGGGCGCCGGTTTTTTTGTCAAAACCATATGGGCAGTGCCGGCAACCGCTTTTACAGCAATAACCGCGTTTTAAATGGTATTTCTCGGTAAAACAGCGGTAACCTTCCGGCGTGAGGTAGTAATCTTCGCCTTCGGTCAAATTATTTGGGTTCAGCTCGTTGCTCATGTCGGCAAAATTAGCAACTTTGCAGCATATGATATTGATTGTTTTCAAATATTTAACCCCAAGGGGTTTCAGCGGATTTACTTTTTTTCCGTTTGTGGTCTTGGCAGACGCGGCCAACAAAGACAATGCGGTTTTTATCAACCACGAACGCATCCACCTGCGGCAACAGCTGGAGTTATTGGTGTTGCCGTTTTATGTTTGGTATTTTGCCGAATACCTCGTTCGGTTGTTGCAATTGAAAGACAGGAAGAAAGCGTATTATGCGATTTCTTTTGAACGCGAAGCCTATGAAAATGAAAAAGACCTTGGTTATTTGAAAACAAGGTCTTTTTGGAAGTTTTTGAGGTATTTTTAATAAGTAATTATGACTAAACCATTTGAGCCTGCTGCTGGTGTATAAGTTCCACCATAACCTATGCCATTAACATAATCTACATCTGTATTTCCGGGAACAATAGTGTTTGTGCCATCAGTGAAATTATCACCTGCAGTTCCTGTTGTATTAGTTCCTGTAAAGCCAGCTCCAGCGGTGTAAGAAGCACCACCACCACCACCACCAGTTCTGTTGTTATTGGTTGCATGTCCTGCACCACCACCGCCACCAAAGTAGCCGCCTCCGCCTCCGCCTCCGCCGTATGTTGTAGTAGAACCGCCATTTCCACCAGCGAGACTTGCTCCTGCAGTACCAGCGGTTCCGCCTGCTGCAGTACCAGCAGCTCCGCCTGCTGCTGTTGTGCCTAATTTTCCGGCCGCTGTTCCGCCTGTTGCAGTTGCGGTGTCATTTCCATCGGTTGCACCACCACCACCACCAGAGGATAAGTAGGTGTTGAAGTTTCCGCCGCCGCCGCCGCCGCCGCCAGCAGTTGCTAATTCAGTGGCGCCATTTCTTATAGCTGACCGTCCGCCGCCACCGCCGCCTACATATGTTGTAGCTGTTCCACCACTACCGCCTCCTCCATAACTGGTAGTTGCATTAACAGTTCCGCCTTGACCTACTACAACGGTTAAAACTTGACCAGGTGTTACAGTTAAAGTACCTGAAACATAGGCTCCTGTTCCGCCAATCCCAAAATATCCTCCCGCACCACCTGCTCCCCACATTTTAACGGTCAATGAAGTTACACCGGCAGGCACAGTGAATGTTTGATTTGAACCTGTGTAATAAAAAATTTGTTTCGATGATGATGAAATGTCATCATACATTAATTGTTTCCATGATGGAGTAGCCGGCAAACCAATATTTACGCATACTCTATTGGTGGTAGTGTTATAAACCATTAATCCTGTAGCCGGATTTGTAATAGCTAAAATTTGTGCTTTTGTAAGTCTGGGTAATAAGATACCTTGATTATTGGTGGTTGACCTGATGTCTAACATTGAAGACGTATCAGGGGTTGTAGTGCCAATTCCAACCTGAGAATAAGCAGTATTAATGATAAAAAAAAGAAGCAAACTAAATTTCAGACAAATTTTTTTCATAGCTTGGTTGGTTTGAATGATGGGAATCTAGCGAAGATATTTACAAAAAAGAAAACAAAAAACAATTGACGATGTAATGCAAAAATCATGGATGAAATGACAAAAATCAAAACTTTAGGGTTCAATTTCTTCAAAAATTAATGGTTTTTGAAGGGGCGCGAAATTTCCATTTTAAAGGAAAAGTATATCGTTTACTGTGGTTGATATTGATTATGATGCGGTTTTATCTTGAAGTTGTCCGGTTTAACGGTATCTCAATCGCTGAAGGTGTAATTATAAAGAACTAATGACAATGAGAAATAACATTATTGAGGGTATTGTCTTTATAAAATTGGTTAAAAAACCAGCATAAAATCGATAAATTACCATTAAATTCGATAAAAAACCATTATGTGAAGTTTGTAGTCTAAAAATGTTTTTGAAATTTTTTTTTCACTAACTTTGAGCCTGTAAAACCATGATTATGAGAAAGATTGTTTGTATGCTGTTTGGCGTTATACTGTTTGTTTTCAGCCATCAAGCCAGTGCGCAGCTGTTTGTAAAAGGCGGTAGTTACATTTATAATAAAGGCGCTTACCTCTACGTAAAAGGCGATGTGGAACTGGAAGCCAACAGTAATTTGTATTTGCGTCAGGAAGGCCAACTTTTACAAGGAGGCACTACGGTAAACGGTCAAAACAAAGGAACAGGGACCTTGTCGGTTTTTCAGGAAGGTACCGTTAACAATTTTGCCTACAATTATTGGTGTTCGCCTGTTGGGAATGTAAGTACGGGCTCTACCGGCAACCGGGATTTCGGCATAGGATTATTGAATGTGCCGACCAACACCCCAACCCCAACTATCGGTTTTACCCCTGCCACAATATCCACGACAACCTATAACGGAACTTGCGGAACAGGTGCCTTGACCATTGCGGCTTACTGGATTTTTACCTATCATACCCCTTCCAACAGTTATGCTGGCTGGACGCAATCAGGCTCTGCTACAAATATTCCGGCCGGACGTGGTTTTTCAATGAAAGGAACCAGTGGTTCCGATCCTACCACTGTTGGCGAGACAGTGGCAAATAATCCGTACAATGCCAGCCCTCCGGTGGCCAGTGCACAGCGTTATGACTTCCGTGGAAAACCAAATGACGGTGAATTCACCATAAGTGTTGAAGGGGATAAATTTACCTTGACAGGTAATCCGTATCCATCAGCCCTTGACCTGAACCAGTTTTTTGATGCCAACACCAATCTTGACGGAAAGGCTTATTATTGGGTTCAGGACAAAACCATTAATTCACACAATATTCAGTCTTACAGCGGGGGCTATGCCACTTATAATTTTGCCAATGCCGATGTAAGTGCCATTACTGCGGGAGCGACTACTTCAGGTTATATCTTTACAGATGCTGTATTTACCAATTACGATTTGGGCGGAAACCCAATTGGTGTGCCATCACCTCCGGTACCCAACTATGTGAATAAAGGGAGGTTTGCACCAATCGGACAGGGATTTATGGTGAGAGGCGTTACAGGTGCTCCCCTAGGAACAGCTACTTTCAAAAATACCTATCGTGTGTTTGTGAAAGAGGGGGCAGCAAACGAATCTGTTTTTCAAAGAAATTCCAATGCAAGTACTACAACAGATTTCGGTTTTTATGGCGATATACCCAACCTGGCCGGAATTGATTTTACACAAATCAGTAAAGCGCCGCCGCCGCATCTTAAAATCAACAGCACCTTGAACGGAAGCTCTGTCAGGCAGTTGGCTATTGGATTCAGGCCCAATTCTTTAGACGGGGTTGACCGATCTGACGCCAAATTCCCTGATGCGGCACTATTGCCCCTTGATGTATACATGTATCTGGGGAATTCAGAATATTGCCAGTCGGTGACCAGTTTTGATATCAACAAACGTTTCCCGATTGGTTTCAGAAACACCGGAACGACTACTGCCACGTATAGAATCCAACTTTTCGAATTTGTAAATTTTGATGCCGCAGACCATGTGTATCTGTATGACGGGGACACCGGCTTGTATCATGAAATCACCAATGCGTATTATGAAGTGGTTTTGGCTCCGGGCACCTATAACAACAGGTTTGAAATTACCTTCCTGAACAATACGCTTGATGTGGACACCAACATCAGTACTGATTTTGTGATTGTGCAGAACAACCCAAACCAGCAGTTGTCTGTGGCCAATCCGAACTTATTGGATGTAAAATCAGTAGCGTTGTATGACATGGGTGGAAAATTGATTTTTAATAAAGTCAATCTGGGTGCAGAAGCCAGCTATCAGTTTTCAACTGCTTCGTTGAGCGAAGGGGTTTATATTGTCAAACTGCACACTGCCGATGACAGGTCAATGGGACAGAAAATTATTGTCAAAAGAAAAAGCTAATCGTTTTCAGTAAAAATACCAAAGGCGTTCATTTATGGATGCCTTTTTTTAGGAATTAATTTCACGTTTTTCCTCATTCATCCGCATTATTCAAATAAAAAATACCGTCTTGGAGGTCATCACCCAAAAAATAGCGATTTCCCATCCGACCATTGAATTGCACATCAGGCGGGAAGACCTGATACATCCTTTTGTTTCCGGAAACAAATTCAGGAAACTGAAGTACAATCTTGTCCAGGCACAAAAAGAAAACCAAACCACCTTATTGACTTTTGGCGGTGCCTATTCCAACCACATCGCGGCTTTGGCTTTCGCCGGAAAGGAAATGGGCTTTAAAACCATTGGCGTCATCCGCGGGCAGGAATTGGAAACCCAGATGGCTGACAATCCGACCCTTGCTTTTGCACAGCAATGTGGCATGACCTTCGATTTTGTTTCGCGTGAAGACTACCGGACATTTACCCATAATCCGGAACAGATTCCCAATAAGTATGGTCGTTGTTACCTGATTCCGGAAGGCGGTACGAATGAACTGGCGGTGCGGGGTTGCGAAGAAATCCTGAATGAGTCTGATACGTACTACGATTATATTTGTTGTGCTGTGGGAACGGGCGGAACCATTTCGGGAATCATCAATTGTTCAAAAAGTAGTCAACAAGTTTTGGGATTTCCTGCGCTTAAGGGCGATTTTTTACAAAAAGATATTCGTAAATTTGCCAAAAAGGACAACTGGTCACTGCAAACGGCTTATCATTTCGGCGGATATGCCAAAATTACACCCGATTTGGTGCGGTTTTTGAACGGTTTTTACGAGCAACACCACATTCCGTTGGATCCCATTTATACCGGAAAGATGGTTTTCGGCGTTATGGATATGATACAGCAGGGCTGTTTCCGGGAACATTCCAAAATACTGCTCCTCCACACAGGTGGCTTGCAGGGCATTGCAGGGATGAATATCCATTTAAAAAGTAAAAACCTGCCTCTATTGGATTATCATGATTAAAAAATTTCTGTTATATATATTCTTCGGATTTTTCATCGCCTGCGGTTCAAGCAAACCCGTTGTGAGAACGACCAAGCCAGCCCCACGGGAAACCAGGCCTGTAGTGCGAGCCGTGAAAAAACCTGTTGCAAAACCAACCGATACCCAACCTTCCAATCCGACTGTTCAGACTACCAACCAGAATACCGAAATTCTTGCAGCTACCACCCGGGTAAAAGTGACGACGGCCATGGTTTTGGACTACATTGATAAATACAAGAATATCGCCAAACAAGACATGCTTACTTACGGTATTCCGGCCAGTATAACGCTGGGTCAGGGTATTTTGGAATCAGGTGCCGGTACAGGGCCACTGAGTGCCCAGGCCAACAACCATTTTGGCATCAAATGCCATAAAGAATGGACTGGGCCCAGTATCAGGTATGATGATGACGAGGCGCAGGAGTGCTTCCGGAAGTATACCAACCCGGACGATTCATTTCGGGATCATTCCTTGTTTTTGACCTCGAGGCCCCGTTATTCGGCCTTATTCAAATTGGAAAAAAATGACTACATCGCCTGGGCCAATGGCTTAAGGGCAGCCGGATATGCCACCGATAAGGAATACGCCAACAAATTGATAGGCCTGATTGAAAGGTACCAATTGCAACAATATGATGCTGAGGTATTGGGTAGGGAATTTGTGCGTAAACCAAAAGAAATGAGCCCGAAAACCAACGACAGCATTGCAAAAGCAGAAGAAAGGCTCCTATTGAACCCTGATCAGCACAGGGTGGCCAAAGGGGATACCCTGTATTCCATTTCGAAACGTTACAACATTTCTGTGGATGACCTGAAAAAGAAAAACAACATTTCTGACAATGCCATCTCCATCGGACAAACCCTTCAAATAAAATAAACAAACATGTTATACCAAAGAAGCAGCGCGCTGTTTGCAGAGGCTGAAAAAGTAATTCCAGGGGGTGTCAATTCACCGGTCAGGGCTTTCAAAGGCGTCGGCGGAACCCCTATTTTTGCCAAAAGTGCCCAAGGTGCCTATCTTTATGATGAAGACGGCAACCAATTGATTGATTACATCAATTCGTGGGGGCCCATGATTTTGGGGCACGCCCATCCACCTGTTATTAATGCCATTATTGAACGGGCCAAGCTCGGAACTTCTTTTGGGATGCCCACAGCACTCGAAACCCAGATTGCGCAATTGGCGATTTCGATGGTGCCGAATATTGATAAAATCCGTTTTGTGAATTCGGGTACGGAAGCCTGTATGAGTGCCATCCGCTTGGCTCGCGGTTATACCAAAAGAGATAAAATCATCAAATTTGCCGGATGTTACCACGGACACTCCGATTCGTTCCTGATTCAGGCCGGAAGTGGCGCCAGTACTTTCGGAACCCCGAACAGTCCTGGGGTTACACAAGGTACTGCAAAAGATACGCTATTGGCCAATTACAATGACTTAGAAAATGTAAAAGCCCTTTTTGAAGCCAACCCAAATGAAATTGCAGCCATCATTATTGAACCTGTAGCCGGAAACATGGGCTGTGTGCCTCCTCAAAAAGGATTTCTGGAAGATTTACGGTTACTTTGCAATGAAAATGGTACCTTGTTTATTTTTGACGAGGTAATGACCGGATTCCGTCTTGCAAAAGGGGGTGCCCAGGAGTTATATGGGGTCAAAGCCGATATTGTTTGTTTCGGAAAAGTAATTGGAGGCGGGTTGCCTGTAGGGGCTTTTGCGGCAAAAAATGAAATCATGGATTATCTCGCACCGCTTGGTCCGGTTTATCAGGCAGGAACCTTGTCTGGCAATCCGTTGGCAATGGCGGCAGGATTAGCGATGTTGCAGGAAATAAATAATGATAATTCTCTCTTTGAAAGACTCGAAGAGAAAACAGCTTACCTGGAAAAGGGCATCCGTAGGGTGCTTGAGGAAAATAAGGTAATTTTTACCATCAACAGGGTGGGTTCAATGATTTCTGTGCATTTTGATGAAAATGCCGTGGTCGATTTTCAATCAGCGAAAAAAGGCGATAACGAATATTTCAGGAAGTTTTTCCACGGGTTGCTGCAGGAAGGTATTTATATTGCCCCATCTGCTTATGAAACGTGGTTCATCACCGATGCGCTTTCTTATGAAGACCTTGATAATACGATAGCTGCAGTCAGAAAAGTCACTAAAGATTGGATATAAAAAAAGCTTCCTTAACGGAAGCTTTTTTGTTTTAAGGTATTTTTAATTATTTCATTTTTACACCATTCCTGACCCTGTCCATCAATTCGGTATTGGCCTCCAATTTTTTCATTTGGCCTGCATCCAAAGTAGCCTGAACTTTCATCATGACAATATTTAAAAATTCTTTCTTTTTTTCGATAGAAAGATTATTGTCTGCCAAGGTTTGGTATTTCATTTCAAACAATCTGTAAAAATCCTGGGTTTGTGTTTCATTCAACCCTACTGTCTGGGCCAACAAAGTGGCTTCGCTTCTGGCATATTCCTGTGCAGTCTTTTTATCCTGTTGTGCATTGGCAGTTAAGGTAAAAGCAAACAACAAGGTAGCAATAAAAATAATTTTTTTCATGAGTTGTTTTTTTAGTAAATAGATTCCAAATCTAAATCTTTTTCATGAAAATACAAAATTTATTTTTTTTATTCCTCTTTTTTTAACGCTCTTCTTCCTTCTTTCCTTTTTTCAACCATCGTTTTGCTTTTTCCCTTACGGATTTCCTGCATTTTTTTTAATTGCTCTTCGGTCAGGATTTTTTTCAATTTGGTTTTCATTTCCAACTGATCGTCAATCATTTTTTTTCTCATTTCTGCCCTTTGTTCGTCGGTCAGTTTTTCTCCTTTTTCACGGGCGGCTTTCATCTCGGCCCTTTTGGCTTCACCTCTTTTGGATTGCTCCATCAACAAGGCTTTGACGTCTGCCTGTTGCTTTTCGGTCAGGTTAAGCGAGGTAGTCATTTCATTCAATTGTTTGTTCATCCTTTCTTCAGGAGTCATTTTTACCCTTTCGCCTGGCTGTGCAAAAGACAAGGTGCTCAA
>CAZXRX010000002.1:59281-109178 GCA_964642945.1 uncultured Flavobacterium sp. | reverse complement strand
AGGCTCATGCGAAAGTGAAATTACTTTCCTTGATGGGGGAGAAGGCATCCTGCGTTACAGGGGCTATTCGATTGAAGACTTGGCCGACAAAGCTGACTTTCTGGAGGTAGCTTACCTGGTCATTTTTGGCGAATTGCCAACCAAAACAGAATTGGCCCAATTTGAAAACGATATCAGGAAATATACCCTGGTCAACGAAGAGATGAAAAACATCATCGACGGTTTTCCAAAAACGGCACACCCAATGGGCGTATTGTCTGCACTGACCAGTGCCCTTACGGCTTTCAACCCTAAGGTAGTCAATGTGGAAAACGAAAAGGAAATGTATGAAGCGGTGTGCAAAACCATGGGTAAATTTTTGGTTATTGCCACCTGGACCTACCGTAAAATGATGGGCTATCCGTTAAATTATTATGACAACACCAAAGGGTATGTCGAAAATTTCATGCACCTGATGTTTGAGTTACCGACAGGTCCATACAAAGCCAATAAAGTGGTGATTGATGCACTTGATAAATTGTTTATCCTGCATGCAGACCACGAGCAAAACTGTTCGACCTCCACCGTAAGGATGGTAGGTTCATCCCATGCCGGGTTATTTGCTTCCATCTCTGCAGGGGTTTCCGCCCTTTGGGGACCATTGCACGGTGGTGCCAACCAAGCCGTATTGGAAATGCTCGAAGCCATACAGAAAGATGGCGGGGATGCCGACAAATACATGGCCAAGGCGAAAGACAAGGATGACCCATTCCGTTTGATGGGATTCGGTCACCGCGTTTACAAAAATTTTGACCCAAGGGCACGCATCATCAAAAAAGCAGCCGATGAGGTATTGTCTACTTTAGGGGTGAATGACCCGGTATTGGACATTGCCAAAAAATTGGAAGCCGCTGCCTTGGTTGATGACTATTTCGTATCGAGAAAATTGTATCCGAATGTGGATTTCTACTCCGGTATTATCTACCGTGCGCTGGGCATTCCAACAGATATGTTTACAGTAATGTTTGCCATCGGCCGTTTACCGGGATGGATTGCCCAATGGAAAGAAATGCGTGTCAACAAAGAGCCTATCGGACGGCCAAGACAGGTATATGTAGGTCATCCGTTAAGGGATTTCGTACCAATGGACAAAAGATAACAAATCAGCTTGTGCAAAATAAATAACCCTGTCATGAACAGGGTTTTTTTATGCCTGAGCGGGAGTTGGCTCCAAAATAAAAAAAAGAGTATACAATACTATTCAAAAAATAACTTTTTTGTAGGATTATTATAGCAATAATATCATAAAAAAAGTAGGATATGGGATAAAAATTAGCTTTTCATCGATTTTTTTTAACTTTAATCGTCAGGTGCTAAGTGGTTCAAAATAAACAATTTAATTTTGGTTCTGCAACCACTTCAAGCTAAACTGAGGATTATGATAAAAAACTACTTTTTTGCCACATTCCTGGCTTTTTTTATTTTGGTATTCAAAAGCAATGCGCAGACCAACACCACTTTTGGTTTTGGCGCCGGTATTAATGGAGAATACAATACCAACTATGGTCTTTTTGCAGGTCAGTATACCCAGGTAGGGGGGATTTCAGGAAATTTCGGAAGGTATAATGTTTTTGTGGGGGACAATACCGGAAGGTACAATGTTTCGGGTTTCAGTAATGTATTTGTCGGATACAATGCGGGTAAAAATTTTCAAAAGGGAAGTAACAATGTTTTTCTGGGGCAATCATCCGGAAGATTATCCACCGGCAGCAAGAGTATCCACATCGGGGCAGAATCCGGATTGGTTTCTGCAGGATCCCACAATCTTTTTTTGGGACACCAGGCGGCCTACAACAATACTGACGGCTATTCCAACTTGTTTTTTGGCAGTTTTTCCGGCTTTTACAATACTTCGGGGTATTACAATACTTTTATAGGACAGAGTTCCGGCGAAAGGAACACCATTGGTTCGAGTAATATTTTTATAGGACGGGAGTCTGGTTATTTCAATAATGACGGCAGTTACAACATTTTCATCGGCACGCAGGCCGGTGGTTCCGGGCAATCGAGTGACCATTGCATTTACATCGGAAACCATGCCGGGCAGAATTCCAATGCGTTCAACAATTTGTTTATCGGTACCAATGCAGGCGCCAGTACCACAATCGGCAGCGAAAACATGTTTTTGGGCTATCAGTCTGGTTATGGTAACTTAACAGGCAACAACAATACTTTTCTCGGCAGGTCTTCCGGATCGGGAAACATTTCCGGAAATGAGAACACCTATATAGGGTTCGGATCTGGTTATTACGCCACAGGCAGCAACAATACTTTTTCCGGATACAATGCGGGCTATTTTTCCCGGGGCAGCAACAATGTCTATTTGGGTAATGAAACCGGGCAAGGAGCGCCAGGCTACGGAAACGGTTCAGGGAATGTATTTTTGGGGAATGGGGTAGGGAAATCATTTTCTTTTGCCAACCAAAGTGATATTTTGCTGATTGATAACAACGATGTTGCAATGCCCTTGATTACAGGAAATTTTGCTTCCAATATATTGAAGTTCAATGTGCTTGTGCCGAACGGAACCCCTTTTCAGTCTTATCTGGAACTGAATGGAAACAAAAATGCCTCGGGTTTGCGCTTTACCAACCTGACCAGTGCCTATAACCCAACAACAACAGAAGTTTCCACCAAATTTTTGAGTGTGAATGCCAGTGGCGATGTAGTGTTACACAACCTGCCCAACATTATCAACACCAATGTCCTGACTTCCAACCAGAATACCATGACCAGCAGTGTAAATGGCATCAATGCTTCGGCACCTATTGTCAATTCGATAAGCAACAATATCAATTCAGGGAATCAATTGATTACCACTGTAAACGGGGTTCAGAGTGCGCCCGTGAATCTGCCCATGCCTTCCTTTGTCGAAATTGACGGCAGTGTAACCAATGAATTGCAAACCCTGTCGCAAAGCGGAAATACCATCACACTCTCCAACAACGGAGGCTCTTTTACGCTGCCCACATTTACAGACACCGATAACCAATCGTTATCCTTGGTGGGCAATAATTTGACCATCGCCAACGGAAATACCGTAGCTCTGCCAACCACCCAAGTCACAGCAGGAACCAATGTTACCGTAACAGGTAATGGTTCGACAGCCTCCCCGTTTGTGGTCAATTCCATTGATACGAGTTTGTATGCCAACAATGGCAGCATCAATACGGCTACTACCATAGCCAATAACAGGGTGGTCGACATGAATAACCGCAACATTTGGTTCAATACTTCCACCAGCCCCAACCATGGCAAAATTTATTTGGGAAACACAGCTGTTTACCCAATCAATACGGGCAATTACAAATTATTTGTGGAAGGCGGTATCCTGACCGAAAAGGTAAAAGTGGCCTTAAGAAGTACCAACAACTGGGCTGATTATATTTTTGATGATACCCATAAACTGATGCCTCTGACTGAGGTCAAGGAATACATTTCGGCAAACAAACATTTACCCGGGATAGAAGCTGCTCAGGATTTGGTGACCAATGGTTTGGATGTGGCGGAAATGCAGGCCAAACAAATGGCCAAAATTGAAGAACTGACGCTGTACATCATTGGGCAAAATGAAAAGTTGGAGGAGCAAAATAAAATCCTCTCCAACCAACAAAAAGAAATAGACGAATTAAAAAAACAGATGAAAGCCTTAATCGAAAAAAAGGAATAATATGCAGCGGTTATTAAAAATCATGCTGGTCTGCCTCGGTTTTTTAAATTCTTTCTTCGTATCAGCACAACACAGTGCCTACCTATCTTCAGAAAACGAAAGGATTTCGAATGCCAGGCAAACCGAAGCCGAAATTGAAAGTTTCATCAACGACAATTATGATCGTTATGAATTGTCAATAGCGTTTACTGATGCCATGATAAATGAGCTCCGCAATCATGAAAAAGTTTCAGATGTAGATTTAAAGCAAGCCTTCCTCAATGCCAAAAGAGAAGAATTAAGAAAATTATTCTTTGTCACCTATCCCGACAAAAAAGACCATTATATTGCCCAACCGATTCCAAATTCTATTTCACAAGTTTGTGTCAACGGTGATTTTGAAAGCAATGCGGCCGGTTATACTTTCTGGACCGATCTGCATCCGCAGCCTGCTTCAGGAACCGCTTTTTTTCAATCGTGTGCCACCCCGACCGCACAAACCCTTACCAATGTACTCACACCAACCACCAATAATTTCAATTCTAGGGCTACCATTATAAGCAGTACTGGCGCAGGCTACCAACAATTTGACCCGGTTTTGACAACCTTTGGAGTCAATTTGCCCACCCTTAACACCAATGGCGGTACCAAGTGTATCAAATTGAACAATACCCAAGGGCTTGGTTCTTCTGACCTGACCACTGTTTCGCGTTCCTTTCCGGTAATCAACGAAGCCACCATCGATTTCAATTTTTCGTTGGTGATGGACAACAAGGTGTCACATGGGCAGGGCATACAGCCCTATTTCAGGGCAAGGGCGTTGGACCAGGCAGGGAATGTGGTAGACGAAATCTGTATCGTGGCCGACCCTGAAAACTGCCTCTTCAACATTATCAATGTAGACGCTGACCGAAGGGTATTGTATACCGGTTGGTTGTGCGCCCGACTCAATGTAGGTGAAATTTTGAACCAACCCGGCACCATCCAGTTCAGTGTAAGTGATTGCCAGCCCTCTGCCCATTTCGGTACGGTGTATATAGACAATATTTGCGGATTGACCTGTGCTGCACCACAATTGGGCGCCCTGAGCATTGATCCGGTCAATTTCAACTGCCCGGATGTCATCCACAATGTACCCATGGAAGTTTGCGGAACCTACCAACCCCCCGCCAACGCTACACTGAATACCATTATACTGAACATTACCCAAAACGGAAGTGTAGTAGGTACAGTTAACGTACCGTCACAACTCACGGCCAGCTCCTTTTGCTTTTCGGTATTACCTGGTCTGTTTGGCACCAACCCTTCCGGAAATTTTGAATTTGAAGTGGTCGCTACTTTCAATGTAAGCTGCCAGGCCGGAACCTTTTTGTATAACATTACTGATGATTCTGCTGCCATTGGGCCCGATGTTACCTTCATCGATTGTTGCCTGCCTACCTTGACCCTCGTTTCCCCAACCAACAACCACAATAATCTTGCGCCCATTGCCATCTGTCAAAGACAGCGCTCAGACTGGATTAAGGCTACCAACGTGATTTCTTTTGGCAACAATGCCTTAGCCAATGGAGTGGTCTACCATGCGGCCAACTTTGTCGAGCTGAACCCGGGCTTTGAAGCGGTAACAGGCTCACAATTTGCTGCTTACCCGGAAGGCTGTTCGGCCAATTATGTCTACAGGACACCTACAGAAACTCCCCATCAACCCACTCCGGAACCCATCGATGTGCGGTTGATAAAAAAAACAGATGGATTTTCCATCATACCCAACCCTTCCGGTAGTACAGTTGAATTGACGATGAAGAATGCTACTTTCCATAAAATTACCATCACAACCATTGACGGTAAAATGGTATACGAAACGGCTATTGACCACAGGGATAAATTTAAAATGGATGTCAGCAGTTATGCCAATGGGGTGTATCTGGTGACCATAATGGCTGACGATGGAAAGCAGTTTACCGAAAAATTGATTAAAAACTAATTTGGCTAAATATTAAAGCAAGAAAGCTTCTCCAACCCGGGAAGCTTTTTTATATTTGCCAAACCAGCGTCAGCAATGACCCCTCATGCCTAAAGCAATATTATGTTAGCATTAAATGTCAAAAACGAAACTTCAAGGCTGCGTGCCGTGGTGCTCGGAACAGCAGTAAACAATGGGCCGACCCCATCAGCCAAAGACGCCTATGACCCTAAATCGTTAGAGCACATCCTGGCCGGCACTTATCCTGTTGAAGCCGATATGGTCAAGGAAATGGAAGCCTTCAACCAGGTATTCCAAAAGTATGGGGTAAAGGTCTACCGTCCGGAAACCATCCCGGGTGAAAACCAGATTTTTACACGCGATATCGCCTTTGTGATTGACGACATCATCATTGAAGCCGGAATTTTACCCGAAAGGGATAAGGAGTTTCCGGCAATCAAACACGTGATTGACCAGATTGATCCGTCCAAATTCATCAGGATTGAAGACAAGGAAAACATCCATATTGAAGGTGGCGACGTCATCCTTTGGAATGATTACATTTTCATTGGTACTTATCACGGTGCCGATTACAGTCAGGTAAAAACGGCACGTACCAATGCGGCAGGCATTGCATTTATACGGGATTTATTCCCGCACAAGAAGATACTTACCTTTGATTTGGTCAAATCATGGGAAGATGCCCGCGACAATGCCCTGCACCTTGATTGCTGCTTTCAGCCTGTAGGCGCCAACATGGGTATTATCTACAAACAAGGTTTCCGCAACGAAGCCGAATACCAACAATTGGTCGATTTATTTGGAATGGAAAACCTCTTCCACATCACCCGTGACGAAATGTATGACATGAACTCGAATGTGTTTTCGATAGCCGAAGATGTCGTGGTGTCTGAAAGGAATTTTACCAGATTGAATACGTGGCTGCGCGAAAAAGGATTCACTGTAGAAGAAATCCCATACGCCGAAATTGCCAAGCAGGAAGGACTTTTGCGGTGTTCGACTTTGCCTCTTATCAGAGATTAATTGGGTTTGCGGAAATTTTTCCGGGCCTGAAAAATAAATAAAAATAACATGAAACAAACCACCAATTCCATATTGATGATCCGTCCGGTAGCTTTCCGGATGAACGAACAGACTGCGGTAAACAACTATTATCAAAAAGTGCTTGATGGACTCACGCCGGCTTCTGCCAACGAAAAGGCACAAGAAGAGTTTGATACTTTTGTGAACAAACTGCGTATGGTTGGGGTGGATGTCACAGTCGTGGACGATACAGTCGATCCCGATACGCCAGACAGCATTTTCCCGAACAACTGGATTTCTTTCCATGAAAACGGCGATGTGGTGCTTTACCCGATGTTTGCCGAAAACCGACGGGCCGAAAGAAGGGAAGACATACTCGATATTCTTGAAGACAAAGGTTTCCAGATCAATGACGGAATCATGGATTATACCCAGGCGGAGGAAGACGGTTACTACTTAGAAGGTACCGGAAGCATTGTGCTCGACCGTGAAAACGGCAAGGCCTATTGTGCGCTTTCACCCCGTGCCGATGAAGAACTGTTTATCGAATTTTGTGAAGATTTTGACCTGAACCCGATTATTTTTGAAGCCTGGCAAACGGTAAACGGCGAGCGCAAACTCATTTACCACACCAATGTCATGATGTGTATAGGTGATACCTTTGCCGTAATCTGTGCCGATTGCATCGATGATAAAAAAGAACGCAAAATGGTGTTGGACAGTCTGCGTTCAGACGAAAAGGAAATCATCCTGATTACTGAAGACCAAATGAACAATTTTGCCGGAAACATGCTCGAAGTGCAGGGAACCGACGAAAGGCGTTACCTGGTGATGAGTTCGGCTGCCTACAAAAGCCTGACCAAAAAGCAGGTGGCACAGCTCGAAGAACACATTACGATACTGCATTCCAGCCTGGATACCATTGAAGCCTGTGGCGGCGGAAGCGCCCGCTGCATGATGGCCGAGGTTTTCCTTCCTAAAAATTAGAAAATAAAAAATCCCATCTGCCGCGGCAGATGGGATTTTTTTTATGCTGAAAAATTCGGATTAGATTCCCCTAATAATGCTCAACACCGAACTGATGATGTATTGAATTCCGATGGCTATGGTCAAAAAACCAATAATCCTTGAAATCGCCACAATACCGGAACTTCCCAAGATGCGTGCGAGGTAATGCGCGCTTCGGAGGATGATGAAAATCAACAAAGCTACCGCCAAAATGGCCAGGCAGGAAAAAATAATGTCTGAAGTAGAGTTGTGTTCCTGATAATAGGCAATCAATAACGAAATTGATCCCGGTCCGGCGAGCATCGGCATGGCCAAAGGCGTAAGCGCAATGTCATTCCGGCTTTGGATTTCTTCCTCTATTCTTTTGTTGATTCCCTTGTTTTTGTTGAAGCGTCCGTTGAGCAGTGAAAAACCTGAGCTGGCAATAATAATCCCTCCGGCAATGCGCAGGGCCGAAATGGTGATGCCGAAAAAGGTCAATACATATTGTCCGATAAAAAACGAAATAATCAGGATGATGAATACGTTAATGGCAGTCCAGAGTGATACGCGGGAACGTTCCTGTTTGGTGTAATCCTGTGTCAATCCTACAAAAATAGGTACCGTTCCTATAGGATTCAATACCGAAAACAAAGCCGCCAGCAAAAAGATAAATACTTCCATTTTTTGTCGTAAAAGTAGGTGAATGCAATGGTGCAAAGTTAAAGCTAAAATCAACGTAAAGTTAAATTCCGGCGCAAAAACGGTTTAATTTCGTAATTTTGGAGGATGAAAAACAAGAAAACACTAGTACTCGGAGCCACTACCAGACCCGACAGATATGCCTTCAAGGCCATCAACATGCTGGTCAGCCACGGCCATTCGGTTTTAGCCATTGGGGTAGATAAAGGCGAAGTAGCCGGAGTCAACATCCAGACCAAAACCATTCCGTTAAAGAACATTGATACGGTAACCTTATACCTAAACCCCATCCGTCAAAGGGAATACTACAATTACATCATTGAGACCAAGCCCAAAAGGGTGATTTTTAATCCGGGTACCGAAAACCCAGAGTTTTACCAATTGCTCAAAAGCAACAATATTGAAGTGGAAGTGGCCTGTACGCTGGTTTTATTGGCGACCAACCAATATTAGAAACGCGTTTGTTCAGTAGCTGGTTTGCTAATCAGCAACAATCCTAGAAAGGTAATGGCCCCGTTGATGATAATCAGTTCGTTGTCTATCACATAATTGCCAAACAAATCTGCTGAATATTTGGTGATGAAAAAGCAAATCAAGGGCGAAACCACACAAATGTAAGGCACCAGTTTGTCCTGCACGGTTTTTGTTTTCATAAACAAACCAAAACTGTACAAGCCCAAAAGTGGTCCGTACGTATAACTGGCTACCTTGAAAATCATGGTTACTACTGATTTGTCATTGAGTGAATTGAAAATGATAATTACCAGGAACATCAGCAGTGAAAAGCCGATATGCACCATGTGGCGGGTTCTGACAATGTTGGGTTTGTTACTGTTTTCTTCTTTGTCCATCCCCAAAAAATCCACACAGAAAGAAGTGGTAAGTGCGGTCAAGGCAGAATCGGTAGTGGCAAATGTGGCTGCGGTCAGTCCGAGTAAAAAGACTACGGCAGGCACGATACTCAAATGGTGGAAGGCTATTTCCGGAAACAACAAATCGGTCCGTTTGACATCGCCCACCATCGGAACGGCTATCCCATTTTTTTCGGCATACAAATAAAGCAAAGCCCCAACACTCAAAAAGAATAAGTTGATGACCACGAAAATCCCGGTGAAAGTGAACATGTTTTTCTGAGCTTCACCGATGTTTTTGCAGCTGAGGTTTTTCTGCATCAGGTCTTGATCGAGTCCGACCATGGCAATGGTGACGAAAATGCCGCCTAAAATCTGTTTGAGCACAAAACTACCCTTGAGGTAATCTTCATAGAAAAATATTTTGGAGTAGTTGCTGTTCTTGACGGCTTCAAAAGCTTCTACGGCAGAATAATCCAAACTGTCGCAGATAAAATAAATCGTCATGAATACAGATGTAACCAGGAAGAAAGTCTGCAGGGTATCGGTAATGATGATGGTTTTCAACCCGCCACGGTAAGTGTAGGCGAATATCAATAACAGCGAAATCAATACGGTGGCCGCAAACGGGATTTGGTAAAAATCAAACACATAGCGTTGGAGTACAATCACCACCAAATAAAGCCGGAAAGCCGAGCCAATCGTACGGCTGATCAGGAAGATGGTGGCTGCCGTTTTGTAGCTGGTAGTGCCCAACCGTTGCTCGATATAACTGTAAATCGAGGTGAGGTTCATGCGGTAATACAAGGGCAGTAATACCGTGGCAATAATCAGGAAACCAATAGCATTCCCGAGTACGAACTGAAAATAACCAAACTGGTTTTCGGGCGCCCCCACATTGCCCGGCACCGATATAAACGTCACCCCAGACAAGGCTGTACCAATCATCCCGAAAGCCACCAGATACCATTTTGAATTTTTATTGGCCTTGAAAAATGCGTCATTGCTGCTGTCTTTTTTGCTGACTACATTAGAAATAAAAATCAATATCCCGAAATAAACAATGATTAACGATAAAATGGCGATGGGTGACATATTGGGTGTTTTTTGGTTGTGCCAAAATACGAAAAAAGAGAAAAGAAAAAAGAGAAAATAGTGACGGCCGCTATTTATGTAAAACTTCTTTTGTCTTTCTTCTTTCATCTTTCATCTTTTCTCTAAATTTGCCCCATGGAATTCTCGTCAAAATTATTGGAACGCGCTGTCAATGAAATGTCGCAATTGCCCGGAATCGGCAAGCGTACGGCCCTGCGTTTGGTACTGCATCTGCTCAAACAACCGAGCGAACAGACCCAGTTTTTGTCACAGGCCCTCACCACCATGCGTGAGGAAGTGAAATTTTGCGCGAGCTGCCATAACATTTCAGATGTTGAAATTTGTGAAATTTGTTCGAATGCATCTAGAAACCACCAAGTGATTTGTGTGGTGGAAGACATCCGCGATGTGATGGCCATCGAGAACACCAACCAGTTCCGTGGGGTATACCATGTGCTGGGTGGAAAAATATCGCCTATTGATGGCATTGGTCCTGGCCAACTCAACATCAACAGCCTTACCGAAAAGGTAAAATCAGGCCAGATTGAAGAAGTAATTTTCGCGCTGAGTTCTACCATGGAGGGCGATACCACCAATTTTTACATTTTCAGGCAAATCAAGGAATTTAACGTAAAAACGTCTACCATAGCACGAGGTATTGCCGTGGGCGATGAGCTTGAATATGCCGATGAGGTGACCTTGGGAAGAAGTATCATACAAAGGGTTCCGTTTGAAAATTCCATCCAAAATATTTGAGTATTCGGTGCGTTATTCTTTTGTTTTTTCAATTGAAAAACTATCTTTGTTTGATAAAATTTTTAAGAATGAATAAGTCCCCTTATTATATACTTCTTTTCATTGGTTTTTTCTTCACTTCCTGCGTGCCCACAAAAGATTTGATTTACCTTCAGGAAAACAAAAACGGCAGCCCTGAAACCATCAGCGAAGTCACTTCAAAACCCTACCGGTTGCAGGTAAATGATGTGGTCAGTATCGAAATAAAAGCCTTGGATGCCAAACTGGTGGAAATTTTCAACGGAGGAAACGGTGAGTCAGCCAAAAATGCCGAATCACTTTATTTTACTGGTTATACCGTAGACGATCACGGCAATATCAGGATGCCTATTTTGGGAGAAATTAACGTGTTGGGGTTTACCATAGATGAAGTCAGGAAGAATATCGAAACCAAATTGTTGTCAGATTATTTCAAAAAAGAAGCCGAGATTTTCGTCAATGTAAAACTGGCCGGATTCCGTTACACCATCAATGGCGAGGTGGGAAGCCCGGGCACGAATGTGTTGTATCAGGAAAAAGTGAACATTCTGGAAGCTATTGCCAATTCGGGTGACATTACCGTAGTGGGTGACAGGAAAGACGTAAAAGTCATCCGTCAGAATCCATCGGGCATGGAAACCCTGAGTATTGACCTGACTACCGTGAGCGCCACGAAATCGCCTGCTTTTTACCTGCAGCCGAATGATTATGTGTATGTCAAGCCTTTGAAACAAAAAACCTGGGGAACCGGAAAAACCGGCATAGAATCATTGGGAACCATCATTACCATCTTGTCTTTGGCAACCACCACCTTTTTATTGCTCAAGAACTAATCCTGTTTCACCATGTTAGACGCAAAAGATTTTTCTTTTTTTGAAAACCAGAACAGCTTTGATTTTAAAGGATTTTTAATCAAGACCGGAAGTTATTGGCGTTGGTTTTTATTGGGATTGGTCTTTTGTTTGGTGGTCGCACACCAAATCAACATCAGGAAACAAAAAATATACTCACTCGAAACCACTATTGCCATCAAGGAACAGGACAACCCGTTGTTCACCTCAAACACCAGCCTTATTTTTAACTGGGGCGGCACTTCAGACCAGGTACAGACCATCTCCACCACACTGCGTTCGCGTTCGCACAACGAAATTGTGGTCGACCGTTTGCAGTTTTACATCAGTTACCTGCAGGAACAGAAATATTTCACTCAGGATGTCTACGGAAGCTGCCCTTTTGTAGTGAACATTGACAAAACCAAAAACCAGTTGGCGGGCATCCCAATCAATGTCAAATTGGTTTCTCCCAACGAATATGTCATCCACATCAATTTTACATCACCATCAGTGGCGGTGTTCAATTACAGCAACAATACCACCAATTATGTGACGGTTCCGGTTGGCGATTTCAGTAGGAGATTCAAGGTGGGCGACCGCATCAACCTCCCGTTTTTAAACTGGAATCTCGAATTGGTCAAAACAGACCAAAACTACATCAACTCCAAGTATCAGGTGGTATTCAATTCGTTTGACGGAACAGTTTCCCAATACAAAAACATTAAAGTACTCATAGATGATAAGGCGGCCTCTATCCTGAAATTATCGCTCGAAAGCACCAACAAGGCCAGGATAGTCGATTACCTCAATGCCACGGTCAAAACCCTGATGAAAAGGCAACTGGAAAACAAAAACCTCTTTGCCGAAAATACCATCAAATACATTGACACCACGCTGCAAATCATGGAAAATGACTTAAAAGCGGTCAATTCACAACTGAAAGATTTCAGCAAGAACAAGAACCTGAACGAGATTGACAGCGGCGGGGATACTTTCCAGAACCAGATGCTCGAACTCGATGTAAAGAACGATGCCGTCAAACGGAAACTGAATTATTACAATACCCTCAACAATTATTTGAGGAACAGTACCGATTATTCGAAATTACCTGCGCCATCAGTGGCCGGAATTGAAGACCCGAACATTATCAACAACGTGGCCAACCTGATCAACTTGTCGGTAAGACGTTCAGAAATGGCTTATTCCGTCAAGGGTGACAAGATGTTTAATACCATAGACAATGAAATCACTTCGTTGAAAAAGGTGTTGCTCGAAAACATTATTGCCGCCAAATCAGCGATACAGTTTGAATCCCTGCAAATCAACAACAAAATTGGCCAGGCCGAAAGCAAGATTGCCCAATTGCCCGAAGACAAACAGGAGTTTTTGAAAATCATGCGCAAGTACAACCTGAGCGAGAACATCTATCAGGCCTATCTTCAAAAAAGAAGTGAGGCGCAGATTGTCAAAGCAGCCAACCTTTCAGACATCCAGTTCATCGATCCGGCCAAAGACATCGGAGGCGGATTGATTGGTCCGAAAACGGGCGTGAATTATGTGATTGCCATATTCATCGGATTACTCGTGCCACTGATGATTGTGTTCTTCATCTTCTTTATCAACAACCAGATCCAGAATACTGACGACATCCAGAAGTTGACCCAGATTCCGTTGATTGGCGTGGTCGGCCTCAAACACAACGACACCAATTTATCTGTTTTTGAAAAACCAAAGTCGGCCCTGTCGGAATCGTTCCGGGCCATCCGCTCGTCTTTGCAGTTTTTGTATAAAAAGCAAAGCATTTCAGGAACCAAAACCCTCATGCTTACTTCATCCGTCAGTGGGGAAGGAAAAACCTTCTGTTCCATCAATATTGCCACCGTTTTTGCCTTGAGTGAAAAGAAAACCGTTATTGTAGGATTTGATTTGCGGAAACCTAAAATATTTGATGATTTCAACATCAGCAATGAAATAGGGGTGGTCAACTACCTGATTGGGCAAAAAAGTATGGATGATATCATCGTGAAAACGCACATTCCGTATCTTGATGTCATTACTTCAGGCCCCGTGCCCCCCAATCCTTCCGAATTGATCATGGGCGATACCATGGTGGAGTTTATGGAGGAACTGAAAAACCGTTACGACTACATTATTTTGGATACGCCTCCTGTCGGTTTGGTGACCGATGCGGTAGAATTGTCACAATTTGCAGATATTACCTTGTACATCATGCGTCAGAATTTCACAAGGAAAGACATGATCAACCTCTTGAACAACAGGGTGAAAAGAGGGGAGTTGCCCAATGTGAGTATTGTTCTTAACGGATTTGAAAACAAGGCAAAATATGGTGCCGGCTATGGTTATGGTTACGGTTATGGTTACGGATCGTACTCCAATGGTTACCATGAAGACGACAAGCCAAAAAATATCTTCGTAAAATATCTTCGAAAAATAAACAAGCTGTTCAAATTAAGGGCTTAATGAAAGGAAAAATTCTGATAACGGGTGGTGCTGGATTTATAGGGTCCAATTTGTGTGGCTATTTTTTGTCAAAAGGCTGGCAGGTTTTGTGTATGGACAATTTTTCTACCGGCCACCGATACAACATAGAGGGTTTTTTAAGGGATACAAACTTTACACTGATTGAGGCCGATATCCGCAACCTTGATTCCTGCCATGGCGCCGTTCAAGGTGTAGATTATGTGTTACACCAGGCTGCTTTGGGCTCAGTACCGCGGTCTATTAACGACCCGATTACCACCAATGAAGTCAATATTGGCGGTTTCCTGAATATGTTGGTAGCTTCAAGGGATGCGAAAGTAAAACGGTTTGTGTATGCCGCGAGTTCGTCTACTTATGGCGATTCTGCCAGTTTGCCAAAAATTGAGGAAAATATAGGAAAACCTTTGTCGCCCTATGCCATTACCAAATATACCAACGAATTGTACGCCGACATTTTCAGCAAAACCTATGGGCTGGAAACCATCGGCCTGCGCTATTTCAACGTTTTCGGAAGGAGGCAGGATCCCAATGGGGCTTATGCTGCGGTCATTCCTAAATTTGTCATGCAATTGATGAAAAAGGAAAGCCCGGTAATCAACGGGGATGGTTCCTTTTCGAGGGATTTTACCTATATTGACAATGTCATCCAGATGAATGAGCTGGCCATTACAACCCACAACGCAGATGCCCTCAATACAGTTTACAATACGGCGTTTGGTGAAAATACTACTCTGAACCAGCTGGTGATTTCTTTAAAGGAATACCTTTCAGACTTTGATTCCACTATAAAAAACGTCGAAATTATATATGGCCCGGAAAGAAAAGGCGACATCCCACATTCCTTGGCCAGTATAGAAAAAGCAAAAAAGTTACTCGATTACAACCCACAGTTTTCATTCAACGACGGATTAAAAGAAGCCGTAAAATGGTACTGGGAAAATTTAAAATAAAAACAAAAGCATGAAGATTACAAAAATTTGTTGCATCGGAGCAGGATATGTCGGTGGGCCCACCATGGCGATAATCGCTCAAAAATGTCCACACATCACCGTTACAGTGGTTGACCTCAATGAAGACCGCATTGCCAAATGGAATGACGCCGATGTAAGCAACATTCCCATATATGAACCAGGCCTTGCCGACATCGTTAAAGAGGCGAGAGGCAGGAACCTGTTTTTCTCCACTGATGTGGACAAAGCCATAGACGATGCAGAAATGATATTCATTTCCGTAAATACCCCGACCAAAACCTATGGTTCCGGTAAAGGTATGGCTTCAGATTTGAAATACATTGAATTGTGTGCGCGTCAGATTGCGCGCGTGTCCAAAACCGATAAAATTGTAGTCGAAAAATCAACCTTGCCGGTCCGTACCGCAGAAGCCGTAAAAAATATACTTGACCACACCGGAAACGGTGTCAAATTCCAAATACTTTCCAACCCAGAGTTTTTGGCAGAGGGCACAGCAGTTGAAGATTTATTACAGCCAGACCGTGTACTGATTGGAGGCGAAACCACGGCAGAAGGCCAGGAAGCCATTCAGTCACTAATTGATATTTATGCCAATTGGGTACCCAAAGACAAGATACTCACGACCAATTTGTGGTCATCCGAACTATCCAAACTGACCGCCAACGCCTTTTTGGCACAACGGGTTTCCTCCATCAACGCCTTATCGGAATTGTGTGAAAAAACAGGGGCAGACGTCAATGAAGTGGCCAAGGCTATCGGGATGGACAGCCGTATCGGTCCCAAATTCCTCAAGGCATCCGTCGGTTTTGGCGGTTCCTGCTTTCAGAAAGACATACTCAACCTGGTTTACATAGCCAAATCGTTCGGGTTGCATGAAGTGGCAGATTATTGGGAACAGGTCATCATCATGAACGACCACCAGAAAAGAAGGTTTGCCAAAAACATAGTCAACACCTTGTACAATACCGTAGCTGACAAAAAAATTGCCTTCCTGGGTTGGGCATTCAAAAAAGACACCAACGATACCCGGGAATCTGCTGCCATCTATGTAGCCGATAATCTGTTGTTCGAACAGGCCCGTATTGCAGTTTTTGACCCGAAGGTAAGCCAGGCCCAGATTTTATCAGATTTGAATTACCTGGAGTCAAGAACAGAAAAACAAAACAGTCAAAGTATTACTTCTTCAGACAATCCTTATGAGGTGTGTAAAGACGCACATGCTATTGCGGTTTTGACCGAATGGGACGAATTCAGGGATTACGATTGGGAAAAAATTTACCAAAGTATGCTCAAGCCCGCCTTTGTTTTTGACGGAAGGAATGTGCTCGATGGCAAAAAACTGACCGATATAGGTTTCATATACCAAGGTATTGGCTCATAAAAACGAAAAGCTTATCCAAATGAAGAACATCAAAATCGGAATAGTAGGATTGGGATACGTAGGGCTTCCACTGGCAAGATTGTTTGCCACCAAATACCCTGTGGTAGGATTTGATATCAATCAGGCCAGGGTAGATGAACTCAACAAAGGCAACGATTTTACCCTTGAAATCAGCAAGGAGTTGTTGCAGGAAGTGTTGGTGGATAAAAGCACCGACAACCCCGGACTTTATTGTTCCACTAATATTGACGACCTGAAAGATTGCAACTATTATGTAGTGACGGTTCCGACACCGGTTGACAAAAATAACCGTCCCGATTTGAAACCGCTTTACAAATCAAGTGAAACGGTAGGGAAGGTACTCAAAAAAGGCGATGTGGTCATTTATGAGTCGACTGTTTACCCAGGTCTGACCGAAGACGAATGTGTGCCGGTACTCGAAAAAACCAGCGGATTACAATTTAACGTTGATTTTTTCGCTGGCTATTCCCCTGAAAGAATCAATCCGGGCGACAAAGAACATACCGTAGACAAAATCCTTAAAATTACTGCCGGTTCCACCCCTGAAACGGGCATAAAAGTAAACGAATTGTACAAGTCAGTCATTACGGCCGGTACGCACCTGGCACCTTCCATCAAAGTGGCGGAAGCAGCAAAAGTGATTGAAAATTCGCAACGTGACATCAACATCGCTTTCGTAAACGAACTTGCCAAGATTTTCAACATCCTCGAAATTGATACCCAGGCTGTACTGGCAGCTGCCGGAACCAAATGGAATTTCCTCAATTTCAAACCCGGACTCGTTGGCGGGCACTGCATTGGTGTAGACCCTTATTATCTGGCACAGAAAGCACAGGAAGCGGGTTACCATCCTGAAATTATCCTGGCAGGACGGAGGCTCAACGACAGCATGGGTGATTATGTGGCCTCCAGAATCGTGAAACTGATGATCAAAAAGCAAATCCCGGTCAACCATTCCAGATTGTTGATGCTTGGCATTACCTTCAAGGAAAACTGTCCGGATGTGCGGAATACCAAAATTGTAGATGTCATCAAGGCACTGAAAGATTACGGCATCGATGTATCCATTTACGATCCTTGGGCCAATCCGAAAGAAGTGGCGCATGAATACGGGCTCAAAATGCACAAGGAACTGCCACGGGAAACCTTTGACGTAGTTGTTTTGGGTGTAGCCCACCACGAATTCAGGAACCTTGATTTGTCCCTACTCAAAAACAAGAATGCCGTCATCTATGATGTAAAAGGCGTTCTCGAGGCAAATGAAATTGACGGAAAGTTATAAAACAACAGCATGAAAAAAATACTCATTACCGGCGGTGCCGGATTTATAGGATCGCATGTAGTAAGGCGGTTTGTCAAAAAATACCCCAACACCCAAATCCATAACCTGGATGCGCTTACTTATGCCGGAAATCTCGAAAATATAGCCGACATCCAAAACGAACCCAATTATACCTTCATCAAGGGCGATATCACCGATGCCGGTTTTATCAATGAACTGTTCCGAAAAGAACAATATGACGGCGTGGTACACCTGGCCGCAGAATCACACGTAGACCGTTCCATCACTGATCCTTTGGCGTTTGTGAAAACCAATGTCATTGGCACGATGAACCTGCTCAATGCCGCCAAGGAAATCTGGCACGGGAATAACGAAGGGAAACGGTTCTACCACATTTCCACCGATGAAGTGTATGGCACATTAGGGGCCACCGGTCTTTTCACCGAAACCACCCCTTATGATCCGAATTCACCGTATTCGGCATCCAAGGCAAGTTCCGACCATTTTGTGCGTGCGTATGGCGAAACGTATGGTTTGCCTTATGTCATTACCAATTGCTCGAACAATTACGGGCCACACCATTTCCCGGAAAAACTCATTCCGTTGTTTATCAATAACATCATCAACAACAAGCCGCTTCCGGTGTACGGCGACGGAAAATACACCCGTGACTGGCTTTTTGTCGAAGACCACGCAGTCGCCATCGATTTGGTGTTCCATGAAGGGAAAAACCACGAAACCTATAACATTGGCGGTTTCAACGAATGGCAGAATATTGATCTGGTTAAATTGCTTTGCCGTCAGATGGACCAAAGGCTGGGCCGTCCTGAAGGCACCTCAGAGCAACTGATTACCTATGTCAAAGACCGTCCCGGGCACGATTTGCGTTATGCAATTGATGCCACCAAAATCAATAGGGAACTGGGCTGGAAACCTTCGGTGACGTTTGAACAGGGATTGGAAAAAACCATCGACTGGTACCTTTCCAATGAAGACTGGCTCAAAAGCGTTACCTCAGGCAATTACCAGAAATACTATGACCAGCAATACAATTAATCACCGAAAATGAATCCATACCTCTACATATTTGCCACTTTGTTTTTTACGGTTTATGGGCAGATTGTATTGAAATGGCGTTTGTCACATCTTAAAATAGTATTGCCAGACCGTTTTTTTGACAAGCTAATCTATTTGGTCAAACTGATTTTCGACCCTTATATTTTTTCTGGTTTTGTGGCCGCATTTGCCGCTTCTTTGTGTTGGATGGCGGCGATGACCAAATTCGAAATCACGCAGGCTTATCCTTTCATGAGCCTCGCACCAGCCTTGGTTTTCGTAATTGGGATGTGTTTCCTCGGTGAAACCTACACCACCGGAAAAGTAATCGGGCTGTTGCTCATCATCATCGGCACCATAGTCACCGTAAAATATTGATTGTGCCACCCATGAAAAAAATAGCCATCATCGGAGCGAGTTACCTGCAGCAGCCGCTGGTTGAAAAAGCCAATGCGATGGGGCTTGAAACCCATTGTTTTGCCTGGGATGGTTCCGATTCCGTATGCAGGGATATCGCCCATTTTTTCTATCCGGTTTCGGTGCTCGAAAAAGAAGAAATACTTGACATTTGCCAAAAAATCAATATTGACGGCATCACCACGATTGCCACTGACATCTGCGTGCCGACCATTACCTATGTGGCCGAAAAAATGAACCTGATTGCCAATTCGGTACAGTCGGGCCTGTTATCAACCAACAAAGGCGAAATGCGCAGGGCTTTTGCAAGGCACCACGTCAATTCACCCCAATCCCTGACGGTTTCATCCATAGAGGACCTCAGTAAGGTTGCCCTTAATTTTCCGTTGATTGTAAAACCCACTGACCGCTCCGGAAGTCGTGGGGTCACCAAGGTTTTTAATGAAACCGGCTTGCATGATGCAGTGCAGCGGGGCTTAGCCGAATCGTTGGAAAAAAAAGTCGTCATTGAAGAATTTATAGAAGGCGTTGAGGTAAGTGTGGAAAGCATTTCATGGAACGGACAGCACCATATTCTGGCCATTACCGACAAAGTAACTACGGGAGCACCCTATTTTGTCGAACTTGCCCACCACCAGCCAAGTTTGCTCCCGGAAGACATCCAAAAGAAAATCATCACACAAACATTTAAGGCCCTAAACGCGCTTGAAGTGCAATTCGGCGCCGGACATTCTGAATTCAAGATTGATTCCAAAGGGGAAGTGTATGCCATTGAAGTCGGGGCAAGAATGGGCGGCGATTTTATCGGTTCGCACCTGGTCGCGCTTTCGACAGGGTATGATTTCCTGAAAGGCGTGATAGACGTGGCCCTGAACCAGTTTGTTGAACCGATTTTGAATATGCAGCAATCCTCCGGGGTATATTTTTTATGTCAGGAAACCGAAGGCATCCAATCGTATTTCACTAATAAAAACAGCTTTGATTTCGAAAAAGCCATCCTCAAAGACAGGCTGGTTCCGGTGACCAACAGCAATGACCGCTCGGGATACCTCATTTATCAGTCTGACAAAAAAATAGAATTAATATAAAATCAATACATTTGTTTTTTAACAAGGTTGTCCGTCAACCGAAACAGTATAAACCAGGCCGCCAAACATGAAGATATCTGTAGTTTCAACACTTTACAAATCCCAACGCTACCTCGATGAATTCCTGGAGGAATGCCTGTTGGCACTTAAGGCCATTGGCTGCAGTGATTATGAGTTTGTATTTGTAAACGATGGGTCGCCTGATCACTCGGTGGCGTACCTGCTCGAAAAAAAGAAAACCATCCCCAAAATAAAAATCATCGACCTTTCGCGTAACTTCGGGCACCATTATGCCATACAGGCCGGATTGCTCCATACCCAAGGCGATTATGTACTGTTGATAGACAACGACTTGGAAACCAGCCCAAAAGTATTGGTTGATTTTTACCGTGAATTCCAAAACAATCCCCAACTTGACATGGTTTACGGCTATCAGGAAACCCGGAAAGGCGGCTTTGCCGAGAAACATTTCGGCAACCTGTTTTACAAAGTGTTCAACTGGTTCAGCGAAATCAAGATACCCGAAAACATCCTGACCGAAAGGCTCATGACCCAAAAATACGTACAGGAACTTGCGGGGTTGCCAGACAAAAACATCTTTTTTGCCGGGCTTATGCAATGGGTCGGGTTCAACCAACTCGGCATTCCGGTAAGCAAACAGAACCGCAAAGGAGCGTCGACCTATACCTTCAGGAAAAGAATCAACCTGATGATTAACGCCATTACCTCGTTTACAGCTTATCCGTTGAAAATTTTGTTCAATATGGGCATACTGATTTCGATGGGTTCCATTTTGACTTCCCTGCTTTTGATTTTGCGGAAAGCCATTTATCCGGAACAAATTTTAAGCGGTTACACTTCGCTGATTGTGGTGATATTGTTTTCGACAGGACTTATCCTGACCTCCATCGGTGTACTGGGCATTTACCTCGAAAAAATATTCAACCAGGTGAAAAACCGACCTACCTTTATCATCAAAAAGATATACGATTATGAGCAAGACTGAAAATCTCGACAATTACAACCAATCCTACAACACCGAATTCAAGCACAACGACGAGAATTTGTGGGGATTGGAGCGTTATGGCCAACTCATGCAGCAGGCCATCCGCAAGCAGCAGTCGAAAAGTATATTGAGTCTGGGCATCGGGCATCAGGTCGTGATTGACGTGCTTAGCAACGAATTGAACCATTCGGTGGAACGCTACGACATACTCGAAGGGGCACAGGCCATTATAGATAAGTTTCAGAAAAACCCAGACCATCAGGATAAAATTGACGTCATCCTGACCTATTTTGAAGATTTCCAATCAGACAAAAAATACGACATCATCGAAATGGGTTTTGTGTTGGAGCACGTAGACGATCCGCAGGAAATCATTAATAAATACAAAAAATTCCTCACGCCCAACGGTAAAATGTTCATTGCTGTGCCCAATGCCCATTCGCTCCACCGCCTGATTGGTCATGAAGCCGGTTTATTGGCCGACGTACACAACCTGAGTCCTTATGATTTGCAGCTCGGGCACAAACGCTACTTTGATATGGACATCCTGTCTGATATGGTGGCCAAGGCCGGTTTGAAAATTACCTCCAAAAAAGGTATTTTACTCAAACCCATTACCACTTCACAGATGAAGGACCTGAACTGGAACGGCAATGTCATCAATGCACTGCTCAACCTGGGCGAAAGATTTCCGGAAATCTCCAATTCGATATTGATTGAAACCTCATTATAAATCAAGGGTATGAAAGTGCTGATTTTGGGCGGAAATGGTTTTGTAGGAAGGCACCTGGCTTTACATCTGGCCAAGATCCATGAGGTCAGTACTGCTTCGAGGACCATTTCGGGAAACAACCCGTATTTCGATCTGCACCAACCCGAAACCTATAACATCTGTGACGACCAGTATGATGTCATCATCAATTGTATCGTTGATTATAGCCATACAACAGAAGACACCCTGGGTAAGGAATTGCTCCCGAAAAGGAAATTCCTGCAATATATCGCTACGCTCAACACTTATTATATCGAAATTTCAAGTGTGTCTGCCTTGCCGGAAAACAAATACGCCTCTGATTACAATTTCAGTAAATTTTTGTCTGAAGAAGTCCTGCATTATACTTTGCAAAACCAAGCCCTCGATTTTTCGGTGCTGCGTTTTGCACAAATTATTGATGCCCAAGGCGGTTCCCGTAAAATGCAGGGCGCCTATCATTATTTTGTGGATGCCTTCAGGAACAAATCCCAATTGAACGTTTTTGGCAATGCCGATGCGCTACGGTCATATATACCGATTGACATTTTGGTGCAAGCCGTAAAATATGCCATAGACCATAAAATTACCGGTTTTCATAATGTCATTATGCCCGATTGCTATTCTGCGAATGACTTGATAGCCGAATTGGGTAAAACGATTGCCAAACCGGCGTCAGAAATCCATTATGACCCTTCCAGGCCGGCTGCAGAATACTTTATCCCGCCGTGTTCGGAAAGTTTTGTACCTTTACTTACCCATTTTTCCTGTCAGAACGAATTTAAAAAGAGCCTCCTGAATGAGCAGATATAATATCCTTGTAACCGGCGTGGGCGCGATTATCGGCTACGGAATTATCCAGTCGCTGAAAAAAAGCCAATTGCCGCTTCATATTGTAGGTATTGACATTTATCAAGATGCTTATGGGACGTCTGTCGCAGATGCATTTTATCAGGGTGTTTTGGCTTCCAGCCCGGATTTTATAGGTTTTATCAATGAGATCGTTGCCAAGGAAAAAATTGATTTGATTATACCGGGTATCGAACAGGATTTGTATGCGCTATACCTAAATAAGGAAAAAATTGCCGCAAAAGTGGTGATGAACAATGACCTGTGCATTTCCCTTTCCAAAGACAAATGGGAAACCTATTCGTATCTTCAGCAACATTCCGGACTCGATTTAATACCGACTTTAAAGGAAGCCACTTTCGACGAATGCACCCATACATTAGGCCTGCCTTTTTTGCTGAAACCCAGAAGTTCTTATGCTTCCAAAGGCATCCACACCATCAGCAACCAAAGGGAATTTGACTTTTATACCGAAAACAAAATGGAGGAAATTATCTTCCAGAAAATCACCGGCACCATGAACGAAGAATTCACTGTTTCGGTTTTTGGCGATGGAAATGGTGGTTTTTTTGACCGGATTACCTTAAAAAGAAGTTTGTCGGGCGAAGGCGCTACCAGCAAAGCAACGGTGGTTGAAAACCCGGAAATAGAAAATTATGTAAACCAATTGGTTAAGATATTGAAACCCATCGGACCTACCAATATTCAATTGCGGCTCGAAAACGGAAAGCCTTATTTGCTCGAAATCAACCCCCGTATTTCCAGCGCCTGTTCGCTCCGTACGGCTTTTGGCTACAATGAACCCGAAATGTGCGTCAATTATTTTTTATTGGATGCCCCCATTCAGCCACAACCCAAAAAGAAAGGCAACGCTGTGCGTTTCATAGCCGATTATATTACTTATGACCACTAAAATAGCCATCATATCAGACATTCATGGCAACCTTCCGGCGTTGGAAGCTGTTTTGGATGACATCCAGGCCAAAGGCATTACCGAAATCTATTGCCTGGGTGACCTGGTGGGTTATTATTGTTTTTTCAACGAAGTGGTGGCCCTGGTAAAACAAAAGCAAATCAAATGCCTGTTGGGCAATCACGATTACGCCTTGCTTCATACCCAAGGAGTGATAGAACGTTCCAAAACCTGCACCAGTATATTGCAATGGCAACTGGAACGAATGACCGCTGAAACCCACGATTACCTGAAAAGTTTACAAGCTTCCTATGAATTCGGTTTCGCAGGAAAAAAAATACAACTGGTCCATGCCGGACTTAATGATCCCGTCGATGAGTATGTTTTTGAAGTATCGGATGAGTACCTGAAGAACCACGATTTTACCAACGACATCCTGATTTCAGGGCACACCCACCTGATGGCATATAAGAAATTTTACAGCGGCAAAATGTGGATCAATCCCGGAGCTGTCGGTCAACCGCGTGATTTCGACAACCGGGCCTCCTATACCATTTTGGATGAAAAGGCCGACGTGGCGTTTGTTCGGGTGCCCTACGATTTCAATAAAACCATCAACGCCATGCGCCATCAGGGTTTTGACGATTACATCAGCGAAGGCCTGGCCAACGGGAAAAAAATAGGACAATAAAGAAAAACTGCAGTCATGTTAAAACCATTCAACAAACCTTACCTTACCGGAAAAGAAACCCATTACATCCACGATGCGGTACTCTCGGGCAAAATTTCGGGCAACGGGAAATACACCCAGAAATGCCAGGAGTTTTTCGAAAAAAGGTACGGTTTCAAAAAAGTATTGCTGACCACATCCTGTACAGATGCGCTTGAAATGTGCGCTATTTTGGCCAACCTCAAGGAAGGCGATGAGGTCATTGTGCCGAGTTTTACCTTTGTTTCGACGGCTATTGCGTTCATCCGCCAAGGTGCCAAAATTGTTTTTGCTGATTCGTATGTAGACAACCCCAATATTGATGCCGACAAAATAGAAGCACTTATTACGCCAAAAACCAAGGCGATTGTGCCCGTGCATTATGCCGGTGTGGCCTGCGACATGGATAAAATCATGGAGCTGGCTGCGAAGTACAACTTGCTCGTCATTGAAGACGCAGCCCAGGCCATTGACAGTTTTTACACCTTTAAGGATGGCACCGTCAAAGCCCTCGGCGGCATTGGACAATTGGCGGCTTTTTCGTTCCATGAAACCAAAAACATCATTTCAGGGGAAGGCGGCATGCTGGCCATCAACGATGAAAAATTCATCCACCGTTCAGAAATCATCTGGGAAAAAGGCACCAACAGAGCCGAATTTTTCAGGGGTGAAATCAACAAATACGGTTGGGTTGATACGGGTTCTTCCTTTTTGCCTTCTGAGGTGATTGCGGCTTTTTTGTGGGCCCAAATTGAAAACCTGGAAGACATCCAGAAAAAACGCATCCAACTTTGGGAAGCCTATTACCAAGGCCTTGAAAATGTCAACACAGATAAGGTAAAATTGCCTGTTGTTCCTGCCAATGCCACCAATAACGGTCATATGTTTTACATCAAACTGCAAGATTTGGAAGCGCGCGACAGGCTGATTGCAATGTTGAGGGAAAGTGGTTACCAGTCGGTTTTTCATTACATATCCTTACATTCGAGCACCTATTACCTCGACAAACACGATGGACGTGAATTGGCGGCTTCAGATGATTTCACCAACACCTTGTTGCGTTTGCCGATGTATTACGAACTTGAATTGACTGATATTGAGGCTATAGTAAAAACCATCCTAAAATTCCAGGAAGAATGAGTGGAAAAAAACTACAATATGTATTCGTAGTTGCCCTGATTGTTCTGGTTTCAATTGGTTATTTGTCTTATCCTTTGCTTGGGCCTGATTCCGGGTTTTACCTGGCTACCGCACGCGAAATTTACCACGGCAAGACTTATTTTGTTGACATTGTCATTGCCTACAACCCGTTGGCGATTGTCCTTCTTGGATTGCCTTTTTTGTTTGACGCCCACCCCGATCCGCGCTTCAGTTTACTGATCAATATGCTGTTTGTATGGGTTTCCGCCTACCTTTTGTACCGTATTTTACAAAAAATCAATCCCCACAACAAACAGAATTCTTTCTACGCCTTGTTTTTTGTTTTGGGCTGCCTGATGCTTGACGGAAGCCACCTGATGCTCGAACCGATCTCGGTGTTTTTTCAATTGGCTGGTTTGCTTTTGTACCTCAATATAAAGGATTCCGGAAAGAATTACTACCTTGTTTTTGCTGGTTCTGCCTTTGCCCTGTCGTTTTTATCCAAACAATACGGCTTGTTTATCTTGGCTCCGGTAGGGATAGATCTACTGCTCAACAGAAACCAAATCCTGAAAAAAACCAGCCTGTTGGCTCTGGGTTTTGCTTTCCCCCTTATTTTGTTTTACCTGTATCTGGCCAACAACGGTATGGGTTTGGAAGACTTTTTCAGGCACATCATGGGCGTCGGTACCAAACTCGAAATTGGCAACGGAACCGGCATCAACTACAACCTGACAACTTACCTGATTGGGTTCGGGGTTTTTGTCGCTTTCAATTTATATGTCTTGTTGCTACCCGGTTGGTGGTTTAAAATCCGCAAACAGTTAGAGCTGAAAAATGCCATTTACTTTTTGGTGCTGCCGTTTTCGCTTCTGGTTTTGGTTTCGGCCAGCTATGCCCATTATTTTATATATGTATTGCCTTATGCCCTGATGGCTTTTGTATTCTTGTCAGGACACAATCAACAAAAGAACAGGTTCCAACCTATATTGTTGTTTCTTTCTATTTGCCTCATGGGTTGCGTGGCACTATTTTCCCTTTCAAGGAAGCAGGATAAAATCACTTTACAGGAAGAAACCTTTTCCAAATTGGCTGCCGAAATTCCGCAAAAATCCAAAGTATACCTCGATGGGATTTCGCCTGCGTTTTATTATTTGTGTGATTTCCAATCAATCAAACTCAATCAATTGGGTTTTACCTTTCCGGGCTATTTTTACCAGAAAACGATTGTCAATGCCATGGACAGCGGCGCTTACCTCGTGGTTTCACAGGATGCCTACCCGTCTTACCGCCAATTGACCGTCAGTTTCGAAAAAAAGGACCTTACCATCAACGGGCAACTTTTCCATATCCTAAAAAAGAAGTAAGATGACAGCGATTTCCGTGATTGTACCGGTTTTTAATGCCGCCCCACAGCTGGAAAGGTGCATCCAATCGCTTTTGGCCCAAACGCTGGCTTCCTGCGAATTCATTTTCATTAACGATGGCTCTACCGACGACAGTCGCACGATTATTGAACAATTCCAGAAAACCGATTCGCGTATAATCCTGATAAATCAAGAAAACCAAGGCGTAAGTGCGGCCAGGAATGCAGGTTTGTCTATAGCCCGAGGGGAGTACCTTGG
This sequence comes from uncultured Flavobacterium sp., assembly GCA_964642945.1. GTDB lineage: Bacteria > Bacteroidota > Bacteroidia > Flavobacteriales > Flavobacteriaceae > Flavobacterium. Next base: position 81,530 of record CAZXRX010000002.1, on the reverse strand, counting down.
GTTTGCCGATGCCGACGATACAGTCAACCCGGAGTTTTTTGAAAAAATGGTCGGACTGGCCCGGGAAAATAAAGCCGATGTGGTGCTTTCGAATTACCTCCTGCATCAAGGCCAAAAAGAAGAGTTGATCAAGCACGGTTTTGACCAAAGCAAATTGATGGAGGCAACATTGATCAAAGGGCAGGTGATTCCTTACCTGATTGCGTCTGATGCACTGAATGCTGTCTGGACAAAAATTTTTAAAAGGGAACTGGTTGTCAACAATCAAATAACTTTCCCTGTCGGTATGGCATTGGGTGAAGACGGATGCTTCAACCTGCAGGCATTTTACCATGCGAAATTAATCTATGCCACAGATTATGCGGGCTATCATTACCATGAAAATGAAGGAAGCGCTACCAGAAACTTTGCCCAAAAGGATTATTTCAAGCCCATTACAGAAGAATACCAACGGGATTACAGTGTTTACGGAAATTTTGGTTTGAAAAGCCCTAAAATGACCCAATTGAAAGCAGAAAAATTCCTTAGCAAAACCCTGTCATTGCTTCACGAATACACCCATCCGACCAATAAGCTGGGAGTCAGAAAGGCTTATGCCCTGATTTCTGATATGCTCAACAATCCTGTTTTCAGGCAGGTCATAACCGAAAATCACGCTACCTTTGCAGCCAAAAAAAGCCATTACGGGAAACTCATTTTGTGGGCCGCCCGGAATAAATGGATATATTTACTCTTTCTCCTGACGGCTTACAGCCGATTCAGGAATAAAAATAATTAAGATGCGCATAGCTATGTTTTTTCATTCGGGAAGTGTCAACAGAGGGTGCGAAGCCATCGTCCGTTCGGGTGTGGCCATGATCAAGGCGCAACACCCGGATGCCGTGGTCAACCTGATTTCCTTCAACCCGGAATCGGACAAAGATATTCCGTTGATTGATGCGGTTTTTGACGGAAGGGATTGCCCAGTCAGCCGATTTTCTGCAGCGGGAATCGTTTCGGCTGTCAAAAACAAATTTTTCGGGGATGAAACCTATTTTCTTAGGAAAAAGCACCGGAACATCCTCAAACACATACCCGATCACGATATTTTTCTTTCCATCGGTGGCGATAATTATTGCTATGGCGAACAGCCTTGGTTGTACGAAGTGGACCGCAACATCAAAAAGGCCGGAAAAAAGTTGGTGCTTTGGGGTGCTTCTATAGGTGATGATGATTTGTCTGAAACCAAAATCAATGACCTGAAGACCTTTGACCTGATATTGGCTCGCGAAAGCCTTACTTATGACATACTCCGGCAACACGGTCTTACCAATGTAGAACGGTGTGCCGACGGCGCTTTTACCATGGACAAGGAAGAATTGCCTTTGCCATTGGGCTGGCAATTGGGCAATACGCTGGGGTTCAATTTCAGTCCGTTGGTTTGGATGATGAACAAAGCCTCCCGCCAGGCTGCTTTTGATTTGGTGAAACACATCCTCGATACGACCGACATGACCATTGCCTTTACGCCACACGTAATGGAAAAAGGCAATAATGATTTTGAGGTCCTGACGGAATTTTACGACCATTTCAAATCTTCCGGAAGGGTGCTGCTGTTGCCCAATAATCTGAATGCCATTCAATACAAAGGGTATATTGCCAGGATGCGGTTCTTTATCGGGGCACGTACCCACGCGACCATTGCAGCTTATGGCACATTAATCCCGACTTTGGTGTTGGGCTACAGCGTCAAATCAAAGGGGATTGCGAAGGATATTTTCGGTAAAGAAAAACTGGTATTAGGCTTGGGTGATCTTTCCGACAGCGGAAAACTGATTGCGGCATTTGAGCAAATGAAATCTGAGGAAAACGAAATCATTACGGTCTTGGCCAATAAAATTCCGGAAATCAGGAAAATGTCTTACCAGGCGGTTGACTTGCTTTTTAAGTTGTGACATGAAAAAAAAGTTGCTTTTTGTAATGCCGAGCCTCGAAGCGGGTGGAGGCGAAAAAAGTTTGGTAACCCTACTGAACACCATTGATTTGCAACGGTATGACATCGATTTGCTGCTTTTCAAAAAGGCAGGGATTTTCCTGAAATTGCTTCCGGAATCCATTCATATCATTCCGCTGGAAGGCAACTATAAAACGTTTACCCAACCACTTTCTACCTCCATTTTAAGGTTTCTGGTACAAGGCAATTTCAGTCTGGCCTGGTCGCGCTTGCTTTTTAGCTGGAAAAATAAATCCATTAAAAACAAAGGCATAGCCGAACAGGAATCGTGGCAAAATATCCGAAATGCTTTTCCAAAAATCACGACCCAATACGATGCTGCGATAGGTTTTCTTGAAAAATCGTCCATTTATTTTGTGGTGGATAAGGTCAGTGCCCAAAAAAAGATGGGATTTATCCACAACGACTACAACCAGCTTGACCTTAATGTCGGCTTTGATTTGCCTTATTTTGAAAAACTGGACACCATCGCCACGGTTTCAGAAGAATGTAAAACGGTGCTGGAGGCTGTTTTTCCTACACAAAAACACAAAGTCAAAGTCATCCCAAATATTGTTTCTGCTCCTTTGATCCAACAAATGACTATGGAAGCAACGTCTCTCGATACCAGCAAACCGATATTATTGTCTGTAGGACGACTGCATTCGCAAAAAGGCTTTGACATTGCCATTGCAGCAGCAAAAATACTACAGCAAAAAAGTATAAATTTCATTTGGTATGTGATTGGCGAAGGTGCCGAAAGGCCCCATTTGGAAAAAATGATAGCCGAAAATAAACTTCAGGACTGTTTTGTTTTGTTGGGGTTGAAGGAGAATCCGTATCCGTACATGAAGGCCGCCTCGGTAGTCGTACAGTGTTCCCGTTACGAAGGTAAATCGATTGCCCTTGACGAGGCCAAGATTTTGCAAAAACCAATTGTGGTGACCAATTTTACCACGGCCAAAGACCAGATTACCCACCTGCACAACGGAATCATTTGTGAAATTAATGCCCTAAGTTTGGCATCGGCCATCGAAAACCTGTTACACGACAAGGCACTTCAAGATAAATTATCCTTACATTTGTCTGAAGAACAATCGGTACTCAGCACCACAAATGCCATTGAGGCCTTTTATCAAATACTCCATAATGGGCACTAAAAAGGACATCCTTTTTATCATGAATGACCTGCACAGTGGCGGTGCACAAAAAGCACTTATTTCGTTGTTGCAGGGAATCGACTTTACCCGGTACAACATTGATTTGTTGTTGTTCAAAAAAGAAGGTGTTTTTTTGGAGCAACTCCCGGCCTCTGTCAACATTTTGCCTGTGCCTCAGGGTTATTCCTACTTCGACAGGTCGCTGTTTTCAGCCCTTTTGGATGGCCTGAAAAAAGGGAAATTCACCACTTTAATCAACCGGCTGTTGGCCATTACGGTATTGAAAACAGAAAAAAATCCGGCGGTACGGGAACAGAAAATCTGGAAATACCTTTCGCCCTGTTTGCCGAAAATCAGTAAAAAATATGATGCAGCCATCGGTTTCCTTGAAAAAACACCCAATTATTTCTGCATTGACAAAACCACTGCCGACAAAAAAATACTCTGGATACACACCAATTATTCCAATATGGGGATGCAGGTAAAATACGACCTCACTTATTTTCAAAAATCCCACCAAATTGTGACCATTTCTGAAGCCTGTGCGGCTGATTTGCGCAACAATTTCCCTCAATTTTCAAAAAAAATAAGCATAATCAAGAACATCCTGTCACCCCGAATCATCACCAAATTGGCCGAAGCAGCAGTTCCTGAAAACCTCGACTTCACCAACGCAGTACTCACGGTAGGCCGTTTGAGCCAGGAAAAAGGCATTGATATGGCCGTTGAAGCCGCCAAAATCCTGATAGAAAAAGGCATAGATTTCAAATGGTATTTTATTGGTGACGGACCCCTCCGCAACCAATTGGAGGCGGTAGTCAGCAGTTACCAACTTCAGGAGCATGTTTTTTTTCTGGGAGAAAAGGCCAATCCGTATGCTTATGTGAAACAGGCGGCTGTGTATGCCCAAACCTCACGCTTTGAAGGACAGTCGATTGCGGTTGATGAGGCCAAAATACTGCAAAAAACCATTCTGACCACTAACTTTTCTACGGCTTCCACACAGCTTTCCCATCTTGAAAATGGTTATATTGCAGCCATGAATCCTACAGCAATTGCCGACGGAATCAGTATATTGCTGAGCGATTTGGCCTTGCAGGAACAATTCAGGCAGCAGTTGGGCCTTGAAAACCCTGGCACTGAATCAGAAATGGAACATTTTTACCAATTGATACAATAGATGACCGTCTTTTTACTGATATTGCTTTTTATAGTCTTGCTTGTCGTAATTGTCGACTGGATTCCTTTGTTGGATACCTGGCAAAGCCGCATTAAAATCGGTCAGTTTGCCGATAACGAAAGTTGGAAAAGTAAAGTGGCGTCTGTTGCCTTATCCTGGCTGAAGCATACGCCCACCATCAAGGTTACAGACAACACCCGCGTCATCCTCATTGATATGTTGCGCGGCAACTACAAAAAAGCCTCCATTCAAAGTTGGCAGCAAGGTGCCTTGTTGCTGGGGCTGACGCAATATTACAATCAAACCAAAGATGCCAAAACCAACCAATCCATCAATGATTTTGTAAATTCAAGGCTTGACTCCTCCGGAAACTGGAAAACAACCCCCAAAAAAGTCGATGAAGTATTGCTGGCTTATGCCCTGTCAAAAACCCCTGATTTCGATTGGAATAAAAACCAAAAAGCGCTTGATTGGGTCTATGATTTTTTGAAAAATGCCACAGGAACTGACGGTACCATTGCCTATCGTAAGGATTTTCCGAATTACCGATTGGTCGATACCATTGGTTTTGTCTGCCCTTTTCTGGTGCGCTACGGTTTAAAAAATAATAATGCCGAGGCCCTTCATCTCGGGCTTAACCAAATCAAGGAATTCAATAAATATGCACTGTTTGGCGATGCTTGTATCCCTTGTCACAGTTATGATGTGCCTTCCCGATTGCCCGTTGGTCTTTTCGGATGGGGAAGGGGATTGGGCTGGTACGCCATCGGCCTGATGGACAGTTGGCTCGAATTGCCGGGCAACCATCCCGACAAGGAAGAACTCACCCAAATGGTCATCCGGCTGGCCAAAACCATGCTGCAATTCCAAAAAACCAATGGCAGTTGGGCCTGGATTGTCATGAGCCCAGAGAAACAAAGTGATTCTTCGGCTACGGCCATTTCTGCGTGGTTCCTTACCCATGCGGCGGTGATTGATGAAATTTCTATATCCTGTCATCAGGCGAAAGAAAAGGCGCTTGACTATTTGCAAAAAGTGACCAGAAGAAATGGAGCGATTGATTTTTCACAAGGTGACACCAAAGGCGTGGGCGTCTATTCGCAAAAATTTGACATACTGCCTTTTACGCAAGGGTTTTGCCTGCGGGCCTTGTATACCCCTAAAACCGACTGACCATGAATTTACTCCAGTTTAAAATCATACTGTCAAATCTTTTCAGCATCCGGATCAGGCATTGGTTCCTCCATTTCCTCATCAGCGGAAAAAGAGGCCCTGACAGTGTCATCATTCCCATCGGGAAGTTTTACTACCGCTGTGGGAAAGGGGCAAAAATCAACATCAATAAGGGTTGTTTGGTATTCAACCAGAAAAACAGCCGTCCGGAACCTTTTGTGGGCGTACTCAAAATGATGGAAAACGCCCAAATCAATGTGGAAAACGGATTTTCTATATTTTCCGGGCACCACATCATCCTGATGGAAAATGCCCAACTGAACCTGGGCAGCGGTTACATCAACCGCGATGTCAAAATTCGCTGCTTCAGGGAAATATCCATCGGGAATAATGTGGCCATTTCTGAAAATGTCACCATTTGGGATACCGATGCCCATACCATCATTGGCAAGGAAGCCGAGATGACAAAATCCGTAAAAATCGGGAGCAACGTCTGGATTGGCAATAACGTCACGATTTTGAAAGGGGTGACCATAGGCGATGGCGCTATCATTGCGGCCGGTGCCGTGGTATCAAGAGACATTCCGGAAGGCTGCTTGGCTGCAGGGGTTCCGGCGAAAGTAATCAAGGAAAATGTAAAATGGCAATAGTTCATGAATAGCGGTTCGAGGTTATCCAATTCCATCAGGAACATTTCTTTTGGTTTGTTGGCGCAAATCGTACAGCTGCTTTTGGGATTTGTAAGCCGTACCATTTTCATCAAATACCTGGCGGTGGAATACCTTGGGGTGAACGGCCTGTTTACCAATATTTTGTCGCTCTTATCCTTGGCGGAATTGGGAATTGCGGGTGCCATTTCGTTTTCGCTATACCAACCATTGGCCGAAAAAAATGAAAAACAACTTGCCGGATTGCTGCATTTTTTTGCCAAAATCTACACGCGGATTGCCTTGATTATTGCGGTTTTGGGTTTGGGTTTGGTGCCTTTCCTGAACCAGATAGTCGACCATCCGCCCCAACAAATCGCCGACAGCCTTATCCTGATTTACCTTTTGTTTCTGTTCAATACGGTTTCGTCTTATTTCATGCAATACAAACTCAGTTTGTTTCAGGCAGACCAGAAAAACTACATCATTTCCAAAAACAATATTTACATTTTCCTGATTCAGAACATCGGGCAGATAGCCGTATTGGTGCTCTTCCGGAATTTCATCCTCTACCTGGTGGTGCAATCGGTTTCACAACTGCTGGGGAATTTCATCCTTTCAAAAAAGGTGGGGCAATATTATCCGTTCCTTAAAAAATACAAGGGCGAAAAAGTGGAGGAAACTGCCAAAAAACAAATCTTTGCCAACGTAAAATCTACCGCCCTGATCAAGATTGGCGGGCTTTTGGTCAACAGCACAGACAACCTGATATTGAATTATTTTTCAGGCTTGGTCATGGTAGGTTTGCTGTCGAATTACAATTTGCTTATCGGATTGGCTTCTGGTTTGATTGTGCAGGTTTTTTCGAGTATTACCGGGAGTATTGCCAACATCAACACCATTGAAAGCCAGGAAAAAAAGATTGAAACCTTCCACATCATCAATTTTGCCAATTTCTGGATTTACGGCTTGGCTTCGGTAGCCGTCATTTTCCTGATGAACGATTTTATCCGATTGTGGATTGGCCCCAAGTTCCTGCTTCCGCTTCCGATAGTGGTCATGCTGGTGGTCAATTTTTTCATGTATGGCATGCAACAAGCCGTTTGGCTCTTCAAGATTACCTTTGGTTTTTTCCGTCAGGGCCAATACCTGATTATCCTCACGGCATTGATTAACCTGGTTTTGTCTTTCGCTTTTGGCTTTTATTACGGGCTTCTGGGTATATTGGTAGCCACTGCCATTGCACGTTTGGTCACCAACACTTGGTATGACCCGTATGTCGTTTTTACGTTGGGACTCAAACAGAATCCGCTGGAATATCTTAAAAAATACGTCAAATATGTACTCGTGATTTCAGTTTCGCTGGGGGTTTTGTTTGGTGTTGAATATGTTTTTCCGGTTACAGGAATCTGGGGCTTGTTATGGAAAACACTGCTTTGTCTTGTCATTCCGAATGTAATGATTTATCTTACCTATAAAAATTCCGCAGAATTCAAAAATTCACTGCTGCTGATTAAAGCGGTCGTCAATAAATTCAAGCGAAAAACAACCATGCACCAATGAAACTGCTTTACATTACCAATGCTATAAACGGTTCGGGCGGCCTCGAAAGGGTCTTGTCGGTCAAGACAGCTTACCTGGCGGAACAACTGGGGTATGATGTGCACATGCTCACCCTGAACAATGGGCATAACGGGTTGTTTTACGACTTCAGTGATAAGATTGGTTTGCATGATATTTTGGTTTCAGGAAATCCGTTTTCGTACATAAAAAGTTATTTTTCAGGCATACGGAAAACCATCAACGAGGTGAAGCCGGATGTAATTGTGGTGTGTGATGACGGGTTAAAAGCTTTCTTTCTACCTACTGTTCTGGGTACTAAAATTCCTATTGTTTATGAACGCCATGTGTCAAAAAACATCGAAATCGGTAAAAATTTCGGTATCTGGAAGCTGATCAGTGCCAAATGTAAGCTGTTGCTGATGGATTTGCTGGGCGGAAGTTTTTCCAGATTTATCGTCCTGACTTCGGGGAATACCAAAGAATGGAAACACAAAAATATACAAATCATTCCGAATCTGCTGCCTTTTTATACCGGGGCCAGTGCCGCCTTACTCCATAAAAAAGTCATAGCCGTAGGCAAGCAAAGTTACCAGAAAGGCTATGACAGGCTCTTGAAAAGCTGGCAGTTGGTGCAGCAAAAGAACCCCGATTGGCAATTGGAAATTTACGGAAAATTTGACGCCTCGCAACAATTGGAGCTGCTGGCCAACCATTTGGGTGTAGCCAAAAGTGTGCGTTTCTTTGAACCGGAAACCGCGATTATGGAAAGGTACCTCGACAGCTCCATCTATGTGATGTCTTCGCGTTTTGAGGGTTTCGGCATGGTGCTTATTGAAGCCATGGCCTGTGGTGTACCCTGTGTTTCGTTTGATTGTCCTCATGGGCCGGCCGATATCATTACCAATGGGAAAGACGGTTTTTTGGTTCCCAACGGCAATACTGATGCGCTGGCAGAACGACTCAATTTACTAATAGAACATTTGTATCTTCGGATAGAAATGGGCGAGCATGCCAAGGAAAATGTCAAACGTTTCCTGCCCGAAAATGTTATGCCACAGTGGGACGCCTTGTTTAAATCGTTGGTAAAATGAAAAAAATAGTCATCCTTGTCGACCAATTGCATTCGCACGGCGGAATCGAAAAATTAGTGGCGCTCAAAGCCAACTATTGGTCGGCTGTTTTTGGTTATGAAGTGACTATTGTCAGTACCGAACAAAACAGTAAGCCCATTGTATATCCGCTTTCTGGGCAGGTGAAATTTCATGACCTCGGAATCAATTATGCGCGTGAAAAAAGCTATTTTTCATGGGGCAATCTTACCAAATGCCTTAAAAATATTTTCAGTATACAACGCTATATTTTCAGGGAAAAGCCAGATTTCATACTCGTCGCCTCGCACATTCCGGTTACTTATTTTTTGCCGTTTCTTTTCAGGAGGGCCAAAATCGGAAAGGAATTCCACTTTACGAAATACGAAAGATCAAAAAACAGGGGATTTAAAACCAAAGCCATTGATTTTATAGAAAGCCTCTACGATTTTCTGGTGGTGCTAAGCGAAGAGGAGAAAACGTTTTACCATACCAACAAGGCAGTTGTGATTCCGAACCCGGTTGATACAGCAGACACAGTAACCCACGATATGACCCAAAAAGATACTATTGCCACGGCTGTGCTCCGTTTCGCCCCGGTCAAGCAACTCGAAAAAATGGTTACCGTCTGGCGTTTGTTTGTGGCTGGGAACCCGACTTGGAAATTGCATATCTTTGGAAGTACCGGAAATGATTACTTTAATAAAATCAACCAATTGGTAGTCGAAGCCGGGTTACAGGAATCGGTTGTTTTTAAAGGACAATCCGACAACATCCAACAGGAATTGGCACAAGCCAAGGTATTGCTCATGACTTCGGCCCAGGAATGTTTTCCGATGGTCATCCTGGAAGCGAATTCGGTAGGTGTTCCGGTGATTTCTTTTGATTGTCCAACCGGGCCACGCAACATCATCCATCATAAAAAAGATGGAATTTTAGTGGATTACAATAATTGTGATAGCTTTGCAAATGAATTGGACGCCTTCGCCAAAGACCAAAATCTGCAAGGGTTTTTATCAGATAACGCGAGGGAAAACGCCAAAAAGTATAATGTTGACCACATAATGAACCAATGGAAAAAGTTGGTTTTTGATGCAAATGATTAGAAAACTACTTTATTTTTTCGGGCAGTTGTTTTTCCTGCCGCATGTATTGCTTTTTTTGGGTGCTGCCGAAAAGGAAAACATTGTGGCTGATTTGTATGCCCGACGCGAGGCAAAGTCGGGCTTGATGGCCATTTGTTACGACCTCAGTTTGGAATTGCTCGTCAACCGCTATTTCCGTTCGCTTTTTTATTTCAGAACCCATGGTGTTTTTTCAAAAATATTACGGGTGTTCTATCCGAAAAGAAATGACTTTACACTTGACATACATACCAAAATTGGTGGTGGTTTGATATTGGCACATCCGTATGCCACCATCCTGAACGCTGCCTCCATCGGCAGTAATGTCTATGTGAACCATTTGGTCACTGTAGGTGAAATCAACGGTAAAAAACCCACCATCGGAAACCACGTGCAACTGCATGCCAATTGTATCGTCATAGGCGGGATTACCATCGGTGATTATGCCATCATCGGTGCCGGTGCCGTAGTGACCAAAGATGTTCCTGAAAATGCAGTTATGGTAGGAAATCCGGCACAAATCACAGAAAAGAAGCACCCATGAGTTTTGTTCCTTTAGAGTATTATTCCCTGATTTATTTTCAATTTTTGTTGATTATAGTACTCATTGCCTTTTTTAATGCTTTCCAAACCGAACTCACTGATGCGGAGAGCCTAAGGAACAAGGACCGGTTTGGTAAATTTGTGTTGGTTTTCGTTATCCTCTATTTGGGCTTACGGCCCATCAGTTTTGCCTTCGGCGATATGGGGGTTTACAACATCGAGTTCCAGAAATATGTAAACGGTGCACCCTTCGATGCCAGGAAAGATTTACTCTTTGAGGTGATGAAATATTTTTTCGCCAAATACCTCAATGCAGAAATGTTCTTTTTTACCTGTTCCTTTTTTTATGTATACCTGTTGTATGTTGCTTCTAAAAAATGGTTCCGTGATTATTGGTATTATGCCTTTTTGATGTTTATCGTGGCCTTTACGTTTTGGGCGTATGGCGCTAATGGAATACGCAATGGTTTGGCCACCTCTGTTTTTATCTATGCCATTTCGAGAGACAGGAAATACCTCACCTTGGCCTTGTTGCTGGCTACTTATTTTATCCACAAAGGGATGCTGATTCCGATATTGGCTTACCTCATTGCCTTGTTTTACAACAACAGTAAGGTCTATCTGGCAGTTTGGGTTTTAGCCATTCCGTTGTCATTGACTTTGGGCGGTTTTTGGGAAGGTTTCTTCTTGGGGTTGGGAATCGGAGATGATAAACTGGACACCTACCTGGGCAATTTCAACCAAGCCAGTGAAGGGGTACAACTGGTGGTGGGTTTTCGTTGGGATTTTCTTTTATACAGTAGTTTTGGTGTTTTGGCAGGCTGGTATTTTATATTTTACAGAAAAAGCCCCGACGTTTTTTACAAGCGGCTGTTCAACACCTACCTGCTCACCAATGCCTTGTGGATTCTGATTATCAGGGCCAATTATTCAAACAGGTTTGCCTTTTTGTCGTGGTTCATGCTTGGGTTGGTCATCATCTATCCGCTGTTGAAAAACGAGTTTTTTAAAAACCAGCACCTCGTGATAGCCAGGATTATATTGATTTTCTTTGGTTTTTGTTATTTAATGAATGTAATATTATTGAAATAATGAAATCCATTACTGTTTTTACGCCTACTTTCAACCGGGCTTTTTGCCTTGGCCAATTGTATGAAAGCCTGGTGCGTCAAACCAACCAGGATTTTATATGGCTTATCGTGGATGATGGTTCGACAGACAACACCCAATCACTCGTCGATTCCTGGATAAAAGAACAAAAAATCGAAATCCGGTATATCCATCAGGAAAACCAAGGCATGCACGGCGCGCACAACACCGCTTATGCTGCCATAGACACTGAATTGAATGTCTGTATCGATTCAGACGATTACATGCCCGATGATGCCATCGCACTCATCCTCCGCCGCTGGCAGGATCCTGAAACAAAAAATACCGCAGGCCTTATCGGTTTGGATGCTTTTAAAGACGGCAGCATCATCGGGGATAGAATTCCGGAGAAAATCCAGAGGAGTACGCCCAGGGAGCTTTATCAAAAGCACCAAATTACCGGAGACAAAAAACTGGTTATCAAAACCAGTGTAGTGCATGAATTTCCACCATATCCGGTTTATCCGGGAGAAAAATTAGTTCCATTGGGCGTTTTATACCTCATGATTGGCCAGAAATACCAATGGGCTTGTACCAATGATGTGTATTGTATTGTAGAATACCTTCCGGAAGGCTCTTCCAGGAACATTGTGCGGCAATATCAAAAAAGCCCCAAAGGTTTTGGCTATTCCCGTTTAATCGAGATGCAGTATTCGCAATCGTTCGTTTACACTTTTACACGGACCATGCACTATATTTCGTCCTGCCTGTTCCAAAGGAAATTTGATTTTTTCAGCCAAAATCCAAAAAAAATAATTACGTTTATGGCATTGCCATTTGGCCTATTCTTTCATTTTTACCTACTTTATAAAATCAAAAAATGAAAATATTGCAGGTAATCAACAGTCTGGCAACAGGCGGTGCCGAAAAGCTGCTTTCAGAAAGTCTCCCGGTATACCGAAGCAAAGGCATTGCCATGGATGTTTTGGTTCTAAACGGAAGTGCTTACCCTTTTCAGCAAGCCCTGACGGCGCAGCATGCAGTCGCCATCCATTCACTGGGAAAGGGCAGCGTATACAATCCGTTTCATGTATTCAAAATCATGAAATACCTCAAACAATGTGATTTGGTGCATGTGCACCTGTTCCCTTCCCTGTATTGGGTTGCCCTCGCCAAATGGCTTAGTTTTTCAAAAACCAAACTCATTTTCACCGAGCATTCCACCAGTAACAAACGCAGGGACAAATGGTTGTGGCGGCAACTCGACCGTTGGGTGTATTCAAAATATGAGATTATCGTGTGCATCACCAATGAAGTGCGCGAAAAAATAAAAGCACACCTGGCTGTTTCAGGAGAAAAATTGGTTGTTATTGAAAACGGGATTGACCTGTCAAAAGTAATGCAGGCCAAAGGATATGCGAAAGCTGCCCTGCAATTGCCTGAAGCAGCAAGCGTACTTATTCAGGTAGCTTCTTTCAAACCCCCGAAAGACCAGCTCACGGTAATCAGGTCGATGCAAAACCTTCCCGAAACGGTACATTTGCTTTTGGTGGGCGAGGGCCCTCTACTCGAAGAAGCCCAATCGGAAGCACAAAAAAGGGGAGTGGCCAACAGGGTACATTTCCTGGGTATCCGGATGGATGTGCCCCAATTGCTCAAAACGGCAGATATCATTATCTTGTCATCCCGTTATGAAGGGCTTTCCCTTTCCTGTCTGGAAGGCATGGCCTCAGGAAGACCATTTGTGGCCACTGAGGTGCCCGGATTGAAAGAATTGGTTGGAGGTTCAGGAGTTCTTTTTCCTTACGGGGACGAGGTGAAATTGGCAGAAATAGTCAATAATTTGTTGTCTGATCCGTCAAAATACGATGCCGTTTCCCAAAAATGCGTCACCAAAGCGATGCAGTTTGACTGTGAGAAAATGATTGAAAAACATATCGGGCTCTACCAATCTTTACGCCGATAACAGGAGCAGAAATAACATAAAAAGCATGAAAAACAAACTGGTCCGCATTACCACTGTTCCTGTTTCGCTCGAAAAACTCCTTTCGGGACAGCTGCTTTTTATGGGTACTTATTTTGATGTAATTGCAGTTTCTTCCCAAAAAGAAGCGCTGGAAGCTGTCGGAAAAGCACAGAACTGCGCTGTTTTTCCGCTGGAAATGACCCGACAGGTTACCCCATTTCAGGATATTCTGGCGGTAATCAGGTTGTATTTCTTCCTCAAAAAAACAAAACCACAAATCGTGCATACCCATACGCCCAAAGCCGGTATTGTAGGCATGATGGCAGCCAAATGGGCGGGTGTGCCGGTACGTCTGCATACTGTGGCCGGATTGCCTTTATTGGAAAGCACCGGTTTCAAAAGAAAAATTCTCCAATTTGTCGAAAAACTGACCTACCGTTGTGCCACCAAAGTCTATCCGAATTCGTATGGGCTGTTGGACATCATCAGGCAAAACCGTTTTTGCAATGACAATAAACTGAAAGTCATTGCCAATGGCAGTTCCAACGGGATAGACACCGATTATTTTAATCCGGAATTGTTTCAGGAAACCGAAAAAAGCAAATTAAAATCAGAACTCGGCATTGCCGGAAATCATTTTGTATTCCTTTTTGTTGGGCGCTTGGTAAAAGACAAAGGCCTTAACGAATTGGTTGCGGCTTTTGAAAAATTGCAGTCTGAAAAACAACCTATTACGTTGTTGTTGGTAGGTAATTTTGAAGAAAGCCTCGATCCTTTGTCTGGCCAGGCAATGGATAGCATCCGCAAAAACAAACAGATTGTCTCAGTCGGTTTCCAACAGGACGTAAGGCCCTATTTTGCGATTTCCGATGCCTTGGTTTTTCCAAGCTACCGCGAAGGATTTCCCAATGTAGTCATGCAGGCAGGTGCCATGGAATTGCCATCTGTCGTGAGTGATATCAACGGCTGTAACGAAATCATCGAAAACGGGAAAAATGGGTTGATTATTCCGGTCAAAGACCAAAATGCCGTCTATCAAGCCATGAAAAAATTACTGGACGAACCAGAACTACTTGCCAGTATGAAAAGCCAATCACGGCAAAAAATCACCTCCCGATACAGCCAACAAATGGTTTGGGAAGCGCTTTTGGCAGAATATCGTACCTTTGTGCCGTAAAAAACATCGCATGTACCCCAAAATCATTAAACCTTTTTTTGATTTCCTCTCCGCCCTGACAGGATTGGTTTTGTTGTCGCCCCTATTTTTGGCGGTGGTGGTGTTCCTGTTTTTTGCCAACAATGGCAAGCCTTTCTTCTTCCAACTCCGCCCTGGGAAAAACCGCAGGATATTCAGGATTATCAAGTTCAAGACCATGAACGACAAAAAAGATGCCCAGGGCAACCTCTTGCCTGATGCCCAAAGACTCACGGCCATAGGTGCTTTTGTAAGACGGACATCCCTCGACGAAATCCCGCAACTGATCAATGTGCTCAAGGGCGACATGAGTATAGTAGGACCAAGGCCTTTGCTGACTAATTATGTTCACCTATACAACGATTTCCAAAACCAACGTCATCTGGTCAAACCCGGAATTACAGGTTGGGCGCAGGTCAACGGCCGCAATGCGATTTCGTGGGACAAAAAATTCGAATATGATGTTTGGTATGTAAACCACATTTCGTTTATATTAGATTTGAAAATACTGTTCAGGACCCTACTGAAAGTATTGAAAAGTGAAGGGATTAATGCTGAAAATGCAGCCACAATAGAGCCTTTTGAAGGACAATAACCATTTTGGTATGAAAGATATCGTAATCATAGGTGCCGGAGGATTTGGCAGGGAAGTCAAGACCCTGATTGATGCCATCAACAAACAACATAAAACCTATAATTTTCTGGGTTTTTATGATGACGTGCACCCCAACGGAAAACTAATCAACAATTCTCCGGTGTTGGGAAATGTCAATGAACTAAATGCACTGGCCAGTCAAACGGCAGTGGTTTTGGGTATAGGCGACCCTGTTGCCAAAAGCAGGATAGTAGCCACCTTACACAACGATTTTCTGGATTTTCCCACCCTCATCCATCCGAATGCCTTGGTTTCAGAGGATGATGTGACGCTTGGCCAAGGCACTATTGTCTGCGCCGGAACCATCATCACCTGCAACATCAAAATCGGAAATTTCGTCACGCTCAACCTGATGTGCTCGGTAGGGCACGATACCGTGATTGGTGATTATGCCTCGTTTATGCCTTCCGTCAACATTTCCGGGGAAGTTACCATAGGCGAAAAAGTGTATGTAGGGACAGGTGCAAAAATCATCAACAGGCTGACTATTGAAAAAGGTACTGTGGTAGGTGCCGGCGCGGTGGTTTCCAAAAGCCTGCCTGCCCATTGTACTGCTGTGGGCATACCAGCCAAACCCATAAAATTCCATGACCATGAGTAACCCGAAAATATGGCTCTCCTCCCCACACATGGGTGGAAGCGAACAAAAATATGTGCAGGAAGCTTTCGATACCAATTGGATTGCCCCTTTGGGCCCGAATGTTTCCGGTTTTGAAACCGATCTTGAAAACTATCTGGGTGAAAATGTTGCAGTAGCCGCATTGAGTTCAGGAACTGCTGCCATTCATTTGTCATTGATTATGCTGGGTGTGGGGCATGGCGATGAGGTCATCTGCCAAAGCATGACTTTTTCGGCTTCCGCCAACCCGATTGTTTATCAGGGAGCCTTACCTGTTTTTGTCGACAGCGAACCTGATACCTGGAACATTTGTCCGCAAGCGCTCGAAGCCGCTATCACAGACCGCATGGCTAAAGGGAAGAAGCCCAAAGCCATCATAGCCGTGCATTTGTACGGCATGCCTTTCAAGGTAGATGAAATCACGATGGTGGCCAAAAAATATGAAATTCCGCTGATTGAAGACAGTGCCGAAGCCCTCGGAAGCCATTACAAAGGCCGTAAATGTGGCACTTTCGGTGACATTTCCATTTTATCATTTAACGGAAATAAAATCATCACGACTTCAGGCGGAGGCGCGCTGGTGTGTAAAACCAAAGCCCAAAAAGACAAGGCTGTTTTCCTGTCTACCCAGGCACGGGACAATGCGCCACATTACCAACATAGCGAAATTGGCTACAATTACCGCATGAGTAATGTTTGTGCCGGAATAGGCAGGGGCCAGATAGAAGTGTTGGACAAACATGTCGCTTTAAGAAGAAGCATGCATGATTTTTATTTCGATTTGTTCAAAAATACCGAAGGGATTACGGTTTTTTCGGAACCTTCGGCTGACTATCATTCCAACCATTGGCTGACGGCCATTTTGGTTAACCCCTCATTAACTGGCGGATTGACAGCCGAAAAGCTCCGGTTGGCACTCGAAAATTCAAATGTGGAAAGCCGTCCTTTGTGGAAGCCGATGCATTTACAGCCCGTTTTTTCTTCGGCTCCGTATTACGGGAATGAAGTGGCCGAAAAGTTGTTTTTTCAAGGTTTGTGCCTGCCTTCGGGTTCTAATCTGGAAGCGGTTGACCGGGAAAGATTACAAACGCTCATCCGTGCTGTGATATAATATTTAACTTTTTTTTAAGAGTGCGATTTTTTTACTATTTTTACTTCCCAATCAAACCGAATGCAGCTTGAAAAATACCAAAGGTAAAAATAATAACACTGACTTTTTTTCCATCCTCACAGATATCAATTTTGATTTTAGTTTTAGAAATTTAAGGTACCTGCCCAGATGGCTTATTTTACTTTTGGATTTGGGTATCGTTTTGGTGGCAGGCATCATCACCTACCTGCTTTTCATAGGGCTCAAATTGCATTTCATCCCGGTCAAATACCTTTCATTCGGAATTGTGTTTTACTTTGCAGTCAATTTGTTTTTCTTCTGGATTTACAGGACCTATTCGGGAATCATCAGGCATTCCTCCTACATTGACGCTCTCAAGCTGTTCTTTTCACAGTTCTCGACCTTTATTGTATTGTTGTTGGTGAATTTTGTGCTGATTGTTTTTGACAAGCAAAAGATGTACCTGACCACCGGTGCCTTTATCAATGCATTGCTGTCGTTCAGTTTGTTGTTTTTTTACCGGATTATTGTCAAACAGACCTTTGAGAAATTTTTCAGTGGTATCGAACACGACAAAAAGGTAAATGCCATCATTTACGGCTCAGATGCCAATGCGATTGCGGTGGCCAATGCCTTGAAGTCTGAAGTTCCCGGACGTTTCAAATTGAAAGGATTTATCGATAAAGACAACGAAAATTCCACCAAACTGATATTGAACCTCCCCATATTCCAAATCAAGAAAAACATCCCGACACTGATGCGTTCCCTCCAGGTGGAAGCCTTGATTATTGCCGATAAAAGCCTGTCAAAAGACGAAAAATCGGCCATAGTGGAGGAATGTCTGGAATACAATTTCAAGGTATTTACCCTTCCCGTCATCACCGACTGGGACGACCAGAAAGAGATATCCAAAAACATCAAGAACTTTGAAATACATGATTTGCTCGAGCGCAAACCCATTGTACTCGACACCAATTCCATTTCATCCAAATTAAAAAACAAGGTAGTGCTGGTTACCGGAGCCGCAGGTTCTATCGGAAGTGAAATCGTAAGGCAGGTACTCACCTTCAACCCCAAAAAAATCATCTTCCTCGACCAGGCCGAAACCCCGTTACATTCCCTTTGCCTCGAAATCACGGCCATGGATCAGGAAATTGAAGTGGCCAACGTCATTGCCGACATACGTGATTATGAAGTGATGGAACGTATTTTCAGTACTTACAAACCCAATGTGGTTTACCACGCCGCTGCCTACAAACACGTGCCGATGATGGAGGAAAATCCGTCGCAGGCCATTTTTACCAACGTATTGGGCACCAAAATTGCCGCTGACCTTTCCCAAAGGTACCATGTGGACCGCTTTGTGATGATTTCCACCGATAAGGCAGTCAACCCAAGCAGTGTGATGGGGGCGAGCAAACGCATAGCCGAAATGTATGTGCAGTCGAAACACTTCAACCATGTGCGTCTTGAATCTGAAAAATTCACCAAGTTTATCACTACCCGCTTTGGAAACGTATTGGGGTCTAACGGTTCTGTCGTGCCTTTGTTTACCAAGCAAATACAGGAAGGTGGTCCGGTGACCATTACCCATCCGGAAGTCATCCGGTATTTCATGACCATACCGGAAGCCTGTCAATTGGTGCTTGAAGCAAGTTCCATGGGCAGTGGAGGTGAAATTTATATTTTCGATATGGGCAAACCGGTCAAGATTATTGATCTGGCCAAAAAAATGATACGCCTGGCTGGTTTTACCCCAGATAAAGACATCAAGATTAAAATTGTCGGTTTGCGTCCGGGAGAAAAATTGTATGAAGAACTATTGAACAATTCTGCCAAAAACCTGGCTACGCATCATGAAAAAATTACGGTGGCTGAAGAAATCTGCAGTGAATTTGCCGTCATCACTTCTCAGGTAAATGAATTGATTGCGGTGGCCAAAACCGGAAATAATGACAAAATTGTGGCGATGATGAAAGAAATGGTTCCGGAATTCAAAAGTATGAATTCTGTGTTCCAGACGCTTGATATCGAAATCAAGGATTTTTATGTTTATTCTAAATAGGCTGGTTTGTAAAAGACTTTTAATATCTTTGCTGCCATAGTTAAATTACCATAAATGAAAAATTTTTATATCGCGCTGATTTTGGCGTTGGCCTTGTTTTCTTCGTGCGTGCCCAAAAAAGACATCCTTTATCTTCAGGGCTCGCAAAGCGGACAGAACAGCAATGCGAATTATGAACCGTTGATACAAAAAGACGATGTTTTGTACATTAATATTTCTTCCAGTCAGGCAGAAGTGGTTGCCCCTTATAACCTTGATACCCAATCGAAGGAATTAACGGTTTCCAGCAGTTTTGCCGTCCAGAAACAATCTTACCTGGTTGACAATATGGGTAATATTGAATTTCCGGGGTTGGGCACACTGGCTGTTTCGGGTTATTCCATCAACGAATTGCGCGATGTGCTGAAAGCCAAATTAAAGCCTTATGTCACGGATGCGGTGGTCAACATCAGGATTATCAATTTCAAGGTGACCGTTACCGGTGAGGTCAACCAACCCGGTGTGGTTGGTACCGACAGCCAGCGGTTTACGCTTTTTGAAGCCTTGGCCAAAGCAGGCGACCTGACCTTGTACGGAAAAAGAAACAACATACTGATTGTAAGGGATTTTCAAGGGGTAAAAACCTATAACCGGGTCGATATTACCCAGGCTGACTTTGTCAATTCCCCTTTTTATTACCTCGACCAAAATGACCTTATTTATGTCGAACCGAGAAAGGCCAGGATTGATTCTACGGCCATCGGCACCAATATTCCTTTTATTGTTTCCATAGTGGGGATACTATTGACCACGACCCTTATTCTGACAAGATAGCATGCAAAATCCATTACCCACCACAGAAAATTCCTCTAAAAGTGAATTGAATATCAAAGACCAAATCTTTACTTATTTGATTTACTGGAAATGGTTTTTATTGAGTATCCTGCTCTGCATGATTGCGGCGACCATTTACCTGCGTTATTATGTGGTGCAATACGGTGTGAGTGCTGCCATCCTTATCAAAGACGAAAAGAAAGGCGGTTCGAGCGAATTGTCTGTTTTCAGTGATTTGAACATTTTTTCCGGAAGGAGTAATGTCGATAACGAAATCGGCATTATCAAGTCAAGGACCCTTTCCCAAAATACCGTCAAAGAACTCGATCTGGATATTTCCTACTTCAGTGAAGGAAGGGTGGTGTACCGCGAAATTTATTCTGATGTGCCCATCAAGGTAATTTTTGTCAACAAGGCCAACGACTATTACCTGAAAGATACCGTCTTCACGGTTTCAAAAATCAACAGCAGGCAGTTCTATCTGGGAGACAACAAAAAGAACAACAAAAAGAAATTTGCTTTCAACCAACGCATCCATTGTTCCCTGGGTGATTTTATCGTACTGAACAACAACCAAAAAGAAGTAATTGGGGATATTTATGTCGTCAAAACCGCACTGGAGAAAAAAGCCTTGTCTTTCGTTAGCAAACTCAATGTGTCTTCGCAGGAAAAAACCAATATCATTACGCTTTCCATCAATGACCCTATATACAAAAAAGGGCTTGATTACCTTGACGGACTGATTGCCCAGTTCAATATCGATGCGACCAAAGACCGTAATGAAATAGCCGAAAACACCAAGGAATTCATCAACAAAAGGCTCGAAGTCATTACCGACGAACTGGAAGGCGTAGAGCAAAACGCCGAAAACTACAAAAAAGGCAACCAGTTGACCGATTTGGCTGCCGATGCACAGATGAACCTCCAAATGCAGTCTGAATACGAAAAGCAGGTCATCAGCGTCGAAACAGACATCAAGGTGGCCGAATACATGCTCGACGAGGTAAAGAAGAGCAAACCGACTGATTTGCTGCCTACCAATGTGGTGAGTACCTCACAATCTTCCGGGAATTACATTGTGCAATACAATGAATTGGTGTTGAAAAGAAGAAAATACGGTCAAACAGGAACAAATGCCAATCCTGTAATCCAGGATATTGATACCCAACTGAGCAGTCTGCGCACCAACATCACCGAAAGCCTGAAATCTGGTATAAACGACCTAATCATCAACAAAAGGGATTTGGCCAACCAAAGAGGACGGTACCAGGGTAAAATCGGACAGGTGCCTACCCACGAAAAAAGATACAATTCGATAGCCAGACAACAGAACATCAAGGAATCCTTGTTTTTGTATCTGTTGCAGAAAAGGGAAGAAACCCAGATATCATTGGCCGTTACCTCGCCCAAAGCCAAAATAATTGACAGCGCCTACCTCACAGGGCCGGTGTCGTTGGATAAAAGCATCTTTTACATCGCCGCTTTTTTGCTGGGCCTCCTGATTCCGTTTGGGGTTATATTCCTGATGTTGATGCTCGATACCAAAATCAAGAACAGGCATGACATCGAATCAAAAATTACGGTTCCATTCCTGGGCGATTTGCCCCATTCAGATTCGAATGAAGAAATCATGAAATCAAGCAGCCGCTCGAGTTCGGCAGAAGCGATACGCATGATCAGGACCAACCTTGATTTTGTATTGGCCAATGTGCCTGAAGACCAATGTAAAACCATATTTGTTACCTCTTCCATCCCGAAAGAAGGAAAAACATTTTTTTCGGTCAATCTGGCTACCACCATTGCTTTGTCAGGCAAAAAAGTGTTGTTGGTAGGATTGGATATCCGGAACCCGAAAATTGACAACTATATTGCACTTCCTTCTAAAGGAGTGACCAATTACCTTTCGAGACAGCATGAGAATTTGAACGATTTGATTGTCCCTATTGAAAATTTTACCAATTTTTATGTGCTGCCATCCGGTATCGTACCGCCCAATCCGGTAGAATTGCTGATGAACAAGAAAATCGATACCATGTTTGAAACCCTCAAAAAAGATTTCGATTACATCATTGTCGACACTGCGCCGGTTACCGTGGTTACCGATACCCTTCTGGTAGCTAAAAATGCCGATGCCTTCATTTATATTGTAAGGGCCAATGTACTTGACAAACGCATGCTGAAATTCACCGAACTGCTCTACAAAGGAAACAAGCTTCCGAATATGTCGGTCGTGCTCAATGACACTGATGTCAAACGCACCTATGGTTATGGCTACGGTTACGGTTA
>CAZXRX010000002.1:15543-59181 GCA_964642945.1 uncultured Flavobacterium sp. | reverse complement strand
TGCTCAATGACACTGATGTCAAACGCACCTATGGTTATGGCTACGGTTACGGTTATGGGTACGGCTATGGGGAAGAAGTAGAGAAAAAAACCTTCTGGCAGCAGTTACTTTCCGTATTCAGGAAAGACGATAAAACTAAAATTTAAAGAAACTGTTGTTGGCTATTGCAGCCAGCATGTTGTCGTAATTTTTTAACACAATCTTATTGCTGAAAGCATTGAGGTGGTTTTCATGGTGCATGTCTGATCCTACAAAGTCGTACATTCCGGCATCGATGAGCCGCTGGGCGATATGTGATACATCGGCGCCATAATAACCTACCGCCGACAGCAAATTGAGCTGGAACAAACAGCCTGCCTTTTTAAGCTTTTGGTATTCCGGAAAATTCCTGTAATAAAACAAATACCGTTCCGGGTGCGCCAAAACCGGCTTGTAGCCCGCAATCTGCAATTCGAAGATAAAGTCATACAGCTGTATCGGGGCATTGATATACGACATTTCCACCAACACATAATTTTCCTTCAAGGTCAGCAATGGCTCTCCCTTTTTGAGCAAATCAAAGAAAAAACTGTCCAGCATGTATTCTGCTGCAGCCTTCATCGGAAGGTGTACCGCTTCGTTTTCGAGCAGTAATTGTGTTTCGGAATGTTTGGCCCGGATACTTTCTGCCGTATTGGCCCAGACCGAATTGATGATGTGTGGGGTCGTGATGCATTGTTTTGTGCCCATGGCTGAAAGTCCTGAAATCAAGGCAACTGTATCGCCAATGGTCTTGGCCCCATCATCAATGCCAGGCAACAGGTGCGAATGGATGTCAATGTAATCATCCGGGATGAGGTCTTTTAATAAGGGCTTATTTTTTTTGAAAAAAAACAAAATAGGGCGTATTGGTTAAATCAGGAATTCCAATCAAAAGTATAAAAATCCCATCAATAATAGTTGCAAATTACTATATTTGCTTACCATGTTCAGGTAATTTATTTTTTTATACCGATGAAAGAAAATCAGGAATCCCACAATTGGGATTTGGTCATTAAGGGACATTCTTCGCTTTTTGATGTCAAATTTAACGATTTGTGGCGCTATCGCGATTTGCTGGTACTATTTGTAAAAAGGGATTTTGTGAGTTTTTACAAGCAAACCATTTTGGGTCCGTTGTGGTTTTTCATCCAACCCATTTTCACCACCTTGGTTTTCACTTTCGTTTTTGGTAACCTGGCCGGAATAAGCACCGATGGGCTTCCGCAAATATTGTTCTACCTTTCCGGAATTACCGCCTGGAACTATTTTTCAGACTGCCTCACCAAAACCAGCACGGTTTTCAAGGACAATGCCAGTATATTCGGGAAGGTCTATTTCCCGAGGCTCATTATGCCGCTAAGCATTGTGGCCAGTAACCTGGTCCGTTTTGGTGTACAATTGTTGTTGTTGGTGTTCATGATGGCTTATTTTTATTTTTTTCCTGTTTCGGGCACCCATTTCAGTGTGGGCCTTTCAGTAGTATTCTTTCCCTTCCTGGTACTGCTCATGGCCTTACTCGGTTTGGGCATCGGACTCATCATTACGGCGATTACGACCAAATACAAAGACCTGACTTTTCTGGTCACCTTCGGCGTCCAGTTACTGATGTATGCTACGACCGTGATTTATCCGCTCAGTTATGCCAGGGAAAAAGGTTATGGCACCTTGGTTGAACTCAACCCGATGACGGGCATTATAGAAGCCTTCCGTTTTGTCTTTTTGGGTGAAGGCGAATTTACTATGGGAAGCATCGGCTATTCCATCTTCGTGACTTTGGTGATATTGTTTTTCGGCATCCTGATTTTCAATAAAACCGAGAAAAATTTTGTAGATACCATCTGATGAGCAAAACCGTAATACAAGTCGAGAACCTTTCCAAAGCCTACCAGATTGGGCAAATAGGCAGTGGAACCATTTCGCGCGACATTGACCGTTTCTGGCAGATGAAAATCTTGGGAAAGGAAGATCCTTTTTTGAAAATAGGCGAAACCAATGACCGGAGTTCCAAAGGCAACAGCGACATCGTCTGGTCATTAAAAGACCTCAATTTTGAAATCAACCAGGGTGATGCCGTCGGGATTATCGGAAAGAACGGTGCCGGAAAAAGCACGCTACTTAAATTGTTGTCACGGGTGACCAGCCCAACCACAGGCGAAATCAAGGTCAAGGGCCGTATTGCCAGCCTTTTGGAAGTCGGGACGGGGTTTCATCCGGAATTGTCCGGAAAAGAAAACATCTACCTCAATGGGGCCATCCTTGGCATGAGGAAAAAAGAAATCACCCGGAAACTCGATGAAATTATTGATTTTTCTGGGGTGGAACGTTATATCGATACCCCTGTTAAACGCTATTCTTCAGGCATGTATGTCCGTTTGGCATTTGCCGTGGCGGCACACCTCGAAAGTGAAATCCTGATTGTAGATGAGGTGTTGGCAGTAGGCGATGCCGAATTCCAGAAAAAATGCCTGGGCAAGATGGGTGACATCAGCAAAGGGGAGGGAAGGACTGTTTTATTTGTAAGTCACAACATGTTGGCCATTAACAGTCTGTGTACTAAAGGTATGGTGCTGGAGCATGGAGCATTGGCCTATTACGGAAACAGCCAACAGGCCATCAGCCATTACCTTCGTGATGGCGACAATAGCCTTTCCAATCAAATGGTTTACGGCGAACAATACGAAACAGCAGATTTTAAACTCAACAGTATTTCCATCCGGAATCACAATAAAAACAGCGAAGACCAGATTGTTGAAGACCTCCCGATTGACATCATCACTGACATTGAGTTTCAATCATCTGCCAAAAACCACCACATTACCTACCACCTGAACAATGAGTTGGGCGAGGTGATGTTTTCCTTTTACGATAATGGATCGAATGAATTGACCGATGGCAAAAATACCTTGCGGTGTACCATTCCGGCCCATTTTTTCCAATCCGGCAATTACACCCTGTCGCTGTTTATCGTAAAAGACAAAAAGAACGTCATCTTCACCGAAAAAGACATTTTTAGGTTTTCGATAATTGATGCAGACCGGAATTTCGGCGAATATATGGGGCGTGAACCGGGCTACATTCGTCCACAGTTTAATTGGTCAAAATTATGATAAACGTCACCAAAACCTTCCTTCCACCCATTGAGGCTTACCAGCAACAACTGCAACGCATCTGGGAAAACCAATGGATTACCAACCGTGGCGGACTTGTGCTTGAACTGGAAGAAAAACTGAAAGCCCATCTCGATGTTCCGCACCTGCTCATCACCAACAACGGTACCATTCCGTTGCAGATTGCCTTGAAACTGTTGGGCGGAAACGGGGAAGTCATTACCACACCTTTCAGCTATGTAGCGACCACTTCTTCCATTTTATGGGAAAATTGTACCCCGGTTTTTGTAGACATCCATCCCGACTATTTTACCATAGACGAAACCCAGATTGAAGCCGCTATTACCGATAAAACGACCTGTATTTTGGCCACCCATGTTTTCGGCAACCCTTGCCATGTGGAAGCCATCGAAAAAATAGCAAAAAAACACCAGTTGAAAGTCATTTATGACGGCGCACATTGTTTTGGCGTCACTTACAAAAATCAATCGGTCTTTCAATATGGAGACATCAGTACGTGCAGTTTCCATGCTACCAAACTGTTCCATACGGCAGAGGGCGGGGCTTTGTTTGTCAAAGATTCCGGTTTACAGGAGCAGGTTTTTTACAGTCACAATTTCGGGCACAACGGTCCTTTGGACTTCAGCGGGCTGGGCATCAACGGGAAAATATCTGAATTACAGGCCGCCATGGGGTTGTGCGTTTTTGACCACCTTGATTACCTCATTTCAGAGCGCAGACGGGTGGTGGAATTTTACCTTGGCCATCTCGATTTGACCAACCTAAAAACCATGCAGCTGCGTGAAGGCACCCTATGGAATTACAGTTATTTCCCGGTGGTTTTTGCTTCCGAAGCCGTATTGCTTGACGTACAGCAGCTTTTGAATGAAAACGGTATTTTCCCCAGACGGTATTTTTACCCGTCATTGAATACCATAAGATATGTCAACGGGCCAACCATGCCTATTTCAGAAAGTACTGCTTCAAGAATCATGTGTTTGCCTTTGTTTGACGGCCTTGCAGAAGCAGACCTGATAAAAATTACGAGTCTGATCAATTCCAAAACCAACTGATGGAAAGTGCCACCCTAAATAAGCGAACATGAAAACGCCTGTAGTCAGTGTAGTCATGATTACTTATGGGCATGAGCATTTCATCCGCCAGGCGGTGGAAAGTGTCCTGATGCAGCAATGTGATTTTGATGTGGAGCTGATTATTGCCAACGATTGTTCCCCAGACAACACAGATGCCGTTATAAAGGAAATCTTGGCTACACATCCCAGAGCCCATAAAATCAAGTATATCAAACACGAAAAGAATCTGGGAGTCATGCCCAACTTCATGCAGGCACTTGCCCAATGCCGTGGCCAATTCATTGCCCTGTGCGAAGGAGACGACTTTTGGATTGACAATCAAAAACTCCAGAAGCAATACGATTTCCTGCAACAAAATACAACCTACGCCATCCACGCCAGTGCCGCCCGTATTTTAAGCCAGGATGCGCACAACAATACCGTTTTCGGATTCAATAATGAGCAAAATACTTTCAGTTTACCTGATTTTTATACCCGAAACCACCTCATTACCGGTTCGGTCATGTACCGGAATATCCCATTAAATTATCCTGAATTTTTCAGTAAATTGGTTTTTGGCGATTGGTTTCTTTATGTACTGATACTCGAAAAGACGGGGCTTAAGGCCTTTGTTTCAGAAGAAGTACTGTCAGTATACCGCGTTCACGACAAGGGGATTATGAAATCGCTCAATGTAATCAAGGAAAATACCGTCTACCTGAATCAGGTGCTGTTAATCAAGAAATACCTTCAGCTGAAAAGTTATTCCGGAAAAGACTACCAAAACATCAACAATTATTCGGTGAAAAAATACCGGGCACAAATCGATTCCCGTCTGTATGCAGGAAGCTGCCAAACCTTTTTTACCAATTTAAAATTATCCAAAACACATACGCCGTTTAAAAAATATTTGAGATATTTAATCAAAAAATAATACCTGTGCCAAAAGTATCCGTCATCATCACCTGCTATAACCTTGGGACTTACCTTGAAGAAGCCATCCTGAGTATCAGAGCTTATCCGCAAAGGGATGATTATGAGATCATTCTGGTCGATGACGGTTCCAATGACGGCCAAACCAAACCCATCATCCAACAAATCCTCGACAATCACCCTGAAGTCCTGCTGCTGGATCAACCCAATTTGGGTTTGGCCAAGGCACGTAACAACGGCATCAGGATGGCCAAAGGAAAGTACATTATCCCGTTGGATGCCGACAACAAAATCCGTCCGGTTTTTATCAGCAAAACCATCGAACTGCTGCAGGATGAGTCTTTTGGCGTACTGCACGGTGATGCGCAGCTGTTCGGAAACAAAAGTGACGTCTGGAAAGGAAAACCTTTTGACCTATCCGAAATGGTACTCAACAATTACATTGACGCCTGTGCCTCGTTCCGGAAATCAGATTGGGAGGCCATGGGCGGCTACGATGAAAATATGCCCGTAATGGGTTTTGAAGATTGGGATTTGTGGCTCCGGATGGCTGTCAAAGGATATCAATTTCACTACATTCCGGAAATTTTATTTGATTACCGCGTACGCGACCACTCTATGCTGGCCGATGCCTGGAGCAAGCGACAGCGCTTGCTCGACTATATTTTCAATAAAAAAGAATTACAGCACCTGGCCGTTTTGCGCCGTTGCCTGGTGGAAAACCAGAAACTCAGGAGGGAACTTTCGGTAAAGCAGTTATTCGGATTATTGCTTCTGAAAATCAGGAAAAAAATTAAAAAATGATGGCCGGCCACAAAAAAATATTGTTCACCACCGAAAATGTCAGTTGGGGCGGCAGCGAATTGCTGTGGTCCAAAACGGCTTTGGAACTCATGAATATGGGGTGCATCGTCGGTGTTTGTGTCCACCCGAAATTACCACTTCCGCCGTCTTTGCTGGAGGCCGAAAAAAACGGAAAAATTTCGGTTTACAGGCTTCCGGTACAACCTTTGTCACCGGTAAAACGGTTTTCAAACAAACTCCTGCCATACAAATTACGGCTGAAGCCCAAAAATTTCAAGCAGGAATTCATTCTACGATTCCGGCCCGATTTGTTGGTCATCAATCAGGGTTTTAATTTCAACGGCGTCGATACCATGGCTTTTGCCCATCAAAACAGCCTCAAATATGTTACCCTTTCCCATGCCGTGAATGAAGCGCTTTGGCCACATTTCAGCCTCCGCAGGAAAATGGCATCCGGTTTCCGAAACAGCCACCAAAACTATTTTGTCAGTCAGGACAACCTCGAAGTGACCCAGGCGCAAATGGGCGGATTCCTGTCGAATGCCAAAATCGTCCGCAACCCATTCAACGTGCCTTATAAGCCCGATTTGGCTTATCCCAAAACCGCCAATTATACTTTGGCGTGTGTGGGCCGGTTTGACTTTAACGCCAAAGGACAGGATGTTTTGCTCAAGGTACTGTCTTCCGATAAATGGAAAAAACGCAACCTGGTTGTCAATTTTTATGGCGAAGGACACGATACCGAAAACCTGAATGAGCTGATTGAAATGTACGGAATATCCAATGCCATCGTGCACCAACATACCGCTACGCTTGATATCTGGAAACAAAACCAGGGCTTGATATTGGCCTCACGTTACGAAGGCCTGCCCATCGTGATAGTTGAAGCCATGCTCTGTCAACGGATGGTTATTGCCACCGATGTAAGCGGCAATAAAGAACTGCTTGAAGACAACCAAACCGGTTTTATTGCGGCGGCACCGAGGGTCGATTACCTCGATGAAGCCATGGATCGCGCCTGGGCCCAACGGGAAAACTGGTCAGCTATGGGTGAAAAAGCCCGTACCGAAATCCTGAAGCAAGTTCCTGAAAACCCTGCCCTTGTTTTTGCGGTCACCTTACTTGAACAACTCAACCCCTAAAAGATGTATACCAAGGTTTACCTTATCCTGGCCCACACCAAACCCGAACAAGTCGAAAACCTGATCCGGTTGTTGCAGGATGGGAAGTCGTTGTTTTTCATCCACCTCGACAAAAAAGTAAACCCCATCATTTTCAGGAACTGTGCCGAACTGGAATCTACCCGTTTCATCAAAAAAAATGTCAAATGTACCTGGGGAAAATTCAGCCTGGTGCAGGCCACACTCAGTGGTTTTGCCGAAATTGACAGTTTCATGAAGCAACACCATGCAGATCAAAAGTACCATTGCCTGTTGCTTTCAGGGGAAGATTTGCCTTTGAAAGACAATCAAAAGCTACACGAATATTTGGAAGCCCACCAGCAAAATTCCTTCCTGTACCATTGGCAACTGCCTTATTCCTATTGGTGGAATGGCGGAATGTTCCGTTTTGAGTCGCTCTACATACTCGAACACAACCGAAACAAAAAAATACAGTATTGGCTCAACCGTTTGCTTAAAAAATGCGGATTGCACTTCCTTTTTCCGGTGAACCGTTTCCAAAAGAATTATCCCGGAATTGGTTTTTTTGGCGGCTCACAATGGATGGTTATTTCACAAAAGCTGCTGCAGTTGGTGTTGGAAACAACGCGGAAAAACAAGAAATTTGTTTCCATCTTCCGCCATGTGCTGGCACCCGATGAGCTGTATTTCCCGATGCTGATTCACCATTTCCTGAAGGAAGAATTGCCATTTATAGAAAACACCCCGACGCATCTGGTGCTTTTTGAAGGCAATCAACCCAATCCAAAATACCTTGACCTGGCTGACCTGAAAAAGGCTACAGCCGACAATATTTTGTTTGCCAGGAAATTCGATCAGGCCAAAAACCATGAAGCCATGAAATGGGTCATGCAAAATCTCAGAAAATGAAAAAGTTAGCAGTCCTGATGCCTTCCTACAATGCAGCTCCTTATCTTGAGGAAAGCATTGGCGCATTGCTTGAACAGACTTTTGCCGATTTTGATTTGTATGTTTTGGACGATTGTTCTACAGACCTTACCAGGGAAATCGTCGAACGCTATGACGCCCCGAGGGTGCACTACAGGAAGAATGCCAGAAATTCCGGTATTGCCGTTACCCTGAACCGGGCCATTGATGAATTGCATCACCAATATGAATTCCTGGCCCGTATGGACGCCGATGATTGGTGCTTTCCGGAGCGGTTTGAAAAGCAACTCCGCTTTTTGGAAGCAAATGTAGCAGTCAATATGCTCGGGACACAGGGTTATTGGGTCAAAAACCTGAAGGAAAACGTTTCTGATGGCTGGACTTATCCCACTTCCAATGCCTGTATCCGTTACCACTTGCTTTTTACCGCTTGCTTCGGGCATTCGTCCGTAATGTTCAGGTCGTCGCTTTTCAGTGAGGCAGCTATGCGTTACGACGAAAGGGTCAACACGGCCGAAGACTGGGATTTCTGGATTCGCATTTCCCAACATAGCTCTATGGCCAACCTGCCCGATTTTTTAATGAAATACCGCATTGTACCCAACAGTAACCACCGTGCCGCAGAAAAACTACAGCTGCATTTTCGCGAAAGGAGCCAGGTAATTGCAAGGCATTGGATGCATTTCGGAATTGAAGTAACGGCTGATGAAGTGTTCGCCTTTTATTACGATGAGTCGAAAATCAGTGCTGCTGCCTGCAAGGAAATGTTGAAAACCTGGGCCGGACGTTTCAACCTGCTTTTTGAAAGTGCCCAAAAAGACATGACCAAGGCAGAACGCGATTGGTTTGCTTATTCGCTTACCCGTAAAATACTGGCCTTCTGGAAGCGCACCCCTAAAAACAGGCGCAATCCTACAATTTGGCTTTTGGTTTTGAAAGAATTGAAACTTTTGAATACCTTTAAACGCATCAAAACCTTAATCAGATAGTGCGCAGCTCCATAGTTATAGTTTCAAAAGACAGAAAGGCCGAATTGGACAAAACCTTGTCTATAGTCAAAAAAATGATTGATTTTTCACAGGACGAAATCCTGGTTTTTCTCGATGGCTGTACGGATGGTTCGCAGGAATTGGAAACACGGCATCCGGAAGTGCATTTTCACTCCTCAGCAACCAGTCTGGGTGCTTCATCTGCCAGAAAAAAATTATATCCGCATGCCAAAGGAGATATCCTGATTGGGTTTGACGACGATGCCCATCCGCTTAATCCTGATTTTATTAGCCAGACCAAAACCTATTTTGAAAATAACCCCAATCTGGCCATCATCGCTTTTGAAGAAATCAAGGGCATTTATCCTTCTGATGAAGCCGCACTTTCCCATGCCAATCTGCAAAAAAAAGAGCAGCCCGCCGGTGAATTTGTCGGTTGTGGTTTTGCCATCCTTAAAGAAAGGTATCTGGCCACCAACGGGTTCCCTGTTTGGGTGGACATTTATGGGGAAGAAGCCTGCGTGGCTATAGAAATCCTAGATTCCGGCTGGGATATTTTGTACACCAATGCCATCAAGGTCAACCACCGGGTCAATAAACCGGACCGTTTGGCGAAAGGGAAAAATTATTTCCGGTTTGGGAAACAGCTCAAAAACGAGACTTTTTTTTATGTGGTATATTACCCGAATCCGTTGAAAAAAATCTTGAAATTGTACTGGCACAACCTCAAAACCTATGCTTTTAAAGACAGGAAGTATTTTCAAATCTATATTTCCACTATCTTTAGGGTGTTGGTTGCCTTGCCCGGAATACTGAAATACAGAAAACCGGTAAGTATAAAAACCATAAAAAAAAGAGAAGCTTTACCATAAAATATGTCAAAAACCATTGCCATAATCCCGGCCCGTGGTGGTTCCAAAAGACTGCCGAACAAAAACACCTTGCTACTTGACGGCTTGCCTTTGCTGGTGCACAGTATTAAGTATGCCCAACAAAACGAGGAGCTGATTGATGCTGTGTATGTTTCTACAGACGATGACACCATCAGGAATATTGCGCTTCAATATGGCGCCCAGGTAATTGACCGCCCCGCTGCCATTTCCGGCGATTTGGAACCCACCATCACCACTTTGCAACATGCCTTGGAAGTGTTGGGTACTGAAGTAACCAATCTTGTTTTATTACAGCCCACCAACCCGTTGCGCCCCGAAAACCTTTTGCGGGAATGTTTGCAAACCTTTCGGGAGCGAAACCTTGACAGCCTGTTTACCGTAAGCCGCAACCACCAGAAACTCGGCAAGATTGACAACCATCAATTTGTCCCTTTCAATTACGAAATCGGGCAACGCAGCCAAGACCTCGAACCCTTGTATTATGAAAACGGATTGCTTTATATTTGTAAGGCCGGTTTGGTTTTAGACGGAAAAATCATATCTGAAAATGCTTTTCCTTTTGAGGTAGACCATGTTTTTGGCACTCTCGACATTGACACAGCAGCCGATTTGGCCTATGCCGATTATTTACTAAAACACACACAGCTTTGAACCCATATATAGAAATTTCCGGAAGAAAAATAGGACCCGATTATCCGCCCTTGGTGATTGCCGAAATCGGTATCAACCACGAAGGCTCGCTGCAAACCGCCAAGGAAATGGTGGATGCAGCCCAACGTGCAGGAGCAGAAATGGTCAAACACCAAACCCATATCGTCGCAGACGAAATGAGCGGAGCCGCCAAAAAAGTCATCCCCGGCAATGCCGACGTTTCCATTTATGACATCATGGAGCGTTGTTCGTTGAATGAAACTGACGAACTCGAACTCAAAAACTATGTCGAAAGCAAAGGCATGATTTTTATCTCGACGCCTTTTTCGCGCGCTGCTGCCGAACGGTTAAAGAAATTCGACATCCCGGCCTACAAGATTGGCTCGGGGGAATGCAACAATTATCCTTTGCTGGAGCACATCTGTAGTTTCGGAAAACCGGTCATTTTGAGCACGGGCATGAATACCATCGAAAGCGTGCGGAAAGCCTTGGCAATTTTTGACAAACACCGCATTCCCGTCGCCTTGCTGCATACCACCAATTTGTACCCGACGCCCATTCATTTGGTGCGTTACGGAGCGATGACTGAATTGCATGAAGCTTTTCCTGACAAAGTTTTCGGATTGTCTGACCACACCCTCAACAACAATGCCTGTCTGGGTGCAGTTGCCCTTGGGGCCAGCATACTGGAGCGTCATTTTACCGATACCATGCAACGCACAGGCCCTGACATCGTTTGCAGCATGGATGAAAAAGCCTGTGCCGAACTGATTGTAGGCTCGCAGGAAATCTGGCAGATGCGCGGCGGAACCAAAGCTCCTGCCAAAGAAGAACAGGTAACCATCGATTTTGCCTTTGCGACGGTTTGCAGTATAGCACCCATCCGGAAAGGGGAAGTGTTTACCGAAAAAAATATTTGGGTAAAGCGCCCGGGAACCGGAAAAATATTGGCAGAACACTACCAAAGCCTTCTCGGGAAAACGGCCACAAGGGATATAAACAACGACGAGCAGTTAACTTTTGAAGATGTTGAATAAGACCAAAAAAATACTCTTCCTGACCGGGACAAGGGCAGATTTCGGAAAGATCAAATCGCTCATTTCCGTGTTGGAGGAGCACCCGGATTTTGAAGTATTCGTTTTTGTCACGGGCATGCACCTGCAACAGGAATACGGTTATACGCTGATAGAAATTGAAAGGTGCCGGTTCAAAAATGTACATACTTTTGAAAACCACACCCACGAAACCACCATGGACCTCACCCTGGCCAAAACCATCGAAGGGCTTTCTGCCTACTGCAAGGCTGTATCGCCTGACCTGATTGTGGTGCATGGCGACCGGGTCGAAACCTTGGCTGGTGCCATAGTAGGCTCTTTGAACAATATACTGGTGGCGCACATCGAAGGGGGCGAATTGTCAGGAACCGTTGATGAACTCATCCGCCACAGCGTATCGAAACTGAGCCACATCCATTTTGTGTCGAATAGCGAAGCAGCCAAACGTTTGTTGCAGATGGGGGAAAGAAACAGCTCTATTTTTACCATCGGTTCGCCTGATATCGACATCATGTTTTCTGAAAACCTGCCCAATCTGGAAACCGTCAAGAAGTATTACCAGATTGATTATGGGCAATATGCGATAGTGATGTTCCATCCGGTAACGACCGAAGCAACCGAAATGCAACAATATGCCGAAAATTTCGTCGGGAGCCTGTTGCAAGACAGCCACAACTATATCGTGATATATCCGAACAACGACCTCGGAAGCCAGTTTATCATTTCGGCTTATCAAAAATTAAGAGACCGCTCCAATTTCAGGATATTTCCGTCTTTAAGGTTTGAATATTTCCTGACGCTGCTCAAAAACGCCCAATTTATTATCGGCAACAGCAGTGCGGGCATTCGGGAAGCCCCTTATTACGGTATTCCGATTATCAATATTGGTTCGCGTCAGCAAAACCGCACCCTCAATGCAGATATCCTGAATGTGGATTATGATACCGAAAGCATCAGTAAAGCCTTGGAAGTGATTGACAGCCACAAAGTACAATCGGCACAGCATGATTTCGGCAAAGGAAACAGCAGCAGCCTGTTTTTACAATCTATAGAAAACCCCAAAATCTGGACCATCAACCACCAGAAACAATTCGGAAACCTAAACTTTGAATCATGAACGATACCCTAAAAAAAGGCTTACTGTTACTTTTTAAATGCCTGATTGTTGTTTCATTCCTGATAGGGACTTTCTTTTTGCTTACCAGGCCTGCAGCCGGAGGTGATGAGTCTATTTTTGTCAATGACCTCAATTGGGTCAAATCGGAAGGTTGGATTACCGCCATTGCTACAAAAGTGTCCATTCCGTATATGTTGCTGGCCTATCCGTTTTCGTTTTTCCTGCCCGATTTTGTGGCCTTAAGGCTGGTCAATGTACTGCTTTTTGTCTTATTGGTTGGGTATTTCGTAAAATGGGGAGGCATCCGCAACAAAATGTTCTATTTCTATTTCCTGTTTTACAGTTCGACTGGTTGGTTTACCGCCGGAACCAACGATGTGGTTTTCATGGTAGCGGCCATTGTGTTTTTCAATGAAGTCTATAAAGCAC
This sequence comes from uncultured Flavobacterium sp., assembly GCA_964642945.1. Classification (GTDB taxonomy): domain Bacteria; phylum Bacteroidota; class Bacteroidia; order Flavobacteriales; family Flavobacteriaceae; genus Flavobacterium. The sequence continues at coordinate 46,040 of CAZXRX010000002.1, read as the reverse complement.
TGGAAGGGAAGCCCAATCCTAAAATTACGCTGATGTGGTGCGCCCTGATTGTGGTTTTCTTTACACGGGAACTCTTTTATGTGTATGCGCCGGTCTTTTTGTTTTCCCTCTTTCTGTTGCACCGCAAAGGCATCCGGTTGTTGGTAAAACCCATTATTCCAATCTGCTTGTTTACTTTTTTTATGTTGATGAACATCCCCTCACTGCAAAAAAATCACACCCTTTCGTATGACCACAAGGCACCGCCAAAAGAAGTACATTCCACCTGGGGACAAAGGCAATACCTGGCCCAAATGATGGTTAACGAAGGCAAATTGGAAAATTACCAGCATCCTTCTTGGGAAGAAACTGATGCCTACCTGCTCAAAAATGGCCCAAAATCATTGCCAGTTTCGGTAGTGGAAGGGATGTTGTTCAACCCAAAACTGACTCTCACGGAGTTTTTCAAGGATTTTGCCGATATTTTTAAAGGTACATTACGACAGATGGCTCTGATAATGCCCCTTATTTTTTGCTTTTTGTTGTACCAGCTGTTCCGTAAAAAAATCACTTATCAGCTCTATCTGCCCTTTGTCAACTTAGTTTTGATGGCTGTTTTTTCACTCATCATCATCTCGTATGTCGAATCGCGCTGGCTGATTGCCCCTTTCATTATGGCGCTTATTTACTTCAGTGACATTGAGTTTGACCGAAAAATAAACCCCAATTTTTTCAACCTGAATTACCTGGCGACCATCGTGATTTCTGTGTATGGCATTTATAAGATGTTTTTGTTTTTCATGTAATTGATTTTGGCCAAAAAAAGCAGTATTTTGCACTTCCAAAAAGAGGTACATCCATAAAATGAAAAAACTCGGGGTTGTCATAACAGACGGTGTAGGTTACAGGAACTTTGTGTTGAGCGACTTTTTAACTGAAGCCCAAAAAACGTTTGACGAAGTCGTCATCCTTTCTTTTTTGCCCCAATCGGTTTATACCCAAACCCAATGCAGGGTTATCGAACTCGAGGCGCACCAGGAACAATTCAAGACCTGGTTTTTCAGGAAACTCAAGGATGTGGCCCATCTGAAACTGCACCAAAAAAACAATTTCGGCATTCAGGACAACCTCAAAACCAATACCTCAAAAGCAAAAAACCCGAGAGGCTATGCCACCCGTTTTATTTTCAGGTTGGCATCGTGGCTGCATTCCGAAAAATACATCCAACGCTATAATTCCTGGCAACAAGGCACTTTCAGGAACCATCCCATTACCAGGCAAAATGGTGCGTTGCTCAAGGCAGAGAATTTTGACCTGCTGTTTTTTACCCACCAGCGTCCACCGTATCTGGCCACTTTGGCTTATCAGGCGCAAAAAATGAAAATCAAGACGGCCTGTTTTATCTTCAGTTGGGACAACCTTGCCTCCAAAGGACGTATGGCAGCCCATTTTGACCATTACCTGGTTTGGAGTGAGCTGATGAAAAAAGAACTGCTGCATTTTTATTCCAGGGTAAAGGAAGAAGCGGTTGCCGTGGTTGGAACCCCACAATTTGAACCTTATGTTTTGGAACGTTATGCGATGGACAAAGCCACTTTTTGCCACAGGTTCAAACTTGACCCGGATAAAAAAACCATTTGTTTCAGTTGTGGCGATATTTCCACGAGCAAAAATGACGAATTGTATATTTCCACCATAGCTGAAGCCATACTGTCGCATAAAATCGAAGGTGTCAATTTCATTGTAAGGACTTCCCCGGCAGAAGATCCGGTGCGGTTTTCGCATTTGGTACACCAGTATCCGTTTATCAAATGGAATTATCCGAAATGGATTTTGTCGCGCAAAGGCCATCAGGAAGAATGGTCCCAACGCATCCCGACCATTGATGATGTCAAAGATTTGCGGGCGCTTTTGGAATATTCCGACCTGAACATCAACATGCTTTCCACCATGAGCCTTGATTTTATCCAATTCGGAAAACCCGTCATCAATACCGTTTTTGGTAATGCGGAAAATGGTTTGTACAATGACCAACGTTTTCTTGATTATGCCCATATAGTGAATGTGGTTAACAGCAAGGCTACCCAAATCGCAAAAAATGAATCAGAACTAGTTTCTGCCATCAATTTATACCTTGATAATCCGGAAAAGGATGCCCAAAACAGGCAGGAATTATTGCAATTGCAGGTGAGTAAACCACTTGCCGGCACCGGAAAAAGAATCGCACAAACCCTATTCGAATGGTCGTGAGCAAAAAAATAGCGGTGCTCTGCAATTACAAACTTATGCCGGAAAGGGTGGGAGGCATGGATCATTTTTTCTGGATGTTTGACGCCCGGTGCAAGGCCGAAGGAATAACTGTAGACTGGTTTTTTCCCAATAAAGCTGTCCATGGCAGTTACGCCAACCTGAATCTCATTTCTACCGAAGGTGAAACCCCAGAAACTTTTTTCCTTCGGAATTACCAACAAGAATATTCCCATATCATTACGCACTTTATCGAGCTTTGCACGCCTTTTTTCAAATCGGTCAGCAAAAAGGGTCATGCCAAAATCATCGCGGTAGACCACAACCCAAGGCCCATTGGTGGTTATCCGCTCAAAAAGAAACTGGTAAAAAAAGTCAAAGGGATTTTATTTTCCCGATATATCGATGTTTTTGTAGGCGTCTCGGGCTATACCGTAAATGAAATCCTGAAAGATTTCGGCCCACACCTCAAAGGCAAAACACAAGTCATATACAACGGGGTCATTATCGACGATATAATGGTGCGCCAAGACCGGAAAACCGAAAAACCGACCTTTCTCGTCGCTTCCCACCTGCGCCAATCAAAAGGCATCCAAGACCTGATTGATGCAGTGCAGCTGCTTCCGGAAACCATAAAAAACGAAATCAGGATTGCGGTATACGGCGACGGCCCATACAAAGAGCAACTGGTCCAGAAAGTAAAAGCACTTCAACTCGAAAGCAATTTTGAATTCAAGGGCAACCAGGCTAACCTCAATGAAACCTACCACCAATACGATTATATGCTGCAACCTACCTACATGGAATGTTTCAGCCTTTCGATATTGGAAAGTTTGGCAGCCAATGTGCCTGTTATCACAACCCATGTGGGTGGCAATACAGAGGCGGTGACCCACAAGGAAAACGGCTATATCTTCCCACCTAAAGACATAAAGGCCCTGCAGCAAATCATTTCAGGTTTGTATACGGGCGAAATGCGCATCCAAATCAATACGCGTCAAGCTGTTGAAGCACAATTTTCATTAGATAGCATGGTCGACAATCACTTTAAACTCCTGCAATGAAAATTGGATTCCTGACCCCTGAATTTCCACACCCCAAAACTGGTCCTGCCGCCGGAATAGGCACCAGCATCCTCAATTTGTCGAAAGGGTTGGTACAACTGGGGCATGAAGTCAGCATTTTGGTTTACGGTCAGACCCAAGATGAGGTTTTTCATGAAAACGGCATTACTTTTTACAGAATAAAGAACATCAAGGTCAAAGGCCTGTCGCTTTTCCTGACCCAGCATAAGGTCAAAAAACTGATCAACCAACTCTATTCCGACAATAAAATTGACATTGTGGAAGCCCCGGACTGGACTGGTTTTACGGCTTTTATACAGCCCAAATGCCCGCTGGTTCTGCGCTTGCACGGCAGTGATACCTATTTTTGCCAGCTGGAACAAAGGCCTGTAAAATGGCAAAATAAATTCCTTGAGAAAAGGGCATTCCAAAAAGCAGACGGCATTATTTCGGTCAGTCGGTTCACCGGGGCAGCAACCAATAAAGTCTTTGGTGTCCAACGTGATTTTGAAGTGATACCCAACGGTATTGATTTGGATAATTTTCAAGCTGCAACCACCACAAATCATAACCAAATGATGTATTTCGGTACCCTGATACGCAAAAAAGGCCTGCTCGAACTGCCGTTGATTTTCAATGAGGTACATGCGCAAAATCCGTTGGCCACCTTGGTTTTGGTCGGAAAGGATTCCAAAGACAAAATGACGGGTTCTTCGTCTACCTGGCAGCTCATGCAACCCCTTTTTGAGCCAAAAGCCCTCGAAAATGTAACCTATTTGGGAAGTGTTCCGTATACAGAAATAAAAGCACATATCGCACAGGCGGCTGTCTGTGTTTTTCCTACATTTGCTGAAGCCTTACCCGTGTCATGGCTTGAGGCGATGGCAATGGAAAAAGCGTTGGTGGCCTCAGAAGTAGGTTGGGCGCCTGAAATTATTGACAATGGACAGGATGGTTTTCTGGAAAATCCGACAAACCACCTGGCTTACGCAGCCCAAATTGTCAAGGTGTTGGCAGACAACAAGCTGCAGCTCCAATTGGGTCATTCGGCCAGGGAAAAAATAGTCCAAAAATTCAGCATCGGCATCGTGGCACAGCAAACAGTGGCCTTTTATCAGAAAATACAAATACAAAAAAATGAAGTTTAAGGAATATGTCAACCGGGAAGGGGAAATCATCCTGTATTGCGGTGACCCCAATCTTGATTTACTCGAAAAAGTATCGTCTGAATACGGCGATATCTGGCATTCTTCTTTAGATCAGGGATACAAAAATGCTTTTCCGGAAGTCATCAACCAAACACCGACATTCTGGTACATCAACGATTTTGAAAAGCTCAATTCCTGTGTGAACTGGCGCATCAACCCCAACCAATTTGCCGTGAGGAAATCAGTCTGGGACACCCTCGGGCCTTTTGAACCGGATTACAGCAGCAGCCAAATGGCCGCCCTCGATTATGGCTACAATGGCTTGTGCTACAAAGGCATCATTCCGCTGTATGTCAATGGGTTGTTTGCCAAAGAAAAAGAGAATGTACCAATTCCCTTATCAGACAAATATGGCTTTTTTGTCAAAAATTTCAAGCCGGGTCACAGCTATTATATGTTGTACCGGGAAGGTTTACTTAAACCCAATCATTGGCTGGCCTTATGGAAAGCCAGACGGAAATTTACCTTAAAAACCGAGGATAAATTGTTTCCGCCAAGGGAATTAAAACCCATAGCAGGCAAACCCACGGTGAGCTATATCATCCCGACCATGCTCCGGCAGGATTTTACCCTGACCTTACTCAACGACTTGGTCAACCAATCGTATCTGGTTTCTGAAGTAATCGTGGTTGATGCAACGCCTGAAGACAAAAGAGATGCCGCTTTGTACAAGCCAGAAAATTATCCGTTCAGGGTAGTGTTTCAATGGCAGCAAACCAAAGGAAGCTGCCGCGCCCGGAACGAAGCCATTGCCTTGTGTACGGGCGATTACATTATTTTTGGCGATGACGACGTGCGGCTGCCTCATGATTTTGTCGAAAACCACATCCGGCTGTTGCAAACCTACAATGCCGTAGCCTGTAACGGGCTCGATATACAGGCAGACCACCAGCAACAAAACCTCGATGATTTAAAAATCAAACTGGAGAAACTCGGCAGCAAACGTTGGAAGGTAGGCGTTACCAACAGTTTCAGCAATGCCAATTCGTGCGTGAGGCGCGACTATGTTGACCAATTGGTGGGCAACGACATCAATTACGACGGCGGATACGGTGAAGACAGTGATTTTGGTATTTCGCTAACCAAACTGGGTGTGGCTGTTCTGCACAATCCGTTTTCGGTCAACCTACACCTGAAGCCATTGGCAGGAGGCTACCGTTTTTGGGGCAATCAGGCCAAAATCACCGGGAAAAAACGCAAAAAACAACCGTGGGAACTCGATACGCCGGTTAAAAATATTGTGCCTGTGCCCAGCCCGACGGTTACCTACCAATTACTCAAACATTACAATCAAGCACAATTGCACGAATACAAACACAAATACCTCATTCAGTATTTGTTCAGCCAGCCCAAATGGGCATTTCCGTTGCGGTTGCTATCATTGCCTTATAAAATTGTCAAATTCAACAAATCAGTTTTTTATGCCAAAAAGCTGATGGCGCTTGGAAAACGCACCCAATAATATGGTAAAAAACATCACCATTTCTTCCGCTTCTGGCCGTCAATCCCTCGTTTTTTCAAATGGGGCAGGACCGGAAATAGTGATACCATGCGCCGAAATCATTGAAAAAAAAACAGCCTCCTTTGATATAGAGATTGTATTTTCGGTTGCCATCCGGACGTTCCGGAACCACGATTATACCTGGGCAGATTGCAGTGAAAACCGCGTGGCCAATACCTTCAGCCCAAAAATTATACAATTGGACAACGGCTATTATGTACAATCCAATTCCAATCAGGGCATTTGGGAGGTTGAAAAAAACAATCCTAAAAAATTGTTATGGCGTTTCCATCCGGAATTCAGTGAACCATTGGCCCAATATAGCGGCCCGACCAACCAAAAAATAATAGGCAATGCCACACCAGGTTTTGCTTCTTTCATTACTCCGGCCCTGCTGTTTTCCGATAAAGGCGCAGTAGAATTAAGCCGTTCACTCATTCCGTTTGTGGCTACGGCCTGTTTTACCGACCATTGTGATTTCGATACTTTGGAAAACCTACAAAAGCAACGCGATTTTTTCAAAAAACACCAAATCAGGACGACCAAAGGTTTTTTCCTGAACCATTTTTCCAAAAGGGCAGATAATGCCTCTTGGGAAAAGGATGCGGAAGAATTGCGCCAATGGAAGGCGGACGGCCACGAATTGTGTTACCATTCGCTTTCCCAATCGATCAAAAGCAGAGAAGAAAGCCAGCACGATTTTTTTAACTTTTTACCGCCCTTTGACCTCAAAACCTGGATAGACCACGGTTACCAACCCTACAATTTGTCCCTTTACCAAAAAGAAGGTCTCGACGAAAAGGCCTTTGCACAAAACCTGGCCGATAAAAAAATAGCCATTTTATGGAATTATATCGATTCCGGAACGGCGACTTCGGGCGTGCTTAATCAATTGAATCCGCAACATTTCACGCTGCAGGCATTCCGGAAAGGCATCTCGGGTAAAACCTTCAAAAAACGATTGTCTTTATCCATAAAAAATGCCATCGTTCATTATTATGCCGATGAAAAACTGATCAAAAAGTATGCGCAACTGGCTTCCAGTTTCAAGAAAAAAGCTTTTTTGTCATTGGCCGGAAATGTCTTTAAAGTAGGTTTTCCGTTATTTAAATTATGGGTGTCGTGGCCTTTTTCGAAAAAGAAAACCTATCCGTTGGCCCGATACCAAAACCTGTTTTTTGAGCACACTATAGCCGGAAAGAAATTTGTGGTTTTCCAAACGTTGGAATTGCTGGATTTCGTCAAAGCTTTAAAAAAAGAATCACTGGACGCTTTTATCAGTGAAAAAGGCTTGTTTGTAGGGCATACCTATTTTTCGGTTCCGATGACGTACCACGATGGCCGTATTTTCAACAGTTCGGGAGCAGTACAGGCTGAAGTTTCCTCGAATTTTGCGTATCTTGGGCAGCAAATCGAACAACAAAAGCTATGGAATCCGACCCTCGAAGAATTGGTTTCTTACTGGAAACAGTTCAATGAAGTCATTTTTGAATTGGCTGAAAATGGTCAAATTACCATTAAAAATGCAAACGGAATTCCCCACAGAAACATCACCTAAAATGCAGTTTTTTTTCACCAAAAGCCAGGATTGGATAGCCAAATGGGATGCGTTTTTACTCAAAAGCGAGCGGGGACTGTACAACCAATTGTCTGATTGGATCAAATCATACGAAGTGTATGGGTTTGATTACCAGTTCCTGATAGTGGTGCAAAACGACCAGATTGTCGGTGGTTGTGGTATCGTGATTGCCCAATTTTCGGCCTTCAAATTTTTTACCGTTCCTGCAGGACCGGTTTTGGAAGTAGGACATGATGATTTGCTGGACACTGTTTTGGCCGAACTCCAAAAAGAAGCCAAAAGAACAGGCTGTTGTTATTTCCAATTAAGCCTGCCGTACTGTAAACCCAATTTCAGGCAGTATGCCTTGGAAACAGTGGCTGAAAACAGCCTTTATTTCACCGGGACTGAAGGCGTGGCCTTTAAATATGTCATTCCTTTGCAGGGCATGCGGTTGGTTGATTTGTCGATGGAAAACGCTTACGAAAAAGTATATTCCGGTTACAGTTCGAACAACAAAAGAAACCTCAATAAAGCCAAAAAGGCCGGTCTGGAATTTCGTTTTGTGACTTCCGATGAAGAAATTGAACAAGCTTACCAATGTTTTGCCCTGAATGCCATCGAAAAAGGCTATCCCTTGCGTTCGTATGCTTCCATGGCCCAAACCCTGCGGGCGTACATTGACAAAAACCATGCAAAAATAGCCTGTTGCTTCCTTGACGGAAAAATCATCGGCGCCCTGTATGTCATGCATTGCGGACAACGTCTTACTTACATAAACGGTGGGGTTTTGAAAGATTTCCAACAGCTGAACGTGTCGAATTTCATGCACGACCAAATGATACAATATGCTATTAATCAAGGTCATAAAAGCTATGATTTGTCGGTAGGCGGCAGCAAAGGCGTGGTGCAGTTCAAGGAAAGTTTCGGCACCCAATTGTACCTGTATGTCCCTACGCGGCACTGGATTTTGAAACCGCTGCGTTTCAGGATATTTTTGATGATCGAGAAATACCTCAAACCACACAAGGCAAAAATGGCCCGGTTATTAATTCTGTTGAAAAAGTTCAGTCCAAAAAAATGATTTATCCGTAATAAATAATAACTTTGGAGAGGTACACAACAACCCAACAGCACAAACAATCCTGATGAAAACGCAAGAGGAAATCATTCAAACCAACATCAAGCAGAAAGAATTCTACAATACCAAAAAGAAAAACCTGGCGACCAAAATCTGGTCATCCTTAAGGGAAAAAACCCTCAAAAAAATCCGTAAAAATATCGGCATACTTGACCAATCGTATGACTTGCACAAAGTTTGGTTTGGCGACCTCTCCAACAAAAAAGTGCTGGACCTGGGTTGCTATGCAGGCAATTCCCTGTCGATGCATCTGGCCCAAAATGCCAAAGAGTACATTGGCATCGATTTAAGCGACGTGGCTATTGCGCGCTTACAGAAAAACATCGCGCACATCCCGACAGCCAAAGCGCTGGCCGTTGATTTTCTGACGGATGATTTTGCCGAAAAAGATTTCGACCTGATTTATGCCTATGGCGTGCTGCACCACTTCCAGAGCGTGCCGGTACTGATAGCCAAACTGAATGAAAAACTGGCGCCCAATGGGGAAATCATCAGTTATGATCCGCTCGAAACCAGCCTTCCGATAAAAATAATCCGCACCTTATACCGTCCGTTCCAGTCGGATGCCGATTGGGAATGGCCCTTTACCAAAAAAACCTATTTCCAGTTTGACCAGGCTTTTGACATCATCGAAAGACGCGGACTTTTAGGAAAGACGAAGTGGTTTTTCCTGCTCAACTTTCTACCCATGTCTGAAGAAAAAAGGATGGAAACCGGAAAAAAATGGCACCAGCACGATTGGGAAAAGTCCAAAACGACAGACAGTGCCTTGTTCAGCTGTATGCACGTGACCATGTTGATGAAGAAAAAACAATCATAATAGCCACAAAACATGCAAATCGACAACAAGGATTTTTGGGAAAAAGAAGACATCATTGCCACACAAAGGCTCAAGAAAATCTCCGATTTCGAACAATTCATGCTCAATCGGGCACAGGAATTGTATGCTGCTTCAGGAAAAATACAGCACATCAAGATATTCGGCTGTGGTTCGGGCAGGGAAGTGGAATCGATTGCCGAATTTTACCAGCCAGTTAAAATTGTGGCCTCCGATATTTCTGAAAACATGATTGCCAAATGCAGGGAAAACCTGAAATTGTGGCAGATTGACGACATTACCGAAACACTCGCACTCAATGCCGTCGATTACAAAAACACTTCGGCAGCCTTTGAACTCGTTACGATACTGAACAGCATGATGACTTATGTGCCGGAGAAAAAAGACCGTATGGCCATTTACAGCAATTCGTTCCGGGCATTGAAACCCCATGGCGTCATTATCGGAACGGTGCACAACCAAGTAGGTTCCGTGGCCAAAACCATGTACTTCAAAATGAGGAATATGTTTTCGTTTGTACTCGGAGACAAGGTTGGCAACAGGGATACCGGTTTCAATGGTTTCAAGGTGCCGGGATATTACTATTCCAAAAAAGGATTGATCAATGACCTGACCCAATGTGGCTTCCGTCAGATTGAAGTCTATTCGCTGGAAGAATTTTATGCCCAGCACGGTATCGTTTACAACAGGAAAAAAGGCTACAATAACCTGATTTTTATGGCCGTCAAACCTTAGTTGTTGTGGAAAATGCACCAAAATTCAGCCTGATTGTCTGTACGTACATGCGTGCCAATGCCTTGTTGGATTTGCTGCAATCGGTCAAAACGCAAACCCTATACCCTGACGAAATACTTATCGTTGATGGTTCTGTGAATAACGAAACCCAGCTGATGCTCGACAGGAATACTTTTGAAAACCTCGACTATTTTTTGGTGGGTGCAGAAAACCGCGGGCTTACCAAACAACGCAATTTCGGTATCAGTAAAGTTGCCGAAGCAGCTGAAATCATTTGCTTTCTCGATGACGATACCATCCTCGATGCCCATTATTTTGAAGAACTGCTCAAAACCTACCAACAGTTTCCCGATGCCTTGGGGGTGGGCGGCTACATTACCAATGAATCGAAATGGCAACAGGTTGGCGAAAACTACAAACCAGCGGTTTCAGAATTTTACTATGACGGTTGGAAACGCAAAGAAGGCAGCCGCTTTGTGTTGCGCAAAAAATTAGGGCTCGATACCAATTTACCACCTTGTTTCATGCCCGATTTTTCGCATGGCAGGAGCGTGAGTTTTTTACCGCCATCCGGAAAAATTTACCAAGTGCAGCAATTTATGGGCGGTGTTTCGTCTTTCAGGAAAAAAGTATTTGACCGCTTTCGTTTTTCCACTTATTTTGAGGGTTATGGTTTGTATGAGGATGCAGATTTTACCCTGCGTTTGTCCGATGCCGGGAAACTCTACCTGAACACCAAGGCCACTTTAAGACATTATCACGATGGTTCGGGCCGGCCCAATCAATTCCGCTATGGCAAAATGGTCTTACGCAACGGTTGGTATGTGTGGCGGGTTAAACATCCGAAACCTTCGTTCAAAGCCAGGTTCAAATGGAATGCCATCGCTTTGCTCCTGACCACAATCCGGCTGGGCAATGCTTTCACCTCAAAACAGAAAAAGGCCGCTTTTACCGAAAGCCTCGGCAGGATTTCAGGTTGGTTCAGTTTATTGTACAACGCACCAAAAATCCAGAACCGATGACTTTCTGTATCATCACTCATGTCAACCACACCAACAGGAATGGGCATTTTTATGCTTATGCGCCTTATACAGATGAGATGAATATCTGGATCAAAAATGCAGATAAAGTCATCGTGACGGCTCCGCTAGATTCTTTTGAACCCACACAGATACATGCCGCTTACCAACACAACAACATTGATTTTGTGGTGTTGCAACCGTTTCATACACTCGGTATCTTGGCAGTTTTACGTTCTTTGGTATCGGTTCCGTTCAATGTGTGGCGGATTTTCAGGGCCATGAAAAAAGCCGACCACATCCATTTGCGTTGTCCGGGAAATATTGGTTTGCTGGGCTGTTTCGTCCAGATTCTATTCCCTAAAAAGACAAAAACAGCCAAGTATGCCGGAAATTGGGATCCCACAGCCAAACAGCCCCTGAGTTACCGCTTGCAGAAATGGTTGCTCAGTAACAGTTTCCTGACCAAAAATATGCAGGTATTGGTGTATGGGCAATGGTCGGACCAATCCAAAAATATCAAACCTTTTTTTACGGCAACCTATCCTGAAACCGAAAAGACGGCTGTTTTTCCGGGAAAACAGGAAGGAATCATACAGTTTCTTTTTGTGGGAACCTTAACCGCAGGAAAACAGCCTTTGTATGCCATCAAACTATTGGAAAAATTGAATCAAAATGGCATTGAAGCAGCCTTGTCGGTATATGGTGAGGGTCCTGAAAAAAATAAATTGGAACAGTATACTACTGATAACGGGTTGTCTGCTAAAGTGACACTCCAAGGCAATCGTGATAAAGCAACCATCAAAAAGGCCTATCAGCAAAGTCATTTCCTGATCCTGCCTTCCAAAAGCGAGGGCTGGCCCAAAGTGGTGGCCGAAGCCATGTTCTGGGGCTGTCTGCCCATTGCGTCAAAGGTATCGTGTGTGCCCTTTATCCTCGGTCAGGGCAACAGGGGAATCTTGCTTACCAATGATTTGGTGCAGGATGTCAAGCAAATAACCGCACTGATTGATTGCCCTGAAACCTATGATTTCAAAGTAAAAGATGCCATTGATTGGTCGCGTCAATACACCACGGATGTGTTTGAAGAAGCCATCAAAAAAATGATGCGCCCATGAGGATAATCCAACTTATAGATACCCTTGAGATGGGCGGCGCCGAAAAAATGGCCGTCAACTTTGCCAATGCCCTGACTGAAACAAAAGATTTCTCAGGGATGGTGGTGAGCCGGAAAGAAGGAAAACTGAAAGAAAGTTTGGTAAACAAAGCCCATTATCTTTTTCTTGGGCGTAAAAAAATTTTTGATTTCAAGGCGGTTTTCAGGTTGCGGGCGTATTGCAAAAAAAATAAAATTGATTACATACAGGCGCACGGCACTTCGTTTTTCCTGGCTTTTTTGGTTAAATTGGTTTTTCCTGGCGTGAAAATCCTGTTTCATGATCACAGTGGGGCACGCAGTCTCCAAAAAATCGCCAACAACCGGGCTTTGTGGCTGGCGTCTTTTTTCTTTGAAGGAATCATCGTGGTCAATCATCCTCTGGAAATTTGGGCCAAACAACACCTGAATTGCAAAAAAGTAGTTTATTTACCCAATTTTACCACCGTGGACGATTCCCATAAAGCAACTTTACTGAAAGGTCTTCCCGGAAAAAAAGTACTGTTACTGGCCAATTTACGGCATCCGAAAAACCACCAGTTTTTGATTGAGGTAGCCATCAAAACCAAGGCCAGTCATCCGGATTGGACGTTTCATCTGGTAGGGAACGATTCAAATGATACCTATTCCCAGAAACTGAAAGCGGCAATAGCCAGCCATGATTTACAGCAAAATGTGTTTGTGTATGGTCAAAAAGACGATACGGCCCATATCATCAGTCAGTCAGACATTTGTGTTTTGACTTCTTACTCAGAAGGATTGCCGGTAGCCCTTTTGGAGTATGGCTTGCTTAAAAAAGCAGTGGTGGCTACGAATGTGGGTGAAATTCCGTTGTTGGTGGTTGACAGGAAAAGTGGTTTTACCCATAAACCCACTGATGTCGAAGGCTTTTACGAATCTGTGGTCAAATTGATGGATAATTCCGCATTAAGGATTAATTTTGGGGAAGCCTTATTTGAAACCATCCGTGACAACCATTCCCAAGAAGCGGTAATGGCAAATTATTTAAACTGGCTGAACGAAGGATGAAAAACGAAGAAAAAAATTATGTTTTTTTGGTGGCACTCCATGTACTGATAGGGATTGCCATTTATTCCAATCTTTTTTTGTCTAAGCTTTATTCGTTGTTGATTATTGGTTTCGGTCTATATTTTGTCATCAAAACCAAAAACAGGAACAATGAAGTGTTGTATGCTTCGGCATATATAGTAGGCAGTGAGGTATTTCTGCGAATGACCGATGGGAACCCCAACCATGAATTTGCGAAATACGGCATCATGATTTTCCTGGTTATCGGGATGATTTACAGTGGAATTTCCAAAAGCGCCACCATGTACTGGATTTACTTGATTCTGCTTGTTCCCGGTGTCATAATCGGCGTGTATGCCCTTGATTATGGGGCCAATATCCGGAAAGCCATTGCTTTCAATATTTCAGGAGCGGCCTGTCTGGGCGTGGCTTCGCTGTATACGTTCAACAAAAGAATCACGATTTCTGAAATCAACAATCTGTTGCTTGTCATGGGATTGCCCATCATTTCCTGTGCCACCTATTTGTACCTGTTTACACCGAATATTAAGGATGCCCTTACCGGAACCGCTTCAAATGGAGCGTTGTCAGGAGGTTTCGGGCCCAACCAGGTTTCTACTGCTCTCGGTTTGGGGATGTTCATTTTTTTTACGCGTTTGATTTTTTCGTCCCGGTCAAAAATCATCTTCCTTATCAATGTGGTTTTGGCGCTCTATATCAGTTACAGGGGGATGATTACGTTTTCGAGGGGTGGCATGATTACAGGCTTTTTCATGATCCTGATATTGCTGTTGGTGATTTACATCAATTCCAAAAACACGAGTAAAATCAAACTGAATTACCTGATTGGTTTTCTGACGGTGGCCATGATTTCCACCTGGCTTTTTACTTCTTATCAAACCGGTGGTTATATCGACAAACGCTATGCCAACCAGGATGCTTTGGGACGTACAAAGTCAGATCGTTTTACCGGACGGGGAGAAATTGCAGAAGAAGAATTCGAAATGTTCCTTGGGAGCCCATTTTTTGGGGTAGGTGTGGCCAAAGGAACAGAAATCAGATCGCAACGGATGGGGTTGATTGATAATTTTGCTTCCCACAATGAAATCACGAGGATGATGGCGGAACATGGATTTTTCGGTATCCTGGCCCTGATGGTTTTGTTTATTACGCCCTTGTTTTTATACTATGACAACAAACAGAATATCTTTTTGCTTTGTTTTGTTACTTTTTGGCTCCTGACCATCAACCACGCGGCCATGCGAACGGCAGCGCCTTGTTTTATATACGCCCTTTCCTTATTAAAAGTCCGATTTGATGAATAAAATACTCTACATAGGTAACAAGCTTTCGGTTCACGGCAATACGGCAACCTCTATAGAAACCTTGGGTACTTTTCTCGAATCAGAAGGCTATGTATTGTATTATGCTTCTTCCAAAAAAAACCAATTGCTGCGTCTGGCAGACATGGTTTTTGCCACTTTGAAGTATGCCAAAAAAGTTGATTTTGTACTCATCGATACCTATAGTACCAAAAATTTCTGGTATGCTTTTGTCATCAGTCAGTTGTGCCGGATGCTCGGCCTGAAATACATTACCAAACTTCATGGAGGCAATTTACCGCGCAGGCTCCGGAAAAATCCTTTTGTGTCGGGTTTGATTTTCAGGAATGCCTATAAAATTACGGCGCCTTCACGCTATTTACTTGACAGTTTTTCCAAAATGGGATATGAGAGCCTGGAGTATGTACCCAATTCGATAGACCTCAGCAAATATCCGTTAAGGGAAAGGCAGGTTACGGTTCCCAAATTGCTTTGGGTTCGTTCTTTTGCCACAATTTACAATCCGCAAATGGCCATCAGGGTGCTTTATGAACTTCAAAAGGATTATCCGGATGCCCAGCTCTGTATGGTCGGACCTGATAAGGAAAACATCATACAGGAATGTATGAACTTGGCCCAAAAACTCGGGGTGCAGGTCACTTTTACCGGTAAATTATCCAAAGAGGAGTGGATTGCATTGTCTGCCGATTTCAATATTTTTATCAATACCACCCATTTTGATAATACCCCCGTCAGTCTCATTGAAGCCATGGCGATTGGCCTACCCATAGTGTCAACAAATGTTGGCGGCATCCCTTTCCTGATTGCTGAAAAAGAAAACGGTTTGTTGGTTGCGGATGGGGCTGATGATCAAATGGTGGAAGCTGTCAAAAAGCTTATTAATGATCCTGTCCTCGTCTCAAAATTGATTGTTAATTCGCGTGAAATGGTCGCGTCTTTTGATTGGCAGGTAGTTAGGGACAAATGGTTTGAAATATTGAAATAGCATGTTTTAATCTGCCATATTTTTAGTAAATTGCCGTTCCAATTTAGGGTCAAAAATGAACAGTAACAAGAAAATACATTTTGAAATTTCCGAAAGAAAACTGCTTCTGAAAGGTTTTGATGTGATTTTGGTTTTACTGGCACTGTATTCGATCGGCTCTATTTTCAACTTCAATTATTTTACTTTTTCGACCACCAATTACCATTGGACGATTGTGTTGGCTTTGTACATCAATGTTTTCGGGTCGGTTTTTGAAATGTACAACCTTCAGGTGGCCAGCAACCAGTTCCAGGTGATCAAGAGTATCATCATTTCGTCATCTACCATCGTATTATTTTATTTGTTGACACCCATTTATACCCCGTCACTGCCCTCAAACAGGTTACAGATAGTTATTTTTTACCTGACCATTTTGTTGACTTTACTGGCCTGGCGGTTGTTTTATGTAAACTTCCTGGCTTCGCACCGGTTTGTGAAAAATGCCATTTTGGTTTGCGATAAGGAACAACTCATCGAATTGGTCAAAGGCCTGGAAAGTGTCGACCCGCACTATAAGTTCATTGGCTATGTAAATTCTGACGGGGAAGACAATTTCAATACCGATTTCAGTGCCATCAAGCACATCAATACAGGAGACTTGGAAAGTTACGTGAGGGGAAATTCGATTTCAGAAATAGTGATTGCCTCGCAAAAAACAGACGGAATTACAGTGCCGTTGTACAACCAATTAATCCACCTGCTCGAAAACGGGGTCATCATCAAGGAATACACCCAACTCTATGAAACCCTTACCCAACGGATTCCGGTGCAGTATGTATCGCGTGATTTTTACCGTTACTTTCCGTTCAGCCGCAACAACCAGAATCAGCTGTATATCTCATTGACGCGGTTCAGTGACATCTTGTTTTCTGTAATCGGGATTTCGATAGGATTAGCGTTTTTACCTCTTATTTTTATCGGAAACCTTATTGGCAACCGGGGCAAATTATTCTACCAGCAACAAAGGGTAGGGAAGAACGGAAAGGTTTTCCAGATATACAAATACCGCACCATGGTCAAAAATGCTGAGCAATTTGGCGCTGTTTTTACCACCACCAATGATTCGCGGGTAACGCCTTTTGGGAAGTTTATGCGCAAGACCCGCCTGGATGAGTTTCCGCAGTTCATCAATATTTTAAAGGGAGAAATGGCGATTATCGGCCCCCGTCCGGAACGCCCGGTATTTGTGTCGGAAATTGCAGAGGTAATGCCTTTTTATGAAACCCGCCACGTGGTTAAACCCGGACTCACGGGTTGGGCGCAGGTAAACTATGCCTATGGCGATTCGATTGCCGACAGCCTGGTGAAACTGCAATACGATTTGTACTACATCAAACACCGGAGTATCTTTCTCGACATCAACATTTGTGTAAAAACCCTGAGTACAGTTTTATTTTACAGGGGACAGTAAGGTCTTGCGGTACAGTTTCCATAAAATGTAGCCGTTTGCCGCAATGAACGGCAACATCAACACCAAATGTGGTTTTGACAGCATCATCAGGACGTATACCAGCAAAAGCACCGCAATGGCATAAATGAGTTTCTTTCTCCAATTGGTATTCAAAAAGGGCAATATTAAGTACAACGGATTGAAAAGCAAGACGTTGTAGTTCCACAATACTTCGCGGTGCAACGAATAAAAGCCGACCAACGACAAAAACAACCCTAATAAGCCTAATACAAAAAGGTAAGTGAAAAAGACCACCCTGTTGTTGCTCAGGGCAATTACCAAAAGCAGCAAGGCGATAAAATAAATGCTGTTCAGGAATGAAAAAGGCATTTTAGGTTGGTTGCCGGTTACGATGGTTTCTTTTTTCAGCACCAAAGGTTTTCCTTTAATTTTGGCCTGGTCAAGGCTGTGCAGCAATTCTATCGGAAGGAAAAGCTGTTCGGCTTTTTCGTCGGTACGTTGGCCGAAAATGATGTTGATGCCCAGTTTGTTCCAGAAAAAATCCTCAAAATAAGGGTATAAAACCGTACGATAAGAAATAGTTTTGTCGTCTACCTTTTGTATCATCGGCTTTCCAAGGGTTTCGTTGATTTTGTCTGCCACCATTGTTGTGCAGTTTTTGTCGATGAACTTGTAGGTGTAAAACTTGTCTTCCGCACTGTTGTTGTCGGTATTGAGTCGGTCAAAAAGAGCCTGTTTCTGGTAAAAAGTGAGGTTGAGAACCTGTTCAATGACTTCACGGTTGTCGTATTGGTATTCGTAGATGAATTCCTGGTAGGAACTGACATTCATGAAATACTGCAAATCACCTTTGACAAATTTCAGGTAAAAGTTTTCCGTCCTGAAATCGAAAGCCCCATAATTGTAAACCACGTCAAGGCTGTTGGTGTCGTCCTTGATACGGAGGGCGGTGTGACCGAAAGTCGAATAGAGTTCTGAACCTTTTCCGCAGGTAAACACACTGACGGTAGCTTTGTCGGACAGCATCAGCGATTGTGAAAAAACAGCGGAACAACAAAGGAGCAGTAGTAGTAAAAATAGTTTTTTGATCATGCCTTTACCTGAATACGCTTAAATCTACTTTCAGCGAGAAAATATTCGAATACAAGGCCGCACTTTGGTCTCCCAAATCAGTCAGGGCATAATCTACCTGAATGCCACGGTATTTGAACCCCAAACCGATATTCGGCTGGAAGCCTACTTTTTTGGAATTGTCAATTTGGGTCACATTCTGGAAATTCCCCACGCCGGCGCGTACAAACACCAAATCGGTGTAGCCAAATTCAAACCCAATGGCGGGATCGACACTTACAAAATCAGTAGCGATGAGGTCGTTGGTTTTGGCAAACTGCATGTTGAGGTTGGCCGCGGCCAAAAGGGTATAATCGTAATGGAATTCAAATTTCTTGGCAATCCCGAATTGGGCCTTGGGTGCCGTGATTTCTGAACTTTCTGGCAATTCCTGATTCTCTCCCGGAATGGCATTTTTGATGGTATTGTATTCTTCTTCGTCGATGTTCCAGATGTTGTAGGTGGTGGTAATGTCACGCAACATGAGCCCGTAATGCCAGTTGTTGCGCTCAAATTGCAGTCCGACATCAAAGCCAAAACCCCATGAATTGGCAAACTTCCCGATTATCCGGCGGATGACCTTCGCATTGACCCCATATTGAAAACCGGGTAATTTGAGTTTTTTGGCATAGGAGAGGGTCAGGCCGTAATCTGAAGCCGAAAACAGGCTGATACGGTTGTAGTCGATATTTCCGTCGCCATCGATAAGCTGGGTGGTATTCAGGATGTCATCTACCCCAAAACGGATAATCGAAATACCCCAGGCACTTTCCTGGTCAATCGGTTTGGCAAAAGCAATGTAGTCGTATTGGGCAATATTGGCAAAATAACTCGCGTGCATCAGGGCCACCTGGCTGTCTTGTAAATTGACGAGACCGGCCGGGTTCCAATATACCGAATTCACATCATTGGTATAGCCAGTCACGGCGTTCGACATCCCCAGGGCAGCGGCATCCACCCCAATACTCATGAACTCATTGGAATATTTCCGGAAACCCTGTCCGAATGATAGTGAAGTGACTAAAAGTAAAAAGAGCCAATTTTTTTTTCTCAAAGCAATTATTTTTACAAACCGCAGCCTGTCAATTTTTTTCAAAAATATAAATTTTTATCGGCTTCTTTCCCGCAATCAGGATATAAATAAGAAGCCGGCGAAAAATCTCTTATAAAACGTGTATCGCTTTAAGTTATTGTGCTAAATTTGTTTTTTAAAACCCTTCTGATGAACCTGAAAAAGCACATTCCCAATCTTTTGACTTTATTGAATTTACTTTGCGGATGCATAGCTATTGTTTTTATTGCCAATGGTAGTTTTGCCAACGCTTTCTATTTTGTCTGCCTTGGGATTTTCTTTGATTTTTTTGATGGTTTTTTTGCCCGGAAATTTGGCGTGGCCGGGCCGTTGGGTGTGCAATTGGATTCGTTAGCCGATATGGTGACGAGTGGTGTGGCACCTGGATTTGTGATGTATAAGATGATGGCTCCTTTCCACTCAACAATTACTGATAATATCTGTACTTATGTTGACCTGGGAGTTGAAGATAAATCAACATTTTTACCATATTTAGGTTTTATCATTACTTTGGGAGCCTGTTACCGCTTGGCTAATTTCAATATAGATACCCGTCAATCCGATTCTTTTATAGGTTTGCCCACTCCGGCCAATGCACTGTTTATCATGAGCCTGCCTTTGGTGGTACACGATTTTCAGGAGGCACCCTGGGTCGATTTCCTGCTTAATCCGTGGCTGTTAATCGGCATTACCTTGCTCAGTGCCTATGTGATGAATGCCGAAATCCCATTGTTTTCACTTAAAATCAAGAATTTCAGCTTTGCCAAATACAAGCTACAGGTGGGATTTTTGACCATTTCCGTAGTGCTGCTGCTGCTGCTGAAGGTGTTGGCTGTGCCGCTGATTATCCTGTTGTATGTTTTATTGTCGGTGGCCAATAATATCTTGGCCAAAAAGTAGTTATCCGTTTTCAGGACTATTTTAAATGGCAAAATCAAGAACCCGGAAAATCCCAGTGCGCAAAAAATCCGTCAGGAAAAAGAAACCCTTTTTTTCTGTCAAATCTGTTTTTACGGGAATTTTTATTTTGGCTTTTTTCTTTGGAGTATACCATTACCGCAATGCCATTCTGTATTATTTCAGTTTTAAATCAGACAAGGTTTTAAAGGAAGACAAAGTGGCCCAAGCCCGTATTTACCAGATTCTGAACGCGCACAAAGACCTCACTTTCGGTCTGGATGTGTCGCAATACCAAGGCGAAATCAATTGGCCGGAAATCGATTCGGTGGAAAACCTTTTCAAACTCGATTATGTGCTAATCCGTGCCACGGCCGGGGCTGACAAAACCGATAACTGTTTTTACTCCAATTGGAGTGGTGCCAAAAAGCAAAAACTGATACGGGGCGCTTATCATTATTACCGTCCGGATGAAAATTCGATTGAGCAGGCCGAGAATTTTATCAAAACGGTCAAACTGAAAAAAGGCGATTTACCTCCGGTGCTCGATATTGAGCAACTCCCCAAGGACCAATCTGTTGCCGAACTCAAAAAAGGCCTGCGCCGCTGGCTCGAAAAAGTCGATGCGCATTACAACGTGAAACCCATTATTTACACAGGCGAAAAGTACTATGAAAATTTTCTGAAAGAAGAGTTTAAAGGCTATACTTTCTGGATTGCCAATTATAATTTTTTTGTAGAAGAAATCAAGGCCGACTGGCTGTTCTGGCAATTTACCGAACGGGCGGCCATAAAAGGCATCAACGAAAAAGTAGACCTGAACATTTATAACGGTACGCCCAAAATGTTGCAGTACCTTACACTCAACTGATTATTTTTTGACCAGTAAAATGGTGTAGAGGATGAATCCGAAAAAGCAACCCATACCCACCAAAAACCAATACGATTTCGGGTTGGCAAAATTAAAGGTAGCGCCAAGGTTGGTGTTGCGCTTGTCGACAAACAAACGCGAATCTTCTTTATTGTAATAGAAAATACCCCATTTCCAGTTGCTGCGGTCGTTGTGCCATTTTTTGATTTGCTCTTGTGACGGTTCCATGGCCGTTAAAATTCGAGTTTCTTTTTACGCAATTCAAAATTCTGTCCGAGGTAAACGCGGCGCACCATTTCGTCTTCGACCAATTCTTCCGGGATGCCTGCCTTGAGGATGCCCCCTTCAAACATCAAATAGGTTTTGTCAGTAATAGCAAGGGTTTCCTGCACGTTGTGGTCGGTAATCAGGATGCCGATGTTTTTGTTTTTCAATTGGGCCACAATCCGCTGGATGTCTTCCACGGCTACGGGGTCAACGCCTGCAAATGGTTCGTCCAACAAGATGAATTTTGGGTCGGTGGCAAGACAGCGTGCAATTTCGGTACGCCTTCTTTCCCCTCCCGAAAGCAGGTCGCCACGGTTGGTGCGGATGTGCTCCAGGCCAAATTCGGCAATCAGGCTTTCCATTTTTTCAATCTGCACTTCGCGGCTGTGTTTGGTGAGCTGCAGTACACTCAGAATATTGTCTTCTATACTCAGTTTCCTGAAAACCGAAGCCTCCTGCGCCAGGTAACCGATACCGTTTTGCGCCCTTTTGTACATCGGGAAAGCAGTGATGTCCATGTCGTCGAGGTAGATGTTTCCGGCATTGGGTTTGACCAAGCCTACTATCATGTAAAAGGAAGTGGTTTTTCCGGCACCGTTAGGCCCCAAAAGCCCCACGATTTCTCCTTGGTTTACCTCTACAGAAATGCCTTTTACCACACTCCTTCCTTTGTAGGTCTTGACTAAATTTTCGGCTCTTAATTTCATTTTTTGGATTGCCTTAGTGCCTTAGTGCCTAAGCGTCTGAATTTTTATCTGTTGCAAATAAACGAATTCCCTTAATATACAGTAAAGAATTTAACCAATTATTAGTTATTTTCAAGTGCTTCCCAGAATTCATAAGCCCTGCGCAGGTGCGGTATCACGATGGTGCCGCCCACCAGGGTCGCAATACCCATGGCTTCCATCATTTCTTCCTTGGTAATGCCTTCTTTATAGCTGGTTTCCAGGTGGTATTTGATACAGTCGTCACAGCGCAACACCGTGGAAGCGACCAATCCGAGCAATTCTTTCGTTTTGACATCAAGCGCGCCTTCGGCATAGGCATTGGTGTCGAGGTTGAAAATCCGCTTGACGATTTTGTTGTTGTCGGCCAACAGTTTTTCGTTCATCCTTGACCTGTAATCATTGAATTCTTCGACTAAATTACCCATTTTTTAATTTTGCCTTTTTATTGGTTACGTAAACAGAAATAAAGATACTCGCCTCGTAAATCAACAACATCGGGATGGCTACCGTTACCTGGCTCACCACATCGGGCGGGGTTACGATGGCAGCGATAATCAGTATGATGACGATGGTGTAACGACGATAGGTTCTCAGGAAATTTGGGCTTACCAATCCTAGTTTGGTCAGGAAATAGATGATGATGGGCAATTCAAAAAACAAACCCGAAGCGATTACGGCCGTTTTGATCATGCTGATGTACGAATCAATGCTGAACTGGTTTTTTACCACGCTGCTGATGGTAAAGGTGGCCAAAAAGTTGATGGACATCGGTACAATCACGAAATACCCGAACAAGACGCCCATAAAAAATAATAGGGAGGCAGTAAAGATGAACAAGCGCGCACTCCGTTTTTCTTTTTCATACAATGCCGGGCTGATAAACTTCCAGAATTGCCACAAAATATAAGGGAATGCCAGGATAAATCCAGCCGTGATACATACCCAGATGAAAATATTGACCTGGCCTTCCATTTGCGTATTCTGGATGATGAAATTGAGCTCGGTGATACAGATGCTGTCGGCAAAACCTACATAATGGGAAGCCTCACAAAAGAAACGGTAGGTAATAAAATTAGGGTCAGTTGGCCCAAAAATAATGCTGTCAAACACATAATCACAAAAGAAATAAGTAACTACAGCCATAATCAAAACAGCCGCTGTACTTCTTACCAAAACCCAACGCAATTCTTCGAGATGGTCGAGAAATGACATCTCCTTAAAGTTCTTTTCTGCCATTATACGATGCCTTCTTTTAAAATGTCATGCAAATGCAGCACGCCTTTATATTCTTCCTTGTCCAAAACGACCAACTGGGTAATGGCATAGGCTTCCAATGTATTCAGCGCATCGCTAACCAGTTCGGTCCATTGTATCATTTTTGGGTTTACCGTCATGATGTCTTTGGCGGTCAGGCCGGAAATCGTTTCGGTTTTGTTCAGCATCCTCCGGATATCGCCATCGGTAATGATACCGATAATCTGGTTGTCTTCCATTACGGCGGTTACCCCAAGGCGTTTTTCGGAAATTTCCACTATGACATCCTTGATGCTCGAATGGGCCGAAACCATGGGTTTGTGCGTCGTATCCAACATGTCTTTTACGCGCAGCAACAGTTTTTTGCCCAAGGCACCACCCGGATGGTAATTGGCAAAATCGGCACTGGTAAAACCGCGCATTTCCATCAGGCAGACGGCCAGGGCATCACCCATGACCAGTTGGGCTGTGGTGCTGTTGGTTGGGGCAAGGTTGTTCGGGCACGATTCGCTTTCCACGAAAGTGTTGAGTACATAATGGGATTCTTTACCCAAAAAAGAGGTCGGGTTGCCGGTGATGGCAATGAGTTGGTTGCCAAAACGTTTGAGTAAGGGCACCAGTATCTTTATTTCAGGGCTGTTGCCGCTTTTGGAGATGCAAATGACGACATCAGCCGGCTGTACCATGCCCAAGTCGCCGTGGATGGCTTCCGATGCATGCAAAAAAATCGACGGGGTGCCGGTGGAATTCATGGTGGCCACTATCTTTTGGGCGATGATGGCACTTTTTCCGATGCCTGTAATAATCAGCCTTCCTTTTGCGTTATAGATGATTTCAACGGCATTTACAAAATTATCGTCGAGGAACCCGGACAGTTTTGCCACCGATTGGCTTTCAGACAAAATCGTCCTTTGCGCGGAGGCAATTATAGCTTCTTTTGAAATCAAAATAGAAATTTTATAAAATTTGTAATAATAAAAGAAAGTTGTATATTTATAGTTGCAAATTTATGTAAAAATACCATTACACCCAGAATGAATTTAAACGAAATTGACATACACAAAGAATTAAAAAAATATTTTGGCTTTAACCAGTTCAAAGGGTTACAGGAACAAGTCATCAAAAGTGTACTGGCAAAAAACAATACTTTCGTAATCATGCCCACAGGCGGTGGCAAATCATTGTGTTACCAACTGCCGGCACTCATCCAGGAAGGCACCGCTATTGTGGTTTCGCCCCTGATAGCCCTGATGAAAAACCAGGTCGATGCGATACGCGGCGTGTCTTCAGAAAACGGCATTGCCCATGTACTGAATTCCTCACTTACCAAAACAGAAATTACCCAGGTCAAAAAAGACATTACTTCAGGCATCACCAAACTATTATATGTAGCGCCCGAGTCGTTGACCAAGGAAGAATATGTAGAATTCCTGCAAACTGTTCCCATCTCGTTTGTCGCCATTGACGAAGCCCACTGTATTTCAGAATGGGGGCACGATTTCAGGCCCGAATACCGCAATTTACGCGCCATCATCAAGCAATTGGGCGAAGTGCCTGTGATTGGCCTCACGGCTACGGCCACGCCAAAAGTACAGGAAGACATCCTCAAAAACTTGGACATGTCTGACGCGACCACCTTCAAGGCCTCGTTCAACCGCCCGAATTTGTTTTATGAAGTACGCACCAAAACCAAAAATATAGAGTCTGACATCATCCGGTTCATCAAACAGAACAAAGGTAAGTCGGGCATCATTTATTGCCTGAGCCGCAAAAAAGTAGAAGCCATAGCCGAAGTACTACAGGTGAATGGCATCAGTGCCGTTCCTTATCATGCAGGACTTGATGCGAAAACACGTGCCAAACACCAAGACATGTTCCTGATGGAAGATGTAGAAGTGGTTGTGGCCACCATTGCTTTCGGTATGGGAATCGACAAACCCGATGTGCGTTTTGTCATCCACCATGACATTCCCAAATCGCTTGAAAGCTATTACCAGGAAACCGGTCGTGCCGGACGCGATGGAGGTGAAGGACATTGTTTGGCCTATTATTCATATAAAGATGTAGAAAAACTCGAAAAATTCATGTCGGGCAAACCCGTAGCAGAGCAGGAAATCGGTTTTGCATTGTTACAGGAAGTCGTGGCTTATGCCGAAACTTCGATGTCACGCCGTAAATTCCTGCTGCATTATTTTGGGGAAGAGTTTGACAGCGAAACCGGCGAAGGCGCCGACATGGACGACAACGTACGCAACCCCAAAGCCAAGGTCGAAGCAAAAGACAATGTGGTCAAATTGCTCGAAGTGGTGCGCGACACCAAAAGTTTATACAAATCAAAAGAAATTGTTTTCATACTTATCGGGCGGGTCAATGCCACCATCAAAGCCCACCGCACAGACTCACAGGAGTTTTTCGGTTGCGGAAAAGACCAGGAAGAACGCTATTGGATGGCACTCATCCGTCAGGTACTCGTTGCCGGACTGCTCAACAAAGACATAGAAACCTACGGCATACTCAAAGTGTCTGACAAAGGACTAGACTATATCAACAATCCGGTTTCGTTCCTGATGTCGGAAGACCATGAATACAACGAAGTGGAAGACGACGCCATCGTAACGGCAGCCAAATCTACCGGTACAGCCGATGAAGCACTCATGGCCATGCTGCGTGATTTGCGCAAAAAAGAAGCCAAAAAACTCGGGGTGCCGCCTTTTGTGGTGTTTCAGGATCCTTCCCTGGAAGACATGGCACTCAAATACCCGATTACCATCGACGAATTGACCAATATCCATGGTGTTGGGGAAGGAAAAGCCAAAAAATACGGCAAGGCCTTTGTAGAACTCATCAGCCGTTATGTTGAAGAAAATGACATCATCAGGCCAGATGATTTGGTGGTAAAATCGACCGGGGCCAATTCGACCAACAAACTCTATATCATCCAGAACATTGACCGTAAACTCTCGCTTGATGATATTGCTTCGGCCAAAGGGATGAGCATGGATGCCTTGTTGAAAGAAATGGAGCAGATTGTTTATTCGGGTACCAAACTCAACATCAAATACTGGATTGACGATTTACTCGACGACGACCAGCAGGAAGAAATCCATGACTATTTCATGGAATCGGAAACCGATAAAATCGAAGATGCGCTTAAGGAATTTGACGGCGATTATGACATTGACGAATTGCGCCTGATGCGGATCAAGTTCATCAGTGAGGTGGCGAATTAAAGTTAAATTTCAACTCTCAAAACCAGATTCCAGATTTTTAAATTGGAATTTATTGCTCAAATAATTCCCCCCGATGTGGTTTCAATGCATCGCGCACGGCAATCATGTGTTCGTCTGTTACGACCATGAAGGCGATGGCATGCATTTCATTCCTGATTTCAAAACCCGTAATGTTTAAGGGCAATTGTGTCGCAGCAATATATTCCTTCAGGTGGATTTCATGGTGCTCAGCGGTTTTGGCTGCTGCTTCCCCACGGAAGTCCCAAATCAGTTTGATTTTTCTTGACATGATGCTATGGTTGTTTGACTGCGCACTTTTATTGATGTGTTTCGGGCAAAGATAAGTTTTTGTTACATTTGAAAAAAATCCTGCTATGAAGTACCTCATTCTGATATTGTTTTTCATTTCCACCACTGCTTCTTCGCAGCAATTGTCATTGGAAAGTGCCAACCACCTGGCCACCCTGCCCATCAAATGCCTCCAACAGGAATATCCAAACAAATTGGGGCAACTGTTGGCAGACAGTACCGAAATTCAATCTCCCAAAAAACTACACCCGGCATTTTACGGTTGTTTTGATTGGCATTCGTCTGTTCATGGCCACTGGAGTCTGGTCTACCTGCTCAAAAAATACCCCCAACTGGCCAATCGCGAGGGCATCATCCAAAAACTGCAAACCAATTTATCCAGACAAAACATCCAGGCCGAAATCGATTACCTGAACAAAAAACACGAAAAATCCTTTGAACGCACTTACGGCTGGAACTGGCTGCTCAAACTACAGCTCGAACTCGAAACCTGCAACGAACCTTTTGCCCGCCCATTGGCACAAAACCTCAAACCCTTGTCTGATATTATTATCGAACGGTATCTCGAGTTTTTACCCAAATTGCTTTATCCCGTAAGGGCCGGCACCCACACCAACACCGCTTTTGGGTTGACCTTTGCCTGGGATTATGCTGTGTATTCCAACAACACGGTTTTTCTGGAGGCTCTCAAAAAAAACGCCATCCGGCTGTTCCAAAAAGACCAAAACTGCCCGTTCAACTGGGAGCCCAGCGGTACTGATTTTCTCTCGCCCTGTCTCGAAGAAATGGGCCTTATGCAACGCATCCTCCCCAAAAAAGAATTCCTGGTTTGGCTGAAGCAATTTGTCCCCCAACTGTTCCAGAAAAACTTTAAATGGGAAGCCGCACGCGTTTCAGACCGTACCGATGGCCATTTGGTGCACCTTGACGGCCTGAATTTCAGCCGTGCCTGGAATTTCTACCACTTGGTCAAGCAATATCCCAAAGAATTTGCGCATTTGAAAGCCTTAGCCGATTACCACCTCAATTTCTCCCTGCCTTCGGTGGTCGATGGCAATTATGAAGGCGAACATTGGCTGGCCTCGTTTGCCTTGCGTGCTTTTGAAGAAAAAGAATAGTTTTTATGGCAACTTCGGGCTATTGCTGCAAGTCCTCGTGCGAAAAACGCTTTTTACACACCAAAAACCAGCTTCCGTTGGTCGCTGTTTTGGGCTTGAAAAAGCAGTTTTTCTGTACTCCGGGCTTTGCGCGACTATCCCTGTTGCTATATCAAACAAATTGGCTCATTTTTAAGCCCATTTGCTTTGCCATAAAACTTTTGTGACGTAACTTTGTGAGGTGAAAAAAGCTGTAGTTGTGCTTACCTTGTTTATGCTGTTCAGACCGCTGTTACCGGTGGCTGAATACCTTATCAATTATGACTACATTTCCAAAGTGCTCTGTATCAACAAAGCAAAGCCAGAGTTGAAATGTAATGGGAAATGCCATTTGATGAGAGAACTCGCCAAAGCTGCAGAAGACGAAAAACCCATCTCAGACAAAAAAACAACCGCAAAGGAAACTGAAGTGTTGTTCTACCAGGAAGTCCACCCAATGACTTTCACCAAAGCGACGCCACCATACAAAAAATGCTTGAACACAAGCTACTCCAATTTGTATACTTACCTCGGTAGTAACACTGCCTTTCACCCGCCCACCTCACTTTCCTGAAATTTTTCCGCCACATGGGTATGGTTCCGGTTTCAATTTTTTGAATCCGGCTGTTCTTGTGCGCCAATCTGTCCGGTAAATACGCTTTCCGGATGCATTCCCGTATAAAAAAAATAACACGGAATGACTGCCAAGTCAAGGGTTCCCTTATGGGCTGTGGCTTCAATTCCTATAAATCAAAATATAAAAAAATGAAATTTCAAATAAAAAATATACTTGCCGTAATGGCAACCGGGCTGCTTTTGGCCTCTTGTTCCAATGATGATAACAATACCCTAACCGGTGAAGGAACACTCGAAGTCGAATTTGACAACGTTTTCGGCAGTGCCAATTTAATTCTCAACTCACAAGCCAATGTGACTTCACAAGGCGAAACCCTCAATGTGTCTGATGTGAAATACATTGTGAGCAACATCGTTTTGACCAAAGAAGACGGAACTACCTATGTGTATCCGAAATCTGAAAGCTATTTTATCGTGAGTGAAGCCAATGCCCTTTCCCAGGTGCTCGAATTGGAAAACATTCCTGCCGGTAATTACACCGGAATACAATTCGGTATCGGTGTCGATGAGGCCCAGTACAATTTAGGACAAACCGTACAAGGCGATTTCTTTGCTGCTGCCCAGAACGAAGACATGGCTTGGTCGTGGAGTGCCGGTTACAAACACCTGCTCTTTGAAGGGATGTTTACTTCTGCAACCGTGACCACACCTACTGTTTTTATGGTACACACGGGTAAATCTGGTGCCAATTACAATTATACCACAGTTTCCTTAAGTTTCCCAGACAAGGCACTTGTCAGGACCGACATTACCCCAGACGTGCATATTTTTGCCGATGTGGCCAAAATTATCGATGGCACCAACAAAATCAAGTTGACCGACAACAATATGGGCGGTATGGGCGCCATGATCATGAGCGGAGCCAACCTGCCGTTGATTACAGCCAACCTTTCGGGTATGTTTGCGGTAGACCATGTACACAACGACTAACAACAATAAAAAAGCAGCTACCTGCCATGGGTGGCTGCTTTTTATAAAAGATTTAAAATGAAAACGAAAATGATATTGTTGTTCGTTTTGCCGTTGTTGTGTGGATGTTCCGGTCAAGAGGAGGAAGCCTATACAGACGTTCCGCTCGATTTTGAGGTGCCCGCCAATTTTCCGCCTTTGGTCTATGACTTACAAAGCAATCCGGTGACCCAAAAAGGGTTTGAACTCGGCAGGAAACTATTTTATGACGGACGCCTGTCTTCAGACGGAACCATATCCTGTGGTTTTTGCCATGAGCAACAGCATGCCTTCACCCACCACGGACATACGATAAACCACGGTGTCAACGGACTATCTGGTACCAGAAATTCCCCATCGATACAAAACCTGGGGTTCCAGACCTCTTTTATGTATGACGGAGCCACCGAACACCTGAACCTGCAGCCCATCATCCCCATCACCAACCCGGTCGAAATGGATGGGAATTTTTCGCAGATTGTGGCAATGCTCAATACTGATGCCGAATACAAGAAACTCTTTGCACTCGCCTTTCCCGGAAAACCCATCAATACCGAGAACATGCTCAAGGCCATGGGGCAATTTCTGGTCATGGTTACTTCATCAAATTCCCGTTTTGATAAATTCCGCAGGAATGAACCCGGAGGCATATTCACCCAGGAAGAGCAGGAAGGTTATGCGCTTTTTGACCAAAAATGCGCCGGCTGCCACGCCACTGATTTGTTTACCGATCATTCTTTCCGCAACAATGGGCTGGCCGTAAACCCATTGGTCAATGATGTTGGC
>CAZXRX010000002.1:0-15533 GCA_964642945.1 uncultured Flavobacterium sp. | reverse complement strand
TACAGGGTTACTTTACTGGATACCGATAAATACAAATTCAAGGTACCCAGCCTTCGTAATGTAGAAAAAACAAAGCCTTATATGCACGATGGCCGTTTTTTAACCCTGGAAGCGGTTTTGGACCATTACAGTTCGGGAGTAGTGAATTCGGCTACCCTTGATTCGGGTCTGAACAATGGCGGTACTTTGGGGATTCCTTTAAGTGCGTCTGAGAAGAGCAAAATCATTGCCTTTCTCAAAACATTAACCGACAACCAGTATCTGACCGATACGCGGTTTTCAGAATTTTAGTCTTATGAAAAAATCTATTATTATATTGTTTTTGTTGGTTTTCCAATGGTCAAATGCATCAGGGAAAGACAGTTTGTCACTGGCCAATCCTTTCCGGGTACGGTATCCTTTTCCTGAAAAAATACTGTGCGATGCCTGTGGCTGTTCGGCCAGTGGCGGAAGTATGGGTTTTGGCTCCATGCTGAATTCCAATTTTGTAGGGATACGGTACTTCAACCAACATTACAAAAGCACTGACGGTTTGTACAGCAATTCGGCATGGTACAATGAAAACTTCAATACCATTCAGGTCTGGGCCCGGATTCCGGTGTACAAAAACATCCAGGTTTCGGCTTTGGTCCCTTACCATTTCCACAGCAGGGAAACCCTTAGCGGAAACCAGGAAATCAAAGGAATGGGCGACTTGACCGTTTTGGCCATGTACCGTTTGTATCAAACCCACAAAGACAGCACGCTTCTGGTGCATACACTTCAGGTGGGCGGTGGTGTAAAAGCACCCACCGGAAAGTTCGACCAGGCCAATGCCGGAAACATCAATCCGAGTTTTCAGGTAGGAACCGGCAGTTGGGACTACCTTCTGGCCGCCGAATATACCCTCAGGCGAAAGCGCTTGGGTTTCAATACTATGCTCAATTACGTTTTCAAGACCGAAAACCGGAAGCACTACCGTTTTGGCAACCAATTCAATTATGCAGGTACTTTTTTTTACCTGTATGAAAAAGGAAAATTTTCGATGGCGCCCCAAATGGGGTTTGCCGGAGAAGTTTACGGCAGCAATTACCAGTATAAGGAAGTGGTCAGGAAGTCTTCGGGCGATGTCTTTTTTTATAAATTGGGCTTTGAAATAGGTCAAAACAAACTTTCGGTAGGCGCCAACCTCATGCTGCCCCTGAACCAGAATTTGTCGGCAGGCCGTGTTGAAGCAGACTACCGCTGGAGTTTGAACCTGAACTACAGCCTCTGAAAGAAAGGCGCAATGGGTAACGGTTGCGCCTTTTTTTAACAATTTTTATACTTATTGGCATTACTCGGAATAGTTTCGGAATTCACTGCACATTTTCTACCTTTGTCCCATGCCAAAAGAATTCCAACTTCAAGTCACACCCGAAATTGCTTCAGATGAACAGCTGCTTCAGGCGCATCTGGCCAGGCAGTTTCAGTTCAAAGCAAGTCAGGTAAAGAAAGTAGTGGTGGCCAAACGTTCCATCGATGCCAGACAAAAGGCCATCAAGGTGAATGTAAAAGGGACCTTGTTCCTTCAGGATGACCGGGTGGAAGAAAACACTATTGTATTGCCAGATTACAAAAATGTGTCCAATGCCCAGGAAGTGATTGTGGTTGGCGCAGGCCCCGCCGGACTTTTTGCAGCCCTGCAACTCATTGAATTGGGGCTGAAACCCATCGTGCTCGAACGCGGAAAAGACGTGCGTGGGCGCCGTCGTGATTTGAAGGCCATCAATGTAGACCATGTGGTCAATGAAGATTCCAACTATTGTTTTGGGGAAGGTGGTGCCGGAACCTATTCTGATGGCAAGCTGTACACCCGTTCCAAAAAGCGGGGCGATGTAGACCGTATCTTGCAATTATTGGTCGGTTTCGGGGCCTCACCAGATATTTTGGTGGAAGCCCATCCGCATATCGGAACCAACAAATTACCCCAAATCATTCAGGACATCCGCGAGAAAATCATCGCATGTGGCGGTCAGGTTTTGTTTGAAAGCCGTGTGACTGACTTCCTTATAAAAAACAACGAAATTCAAGGGGTTACCACCCAAAAAGGCGATACCATAAGTGCCAATAAAGTTATCCTGGCCACCGGGCACTCGGCACGTGACATTTTTGAATTGCTCGACCAAAAGAAAATTTTTATTGAAGCCAAGCCTTTTGCGTTGGGCGTGCGTGCAGAACATTCGCAGGAACTGATTGACCAGATACAGTATTCGTGTGATTTCCGGGGTGATTATTTACCACCGGCCCCTTATTCGATTGTAAAACAGGTCAACGGGCGCGGAATGTATTCGTTTTGCATGTGTCCGGGTGGGGTGATTGCCCCTTGTGCCACGAGTCCTGGGGAAGTGGTCACCAATGGCTGGTCACCTTCCAAACGGGATCAGGCCACGGCCAATTCAGGGATAGTCGTCGAACTCAAACTGGAAGATTTCAAGCCATTTGCCCAATTTGGCGCCCTGGCCGGAATGGAATTTCAAAAAGCGATTGAACAAAAAGCCTGGCAGCTGGCAGGAAAGACACAAAAAGTACCTGCGCAGCGCATGGTGGATTTTACGCAAAGCAAAATGTCTGCGGATATTCCGAAAACCTCTTATGTGCCGGGCACTACTTCGGTTGAATTGGGCCAGGTTTTTCCGGGTTTCCTCACCCAAATATTAAGACAGGGTTTTACCGAATTTGGTAAATCAATGAAAGGGTACCTGACCAATGAGGCCATTTTGCATGCCCCCGAAAGTCGTACTTCATCTCCGGTCAGGATTCCGAGGGACAACCAAACCTTGGAGCACGTCCAAATCAAAGGCTTGTACCCGTGTGGAGAAGGGGCAGGCTATGCGGGCGGCATCATTTCGGCAGCCATAGACGGGGAGAAATGTGCGTTGGAAATTGCAGCCGTACTGAAAAAATAAAAAAGTTTTTATTAAAAAGTAGGGTGTTTGGCTTTACAGTTGTCTAAACAGGGAACATAAAAACCATTGACATGAAAAAAATAAAAATCTTACTACTATTGGTAGCGGTTTCTGTAGCTACTTTTTATTCCTGTTCGGATAACAACCCGATTGAAAACGAAGCAGTTGCCGAAAGCAGCGTTGCCTTGAGAACGGCGATGAACGAATTGAAAATTGCCAACAATATTGCTGATAACAGGAATGCCAACGCAGCTGCATCAAGCCCATTTTGCTTTGATTTTGTTTATCCGTTGACCGTATCTTACAACACCGGTACTACGGTAACGGTCAGTTCTTTGCAGGGTTTACTCAACATCCTCGCCAATGAAAATCCGAACCTATACCTGTCCGGTATTTCATTTCCTTTCCAGGTGATGCACAACGGCGCGGTGTCGACCATCAGTACAGAAGGTCAGTTTATTACCTTACTCATGGGTTGTGGTTTCAATACCATCAATACTGATTTGTTGAATTCTATGTGTTTTGATATTGTTTATCCCATTACACTTGTCAATCCCAACAACCAGATTGTAGCAATTGCTTCTCAACAAGAGTTTACATCTTATTTGAGCGATCCTGCCGTTGCGCAGTCTCAAATCAGTTATCCGATTTCGGTAATTTACGGCAACCAGACATTGGTGATTGACAATATTTATGAAATGTATCAGATGATCAACAATTGTGATGATTGTATTTGCACCCAACAATATGACCCGGTTTGTGTACAAACGCCTACAGGAATTGTGGAGTATGGCAATAGTTGTTTTGCGCAATGCGCCGGTTTCACACAAAGTGATTTTGTCAACTGTAATTCTTCAACAGTATGTAATATCACCAACTTAACGACTACGATTACAGGGAATTGCAACTCCGATTTTTCTTATCCGTTAACCATTAATTTTCAATATGCCAATGCGCCGTCTGCCACATTTACGGTAAGAAAATCAACGGGTGCAATTTTAGGAACGTATGCCCTGGCCAATTTGCCGATTACAATCAGCAATTATGTGTCGAACACCAACGCAACCGACTTTTTAACGGTAGAATTGGGTGGAAATAGCTGCACTGCCACCCAAAACTGGACACTTCCGAATTGTGGAAGCACAACAAGTAATTTTGGTACCCAATTGGGCAATTGTTTTAACATTGCTTATCCGGTACAGGTACAACATCAGGGCGCTTTGGTTACTGTTACATCCAATTCACAGTTGTTGCAATATTATTTTCCGGCAGTATCGCCTATTCCGGCTTTTTCGTATCCGGTAACGGCCACATTCGGAAACCAGACGGTCACCATCCAGACACAATCGGCCTTCCAGAGTTTTATCCAGGCAAATTGTAATTAATAAATTGGGTTAAGTTAGAAAATAAGTTAAGGTTAAATGAGTATTGCCACATATCCGTGAAAAAGATATGTGGTTGTACTTTTTAAAAAGTATGACGCCAACAAATCAAAAACCAGGTTCGCCTTTGTGCCATGAAGCAGTATTCAGGGGTGTTTTTGATTCGTATTTCAAACTGTTGCGGAACTTCCTGATCTATAAATACAGGGATGTAGGCAGGGCAGAAGATACCGCGCAGAATGCCTTTGTGATTCTTTGGGAAAATTGTGGCACACTGCAACCCGAACAAGCCAAGAGCTTTTTGTATACCACAGCCATACGGCTTTCGCTCAACCAACTCAAACACGATAAAATTGTCACTAACTTTGAATTGCAATCCAAATCAACGGGAATACATGGCGAATCACCCGAGTTTTTGCTGGTGGAAGAAGAACTTAGGAAACAATTGGAAAAAGCCATACTCGATTTGCCCGAAAAGCAACGTACGGTTTTTTTGATGAACCGTTTTGACAACCAATCGTATACCGAAATCGCCGCCGTGCTTGATTTATCGGTAAAAGCGGTAGAAAAAAGAATGCACCAGGCGCTGTTATCACTCCGGAAAGTGATCAAAAATGTTTAAATGAACGATTATGGAAAATGAAAATTATCTGGCCGATTGGCTGGCAGGCAAAATGTCTGACGAACAGTTGCGCAACTTGGTTTCTGAGGAAGATTTCCTGGCTTTCCAAAAAGTAAAAAATACACTGGGCCAAATGGCTATTGCGACGCCCGAATTGGAAGAAAGTTATGCGGCCATCAAGCGGAAAAAAGCCACCCCAAAAGCCGTCAAGGTCAGGAAAATAGTGCCAGTCTGGGCCTATGCCGTAGCCGCCTGTTTGCTTTTGTCTGTGGGGTGGTACCAATTGTATTTTTTTTCCAATGAAATGCAAACCCCATTTGGATCCACCAAAACATTGGTGTTGGACGACGATTCCAAAGTAACCCTGAACGCCAAATCAACGCTGCGGTATGCGAATTTATTCCAATACAACAGAACCCTCGAATTGGATGGGGAAGCTTTTTTTGAGGTAGAAAAAGGATCGTCGTTTGTCGTAAAAACCAAAATCGGGCAAGTGAAAGTTTTGGGAACGAAATTCAACGTAGCGTCCTTTTCGGATTATTTTGAAGTCGTGTGTTATGAAGGCAAGGTTAAAGTCGATGCGCAACACCAAACCAACATCTTGACACAAGGGGAAAGGGTGCGTTTTTATAACGGGATTGTAGAAAACTGGGCAGGTAAAAATACTTTACAACCATTGTGGATACAAGGCGAAACAGAACTGAAAAATGTACCCATGAAGTATGTTTTTGCCCAATTTGAAAACCAATTTGCAGTAGATGTGGTTTATCCGGAAAAAATTAAAAACATCAAATTCACGGGCAGTTTCAGCAACCGCAACAAGGAAACCGCACTGCAATCGATTTGTATTCCTTTGCAGCTAAATTATTCCAAAAACGCATCAGGAACCATCCGGATTTCAGAATGAAGCAGCTTTTTACTATATTTTTATTGCTGTTCATCCAGAATTTGTGGTCGCAAAAAACAGCGAAAATTCCTTTCCATTACCAATCGGAAAAAATGGACAAGGTGCTTTCGGATGTTGAAAGCCGATTCAACGTCAGGTATTCGTATCTGGACAGCCTTGTTTCGGGGAAAAAAATCACCCTCCCGAAAAAACGCTATTCCTTGACTGAAGTCAACCAAAAAATGGCCGAACAGACCGCACTGAAAATTACAGCCATCGACCAGCGGTTTTACGCCATCTCTCAAGATGCCGAAGTTGATTCTGTCAAAAAATACTACCTGAATGAGATTGTTATCGAAGGTTTCCTGGCCAAAGGCATCAACAAAACCCATCAGGATTTTACCCTTTATCCGCAAAAAATCGAGGCTTTGCCCGGTGTCACCGATGCCGATATCCTGCTTTCGTTGCAACAGCTTCCCGGCGTAAAAAGCCCCAATGAAACGGCCAGCGGCCTGCATGTGAGAGGCGGAACTGCTGACCAAAACCTGGTCTTGTGGGACGGTATCCGTTTGTATCATCCGGGTCATTTGTTCGGCATGATTTCGGGCATCAACCCCAATGTGGAACAAACCGTACATTTTTACAACAAGGCGGCCCATCCGAAATTTGGCCAGCGCATCAGCAGTATCATCGATATCAAAACTACAGATAAAATAGCTGACCGAACCAAAATCAATCTGGGGCTCAATGCGCTGAATGCAGATGCTTACCTTCAGGCACCGCTGGTCAAGGAAAAGTTAGGCATTCAGTTGTCTGCCCGGAAATCGTATACGCAATGGGTACAGACACCCACCTTCAACCAACTGGCCGAAAAAGTTTTCCAGAATACGAATTTTGACGATTTCAACAAGCAGAATCAGTTTGAATTTCAGGATTATTCAGCTAAAGTCAATTACAAACCCACCTCCAAAACCGCAGTTTCCCTGACGGGTTTGTACATCGACAACGACCTTGATTTTACTTCAGAAGTGCCGGATTACCGCACCAATACGCAAAAAATGGGTATCCGAAACTATGGTTTCAGCGGGAATTGGTTACAGCAATGGGGCGGAAAACTGACCCAAAATACCACTTTGTTTTATTCGTTGTATGACTTTGATTATGAAAAAAAGCAGCAATACAATGCCACACAGTTTGAGGCCTTCAAAAAGCTGAACCGGGTAATTGATTCGGGTTTGGAAACGAATTTCAACTATCCGGTCGATGACAGGATCCGCATCGATTTTGGTTACCAGTTGTTCGGGAACGATATTTCGCACCTGTTCAACAGCTACAATCAGGATATCGGCATCGATTTGAGCCTGAAACACCTTTACAGTCTGACCCATGTGGGCTATGGCTATTTTCAGTATGATCGCGATAAATGGAACCTCAATGCAGGAATCCGTTACAATTATTATGTGGGCCCACATACAGAAAGTATAGAGCCGCGTGTGTTGGTGCAAAGGCGTTTTTCAGATCATTTCCTTTGGCAGGCTTCCTACGAACGCAAAAGCCAGATAGTGAATCAGGTGAAGGAAAGCAATGCCAATGACCTGAGTCTGGAGAATTATGTGTGGGTGTTGTCTGAAAACCAGGATTATCCCATCCAGAAGGCCAACCAGTTCACCACCGGTTTTACGTTGAAAAACAACCAATGGCTGCTCGATATAGAGGGCTATTACAAAACCATTACCGGAATCACTACGCTTACTTTCGGTTTTTTGAACGGCAATGACACCAACAACCAAAAAGGCCAGGGCTTCACCAAAGGGCTTGATGTGTTATTGCAGCGCAGTGCGCCTACATGGCGTGCCTGGGTGACCTATACCTACCAGGATTCTGAAAATAAATTTGAAACAGTGAATAATAATGAGTATTTCCAGCTCAATACGAATATCCGTCATGCGCTGACTGTTTCGTTCAATAAAAAGTGGAATGATTTTTCGGTGGCCTGCGGTTGGTTCTGGCATTCCGGCAAACCGTTCAGTGCCATTGATGGGGCAGGGCAGGTGGCTTCATTCAACACCCAACAACTCCCGGCTTACCACCGTTTGGATATTTCGGCTGGCTACCAATTTTATAAGCACGACAAAACCACCATCAAGTGTGGGGTTTCGGTTTATAATGTTTACAACAACCACGTGGTCATCAGTAAGGAATTGGAGCGGAAGTACCTCACCATCACTGATTATACAACACCAAGGTATGTGGTGCAGGATTATTATTCGTTGGGTGTGATGCCCAATATTTTTCTTCGGATGGGATTCTGATATAAAGAAAAAACCACCCGTTAAGAGTGGTTTTCACGAATCAATAATTATTTCTTTTTCAATCGTTCTTTAAATATTTTTTCAAACTTTTCTACTTTGGGTTGTATTACCATCTGGCAGTAAGGCTTGTCTTTGTTGTTCTGATAATAGTTCTGGTGGTAGGCTTCGGCTTGGTAGAATTTCTTCAAAGGCTCCAGGGTAGTGACTATTTTGGTACTGTACACATTGGCTTTGTTCAATTCGTCAATGATGCTTTGCGCTGCTTTCTTTTGGGCGTCGTTTTTATAAAAAATCACCGAACGGTATTGGGTGCCCACATCGGCCCCCTGACGGTTGAGCGTAGTAGGGTCGTGTACAGTAAAAAATACCTTGAAAATTTCGTCGAGGTTGGTCACGGTTTTGTCGTAAGTAATTTCGACCACTTCGGCCGCCCCGGTGGTTCCGGTACAGACCAATTCATAACTGGGGTTTTCTACGCTGCCTCCGGCAAAACCAGAACTGACCGATTTTACACCAACCAAATTTTCATAAATGGCTTCCACACACCAGTAACAACCGCCACCGAGTACAATGGTTTCCAGGTTTCCGGTGTTGGTATCGGTACTGGCAGTTTTCATGCCGTCCGGAACGAAATCCAACGAAACCGCATTCATACAATACCTTTTTCCGGTAGGCTCCGGGCCGTCGTCAAACAAGTGTCCCAAGTGGCTGTCACACCTGCCGCAAAGCGCTTCGGTACGGTTCATCCCATAAGAATTATCTGGTTTGAAAATGACGCTGTTCTTGTTTTCCTGTTCAAAAAAACTGGGCCATCCACAACTGCTGGTGAATTTCTGGTTTGACCGGAACAATTTATTCCCACAGGCCGCACAGTAATAAGTTCCTTTGGTTTCGGAATTCCACATGGTTCCGGTAAAAGCCCTTTCGGTATCGGCATGGCGCGCTACCTGATAGAGGTCTTCGGGTAGTATTTTTTTCCATTCGGCATCAGAAAGCACCAGTTTGGTGGTATCGGTATTGGAATAATAAGGGTTTCCGGGTTTGTTGATCACATTTTCCATCGCAAGTTTTTTTGTTGATTTGATTGATTTGTCTGTGGTTTGCCCGCATGCATTCAGGATGAAGAGCGGCAGGACCATCAGGTAATTGAATATTGTTTTCGGGTTATACATGGCTTTCATTTTGGTTATACAAATTTACAACACATGTACGGGCTAAAGTGTTATATAGTTTACAAAATCTTTTCATTTAAGGAAAGTTTAACGGATGTCTAATTCCTAAAAACCCACAGCCCGGACTTTTTTCGTATTTTTGACCAGCTTATATAATTTATGAAGGAAGAACAAGTAATTTTAGTCAACGAAAAAGACGAACCGGTTGGCCTGATGAACAAATTGGAGGCGCATGAAAAAGCGGTTTTGCACCGGGCTTTTTCTGTTTTTGTATTGAACGACAAAAACGAAGTGATGCTGCAGCAAAGGGCACACCACAAATACCATTCGCCCCTGCTCTGGACCAATACCTGTTGCAGCCACCAACGCAATGGCGAAACCAATACCGGGGCCGGGAAAAGGCGTTTGTATGAAGAAATGGGTTTCGAGACAGAATTAAAGGAACTCTTCCATTTTATCTACAAAGCCCCTTTCGACAATGGCCTGACCGAACACGAGCTTGACCATGTGATGATTGGCTATTACAATGAAAATCCTGAAATCAACCCCGAAGAAGTGGAAAGCTGGAAATGGATGGACATCGAAGCCATCAAAAAAGACATGCTGGTAAATCCCGAAATCTACACCGTTTGGTTCAAGATTATCTTCGATGAGTTTTACCACTATTTAGAAGACCACAAACTGTAAACCCACACCCATGAAAGTTACCGTATCGCGCAAAGCCCATTTCAACGCAGCCCACAGACTCTACCGCAAAGACTGGTCTGAGGAGCAGAACAGCCGAGTATTTGGCAAGTGCAGCAACCCGAACTTTCACGGACACAATTACGAACTGACGGTTTCGGTAACGGGTGCAATTGATCAGGAAACTGGTTTTGTCGTCGATGTCAAAATACTGTCTGACCTCATAAAAGAACACATAGAGAATGCCTTTGACCACAAAAACCTCAATGTAGAGGTGGCAGAATTTGCTGAGCTGAACCCTACAGCCGAAAACATTGCCGTGGTCATCTGGAACAAACTCCGCCATCATATTCCTTCTGATAAGGAACTCGAAGTGGTTTTGTATGAAACCCCGCGTAATTTTGTAAGCTATAAAGGAGATTAAATCAGTATGAAAACAGGCGATATCGTTCCGCATTTTACCGCAAAAGACACCAACGGCCAGCTTTTTGACAGTGATTCCGTTATCGGGAAGCAAGCCGCTGTCATTTATTTTTATCCGAAAGACGACACCCGGGTTTGTACCGAACAAGCCTGTTCCTTCCGCGATCATTATCAGGAATTCAAAGACCTGGGCGCAGAAGTCATAGGCGTGAGTGCCGATGGGATTCAGTCACACCTGGCCTTCAAAAGCAAATACCAACTGCCTTTTATTTTACTTTCGGATGCCGATAAAAAGCTCCGGAAACTTTTCGGTGTGCCCAACGACCTAATCTTCATTCCGGGCAGGCAAACCTTTGTGGTCGACAAAACCGGAAAAATCAGGTTGGTTTTCAACAGCATGTCTGGGAAAATACACATCGAAAAAGCACTTGAAATACTAAAGGAAATAGCGTAATTTTGTACGTCTAAAGTATAATCCCTCCAAAATGAACCTATATCCACTGCAGTTTGAATCCATAGTAAAGGAAAGGATTTGGGGCGGAACCAAGTTAAAAACCTATCTCAACAAGCCCATCAGTTCAGAAACTACAGGCGAAAGTTGGGAAATTTCTACGGTCGAAGAGAACATCAGTATCATTTCCACAGGAAGTTTAAAAGGAAAATCACTCACTGAAGTCATCAATGAATATTCTGAAAAACTGTTGGGTAAAAAAGTCCACCAACAATTCGGGAACCAATTTCCTTTGCTGTTCAAATACCTCGATGCCCAACAGGATTTGTCGATACAGGTGCATCCTGACGATGAACTGGCGATGAAAAGACACCATGCTTTCGGGAAAACCGAAATGTGGTACGTCATGCAGGCCGATGAAGAAGCCAGGCTGATTGTGGGTTTCAGGGAAGAATCGTCCCGGGAAGCATTACTGGAGAGTGTCAAAAACAAAACGCTTTTGTCACTGCTGGATTCCCAAAAGGTCAATAAAGGGGATGTTTTTTTTCTCGAAACCGGAACCGTTCATGCCATTGGCGCCGGTACCGTGATTGCCGAAATACAGCAAACTTCTGACATCACTTACCGTATTTATGATTTCGACCGCCGGGATGCCGACGGCAATTTACGTGAATTACATCTTGATTTGGCCCTGGATGCCATCAATTACAATCCTTCAGCTGCGGTAAGAACCTATAAGAAGGTTTCCAATGAAGCCAATTCGGTGGTGAATTGCCCGTATTTTACAACGAATTTCATTCCGCTTGACGGGAAGATGAAGGCAACCAAAAATGGCGATTCCTTCACGGTGTATATGTGTGTGGAAGGACGTTTTGAATTACAGTACCAGGATGAAACCTATGTGTATATTACCGGAGACACCGTCCTGATTCCAGCTGAAATGGCGGCTTATGTATTGACAGGAAAGGCATCGCTCTTAGAAATTTACATTTCATAGGCAATTATCTAAAGATTATATGTAATTTTGCAGCACCTGAAGCCACGGGCCGAACGGAACAAAGTTAAAATTTAAAAAACCAAGAAAATGGCAAATGTTAAGAATTTAAAGAAAGATATCAATTACGTATTGGGTGATATTATTGAAGCAGTATATCTTTATGAAATGACCACCAGCGGTAAGCCAACCGATGCGTCAAATGCGGTTATTGATGAGGCAATCGGAACTTTTGATGCCTTAATCACTAAAGTAAACGCCAAAAATGTAGAAAACAAAAAGGCACATTTCAAGCAAATCCATACCGAATTGGAAGCTGCTGCCAATCAATTGGTTGCCAAAATCAACGCACTATAATCGAAAATTGTTGTAAAAAAACGACCAAATATTTTGGAGAATTAATTTTCGCTGTTATATTTGCAATCGAATTAAGTCGCCAGCATAGCTCAGTTGGCTAGAGCAGCTGATTTGTAATCAGCAGGTCGTGGGTTCGAGTCCCTCTGCCGGCTCCACTTAAAAAAAAACCGCTTCATTTACGAAGCGGTTTTTTATTTTTAAGGTTAACCCTGACTATTCTGTTTTTTCCAATTTTTTCCTTTCGGCCAATAAGGCAGTCAGTTTTTTTCCGTACAACGATTGGGCCACCTTGGGCGTCATCGATTTCTGGATGGTGTCGAGGAATTTCAAATTGACATCATAAATTTCAGCTAAGGCCAGGTAAGGCGCTACTTCATAGTCGGAATGGTTGACGGCAAAATTGGCCGTGTAGAGGTATTTGCTTTTCTTTACGTTTTTTTGCTGTTCGTCTATAGACAGGATTTCGGCATTGTTGCCGTTTTTATAGGCATTGATTTTCTTTTTGATCAATTCGAGGTCTCTGTCTACATAACGTGTGGCCACCAACTTGTATTCATCGTACAACGCCTGGTTTTTGGAACCGGTTATTTTGGCGTCTGAAGTAAAAAAGTCAAGTGAGGTTTCGATGTTGATTTTCCCTTTTTCGGCAAAAAACGGCAGGTTGTTGTCTAACGAATTGGTTACGCCGCGATCAATAAACAGGTAATACATCTCAGGGGAATCGATATCCATTTCACTCGAAAAATGCGAATCGCCGTTCACCACTATGGTGTCGAGCGGGATAAAGGTCGTATCCTTGATTTTCTGGATGTATATGGTTCCTTTTTTGAAGCCTTTGATGTTGCCGGTAATCTGTAAATTTTTGGTAGATTTTTTTTCGCTACAGGCCGCCAAAACGGAGAGTGCCAATAGCACAAAACTTATTTTTCGCATGATTTGATTTTTAACTTATTCTGTCAATCTGGTTTTGACAACGGTTGCGAAAATAATAAAAAAATCCCCAATTTATCGAATAAATCAGGGATTAAAAAAGGCATCAATTCAAGTTTATCCTTTTAACCAAGCTTGTTTTAATTTGTCTTTTCCGGCATCGGTGGCGTTATAACCTTCAGATTCTATATAGTTGACAATGTATTTCCCACTAAGCGACATGACTTTGCCATCCCGTTTGATTTTGGCCGTGATGGCATCTCCTTCTTTCCATTTGCCAATATCGTTGAGCAGGTCAAAGGCCGTATCGAGGGTGTATTCCTTGTTGTTAAAACCCAAAATCACGTCATTGGCCTTGAATCCCATCGTTTTCAGGAAATCAGACAGTTCGGTATCGGCAATCTTGATTTCTTTAGTAGCGGCATCCGCAGTCAGGTTTTCGGTTTTTCCGTTGAGGAACGGATTGGCCGCTGTTTTGATTTTGGCATTGCTCACG
The DNA here is from genome assembly GCA_964642945.1 of uncultured Flavobacterium sp. Lineage (GTDB taxonomy): Bacteria > Bacteroidota > Bacteroidia > Flavobacteriales > Flavobacteriaceae > Flavobacterium. The sequence continues at coordinate 1,897 of CAZXRX010000002.1, read as the reverse complement.
CCCATTTTGGCCAGGTAAAAATCATATGGGATGGGGGTGTTGCCTGCTACATATTTGTCGAGGAAGGCTCCTACTGACGGATAGGTCAGGGCGGTAATCCTGGCAAACAATTCACTGTCGTTGAAGGGTTTTTTAGGACCAAATTCGTTGGTCAATTTTTGCATCAGGTCAAGAATTCCCCTTTGTCCGTTGCTTTCTTCACGGATGATGATGTCAATACACATCCCAATGAGGGCTCCTTTTTCGTATACATTAAGGTACTGGCTCTTATAGGGCTCTGTGAGTACATTCCGGCTCATTTCGGTAAACGGCATGGTGTCATTCATCGACTTGGCATGCTCCATTTTTGCTGCCATTCTTTCGTAAAATTCACTTTCTGAAATCAGTCCCTGATTGATTTGGAAGAGGTTGGCAAAATATTCCGTAACGCCTTCATACATCCATAAATGTTCGGACATTTTCGGGGAATTGAAATCGAAATTGTGTATTTCATCAGAATGTACACCCAATGGCGTCACGATATGGAAAAACTCATGGGAAACCACATCAATAATTTGCTGGCCCAAAACCGAAGCCGGCATCATTTCAGGAAATACCACTGAAGTCGAGGTGTTGTGTTCCAAAGCACCAAAACCCGTAGCATCTTTTTTGGTCATGTCTGAAAGATAGAGCAACACCGTGTATTTTTTATTGCTGTTTACCGGTCCGAGGAAGGCTTTTTGGGCGCGCATCATTTTTTCGAGGTCAGGTGAAAGTGCCTTGGCGGAATGTTTCCCGTTGGGTGAATACACACTGAACAAAATATCCATGTCGCCTACCTTGAACGTGGTGTTGTCTGGTTTGGCATACATAATCGGGTTGTCTACCAATTCATTGTAACGGGAAGTCACAAACAAATCTGTGGTATTGCTGGCATCAGTATCAGTCATCGAAGTCGCGCCAAACAAATCACCCGGATGCAGTACGGTCACTTTGTAAGGCAATTCTTTTTTATCGGTAAAGTAGCCCACAAAACCGTGGTTGTTGAGCATGAAGTTTTTTCCGGCACTGATGTTTGTTCCGGCTGGCGAAAAAACCTGGTCTTTCCCGAAACCACCGCCCTTTTCAGAATCGTAGGTGTCGTTTACCCAGTAGGTAATTTTGGCCAAAGATTTAGCATTTTTGATGCTCCAGCTATTTTCATCTTTTTTGGTTACAATCAGTTCGGTACCGTTTTGGTCAACGGCTTTGAAATCGACAATCATTTTGCCGTAATTGTCTACCATATAGGTACCCGGAATGATTTTCGGCACACTGTATACAATTTCTTCACTGCTGATGGAAGGTGGCGTTACCGTTACCATTACCTTGTCGTCCCAGATGTTGTTCAGGTCGATGGAAACAGCCACTTCATTGCTTGTTTTGGCTGTGGTTACTTGTGCAGGTTTACAACCCCAAAGCACGGCAATGGCAGCAATGCTTAAAATGATTTTCTTCATGATGATTCTGTTTCCCACATTAGTAGGTAAATGTCAGCTGATGTTACAATTTTTTATCATTTTAACTTTAATTGCAGCCAACCCAGGATTTCATTCATTGCCAGCGGGGATAAAGTCTGCTCTATTGTGGCATATTCCTGAGGAGAACCGGTGCTGCATTCCTGGAACAAATGGTTCAGGTTTGGGAGTTCCTTGGTGGTTACCGCTTTATTTCCTCCTTTGGTCAAAGCAGTTTTGATGGCTGAAAGGTTTTCTTTTGGAGGTACCTGTAGGTCTTTTGACCCATTGATGGCCAAAACCGGGCAGCTTGTTTTTTCCAAGGCCACAGCCGGATCGAGCCTGATGAAATATTTCATCCAAGGGGTGGTGTAGGCAGTGAGTTGTTCGGTGATAACTTCGTCTTCTGTCATGCCATCCAT
>CAZXRX010000001.1:0-132468 GCA_964642945.1 uncultured Flavobacterium sp. | reverse complement strand
CTTGCGTTATTTACGGAGGAGAACAACCAGTACATTTTGCAGCAGAAGAAAAAGCTTTCAAAGGCTTGGTTTACACCCCGAACGCACACACGGTTGTGATTGATTTGGGCAGTAAAAAATTCAATGCTATTTTACAGGACATCCAGTTTCACCCGGTGTCAGACAGGATCAACCACATTGATTTCTTCCAATTGAGTGACGACAAGGAAATCATCATGGAAGTACCTGTTAAAATCACTGGTACCTCGCCAGGTGTATTGTTGGGTGGGGTTTTGAACCTGAACCAACGTAGGTTGAAAGTGAAAGCTTTGCCTAAAAACCTTCCTGATTATGTGGAGGCCAACATTTCTGAAATGCAGATGGGTAACAAATTGTATGTAACCAAATTGGACACCCCTAATTTCAAATTGATGCACCCAGACAACACGGTTGTGGCACAAGTGAAGATTTCACGTGCTGCGATGAAAGCCGCGCAGGAAGCTGCAAAAGCAGAAAAAGGAGCAGCAAAAAAGAAGAAATAATTTTCTTTCAAGCATACCGAAAAGCGCCCGATTGGGTGCTTTTTTTTGTGTCTTTGTTTTGCAAAATATTCTTAGAAGGATTTTCGGCGCTTTGTAAAAAAGCCAAAAATAAAACAACTAATTCCTTGAGTGAAGCTTTGCTTGGCCTCAAATCAGAAATGTAAAAAACAACGCGGCAACTAAGCGGCAGCGCTCCGCGTAGTCGAGGAGGAACGACGAGCGGTTCGGGGCGCGGAGTGTGTTGCAAGGTAGTTTTTGAAATTTCTGATTTGCAAGCCTTGACTTTTTGCTTCTTTTGTGTCAAGACAAAAGAAGAACTAAACAATCACTCATTCATCAATTTTTGAAACACCTCCAAAAACAACCCTAAATGATACCCATCCATCAACCCATGGTGCACATGCACCGACATTGGCATGGTTTTTACCCCATCTTTTTCGGTCATTTTGCCAAACGAAATCTTGGGGCAGCTGTCGGGCCAGGAGAAACTACGGGCGTGGGAAAACGAAGTGAAATCAACCCAGGGCAGGGCCGAAAAATGGATTAGGTTTTCGGGATACTCGCGGGTAAGCAGGCCGGTGGTGTTTTGGATGCGGGTGATTTCTTTTTGGGTGGTTTCAGCAAAAACGGTGAGGTGTTCGTTAAATTCCATATACGAAAAACCAAAAGTGTGGTCTTCACGGAGGATGGTGGCCGAAGCATCGATGCGGTCAAAAACATATACTTCATCGCCGGCAATCCGGTAACGGAAACATTCAACGGCATTGACGGCCTGCAGGGTCTTGAACAAATAATACGTAAAAAACGACACGCCCGAAGCCTTGGCATTTTCATAAGCCTTGGTGCAATCGACAGTAACAGTAACGCCGAAAAAAGGCTCTTCCATTTGCTTGAAGAACAGGAAATGTTCCTTGCGGTTCCAGGTATCGATGTCGAGTTTTTGTTTCATCTGGCTTTGGTGTTTTGAATGCCTAATGCGTATGTTAAAAGTGGCAAATCTATTTTCATCCCGCAAATTTACTACAATATTATGATTACTTTTGGCCTTTCAAATTTATAATACCGCCTTGCGCATGTTCAGAATTAAAACCTTTGTTTCACGGAAAAGAATGTTTTTATGGCTCTTTTTGGCTCATTCTTTATGGTCTTTCTCCCAGAATACGACACTGGACAGTCTGGAAACCTACGTAAAAAAAGACACCATAAGGGTCAACCTGCTCAACAATGCAGCCAATAAAATAGCAGCAACAGACACAGAAAAAGCCTTGCAGTTGTTCAAGGAGTCTGAATTGTTGTCTGATGCGTTGCGTTTCAGGAAAGGCAAAGCATTCAGCCTGCTTTCGGCAGGAAAGACACAGCTAAACAAAGCTGATTATGCTGGCGCCACCAATTCCTTCCAGGAGGCATTGGCCATTTATGAAGAGCTGAAAGACAAGGAAGGTATGGCCAATTGTTATTTGAATAAAGGTAAGGCCAATTATTACCTGATAGAGTTCCCTAAAGCCCTGGAGAATTTCAAACGCGCCATAGACCTCAGTGAAGAAGCAGGTAAACCAAAAATAGTTTCCAATGCCATGATGGTCACCGGCATGATATACAATGCCCAGGGAGCGCCTGACAAAAGCCTGGAACAATATAAAAAGGCCATACAGATTGATGAAAAGACCGGAAACAAAAAAGGGCTTTCTGCCATCCTGATTAACTTGGCCAACCTATACAAACAAAAAGGAAATTACACCCTTGCCCTGGAATCGTACAACAAATCATTGGAAATCAAGAAGCAATTGGGCGATGAGTACGGCGTTGCCTCCAATTTAAACAACATCGGCACCTTATACCAGGAAATGGAAAAAAACAAGGAAGCCCTCGCCTACTATCAAAAGGCGCTGCCGATATTCGAGAAGTTAAATATAACCAAGTCTGTTTTGGGATGCCTCTCTAACATGGGCATTATCCTGATGTATGAAAAGAATCCGAAGGCCCTTACCCTGTTCAAAAAAGCCTTGCGGATGAGCAATGAAGCCAAAGACCCAGCGAACAGCGCTTCTTTTTTGGCCAATATCGGGGGTTATTATTATTTGAACAAAAATTACGACAGCGCGTTGGAGTATTATGAAAAAGCATCAAAAATACAGCGACAGTCAGGTGCCAAAAGGGAACTCTCTTTCAGTTACCTCAATATGGGCCGCACGTATTATGACAAAAAAGAATATGACAAAGCGTTGGAAATCGCCCAGAAAGGCAACCAGCTTGCCAAAGAACTCAAGCTGCTGAATTTCCAAACCGATTTTTCACTGTTGCTTTCAGACATCTATTACAAACTGAAGGAATACAAACTGGCTTATGAAAACCGCCAAACCCATAAAGAACTGAGCGACAGCATTTATAAAAAAGAAAACATCGACAAACTGGCGCAGATCAAATACAAATATGCCTATAAAGACACCCTGAATTCGGCCAAGAAAAACGTAAGCTTCCTTAAAAAAACAGTGCAGACCATCGACGCCCAGAGAAAATGGCTTATTATGGGTTTTATCTGCCTTTTGATATTACTGGGATTTGTAATGGTATTGTTGAAAATCAGGAAAGTCCGGATGCAAAACCAACAGTTATTGCTCGAACAAAAGTTGCTCATTACCCAAATGAACCCCCATTTCATTTTTAATTCCATCCAGAATATCCAAGGATTGATTTATGACGAAAAAAACACCCAGGCGGTTGATTACCTCGACAAATTCTCGGCGCTGACCAGACAGATTCTTGAAAATTCAACCCAAAACTACATTGCTTTGTCTGAAGAAATTGAAATGATCGAAAATTACCTGGTCATCCAACAGCTTTTGTACAGCAACAAATTCGATTTTACCATTACCATTGAGGATGAAATCGATACCGAAAGCATCTTTTTGCCACCCATGCTTACCCAACCTTTTATAGAAAACGCCATCAAACATGGCCTGGGGAACATAGCCGAAAACGGAAAAGTGGACATCCATTTCTTTTTGAAGGACAGCAAATTGTTCTTTGAAGTATCTGATAACGGAAAAGGATTCGACAACACCAAAAAAACCACCAACCACAAATCATTGGCCATGACCATTACGAAAGAGCGTTTGATTGGCTATACCAAAAACCAGGATTTCATTGTGCATACCGACAACATCAAAGATGCCGGCGAAAATGTGGTAGGTGCAAAAGTGAGCTTTGAAATTCCTTATATTTACGAAAACTAAAGCCGAAATGTTACGAGCCATAGTCATTGACGATATTGAAGCCATCCGCAAGCGGAACACCACCATTATAATGGCAAACTGCCCCAATATTTCTATTATTGGCCAGGCCGATTCTGTTGATTCCGGGGTAAAAATCATCCGGCAGTTGTTGCCCGATATTGTATTTCTTGATGTCGAAATGCCAGACGGCACAGGCTTTGACCTGCTGCAACAACTCAGCCCCATAACCTTTAAAGTGATTTTCATTACCGGTTATGAAGACTTTGCCATCAAGGCTTTCCGGTTTTCGGCCATTGACTACCTGCTCAAACCCTTGCAGGCACCTGAATTGATTGAAGCCGTAAAAAAAGCCGAAGATTCCCTGACCAAGGAAGTCTTCGACATGAAACTCAACAACCTTTTCGTCAACCTCGAAAGGCCTAAAAACCTACAGAAACTGATTCTCAAAACCGCCGACCGGATTTACTCAGTCAACATCCAGGACATCGTAAGCTGTGAGTCTGACAAAAATTATACGACTTTTAACCTCGTCAATGCGCCCCAGCTCATCGTTTCAACCAACCTCAAGGAATATGAAACCCTGTTGACCCCACACAACTTTTTCCGCACCCACAAATCGCACCTGATCAACATGGCTTATTTCGACCATTTTGTCAAGGCAGAAGGCGGCAATAAAGTGGTCATGAAGAACAAACTTTCGGTTCCGCTTTCAGTGCGCAAAAAGGAGGAATTCCTGATCCTGCTGGAAACCCTTTGATTTTACTTTTTTTCCTAAAACGTTAGTCTACCAAAAGCTAACGTTCCTTTCCCGATACCCTACGTTGGTTCATTGGGTAAAATTTTTTGTTTCTGTCGTTTTACTTTTGAAATCCAAATCAAGCGGTTTGGGGTTTTTGAACGCTTTTTTGCATTTTCAGAACCCAACCATGAAGAAGGAAAAACCTACTCTTTATTATTAATCATTTCTGAATTGGGTTTCAGATCAAAACAGGAAAAATATGAAAAAAACAATTACTTTCTTACTATTCATCTGTGTCTTTAAGCTGTCGGCACAATGCTGGCAAACAGTGAGCACAGGCTTTGACCACACGCTCGCCTTAAAGACAGACGGCACTCTTTGGGCCTGGGGCGACAATGGTTCAGGAGAATTGGGAGACAACACCGTTGTAAATAAAAACCAGCCGGTACAGATTGGTACAGCCAATAACTGGGTAAAAATCAGTGCCGGCTACAATTTCTCCGTAGCACTCAAAAGTGACGGCACCATCTGGACGTGGGGAAGCAACATCTATGGGCAGTTGGGAGATGGAACGACTACCTCCAGAAGGTTCCCTGGCCAGGTCGGAACAGCCACTGACTGGGCAGCCATCAGTGCTTCTACCGGATTGACCCGCGGGCACGTTATCGCTAGGAAAGCAACTGGTGCGCTTTGGGGCTGGGGAGCCAATATGTATGGACAATTGGGAGACAATACCACTACAAACAGAAGCCTTCCAGTGCCCATAGGTACAGCTACTGACTGGCAGACTGTAGTAGCGGGTGGCAACCACACTTTGGCCTTGAAAACCAATGGCACACTCTGGGCCTGGGGATGGAACGGACTCCAACAATTGGGAGATGGAACGTCTACCGACAGGATTACACCTATACAAATAGGCACCGCTACCAACTGGCAAAGCATTGATGCTTCGTATAGTCACAGCCTGGCTATTAAAACCAACGGCACACTCTGGAGCTGGGGATTTGGGGATAATGGCCAATTGGGCCTTGGCAGCGCAACAACTATTGCCAATGTACCCATTCAGGTAGGCACTGATACCAACTGGAGTATGGCCCACTGCGGCATCGATCATTCGGTGGCTTTGAAAACCAACCTTACACTTTGGAGTTGGGGCAAAAATGAAAATGGCGAACTGGGTCTGGGTACTGCCAGTACTACAGACATTACCACCCCTACGCAAGTAGCGACCAACGCCGACAAAGTTTTGGTTACGGCAGGGCAGTCTTTTACACAGGTACTGAACTCAGACGGCTTCCTCTATGCCGCCGGAATCAATGCTGATGGCCAATTGGGTGACGCTACCAACTCCGACCGCAACACGTTGGTCAACATTGTCTGCACCGCGCTTGCTGCTGACGAATTTGCTACTGTTGCTTCGGTGAAAGCCTATCCGAACCCGGTTACAGACCAGTTGAACCTTACCTCAGAAAAGGAAATCAATACGGTTGCTATTTACAATCTGTTAGGACAGCAAATACTTTTCCAGTCAATCCAGTCGCAACAAGCCATCTTGGATTTATCAGGTTTGACGCCTGGGGCCTATTTGGTAAAAGTTACCTCAGCAGATAAAGCACAGACCCTAAAAATCGTAAAACAATAATTATAACCAACCTCTTTAACTTAACAAACAAATTTATGAGAACACTTACTCTGATTATAATGGTGTTGGCCTTTTTGGTAGGCGGCGGCAGCGCCGGACTGCTTAAAGTGAACATTGATTCGCGTACCGAAGGCATCGATTTTGCCCTGTTGGACAAGACCAAAAAACAAATGGAAGATTTGAAAAAAGAAGGCGTTGATGTCAATGCCATCCAAGACGAACAAATCAAACAAAACGCTGAAATATTGGCCAAAGCCCCTGCCAAATGGCAAGTGGACAGCGCCGGGATTTTGGGGATGGTGGTCGCCTTATTGGCTTTTATGATGGTGGTGTTGGCCTTTATCAGGAAAGAATCAGTTCTCAAGCTCAGCATCGTGGTCTTTGCCTTGTCTGCCGTATTATGGTTGATTTGCCCAGACATCGAGGCAGGCACTTTCTCAGGTGCCAACCCCAAAAGCATCGCCACGATATCACTTATCGCTTTGGCTGTCTGCTGTGCCTGTGCCTTCATGAGCTACAAACTGTACCTCAAAAAATTACACACAACCATTTAACAACCGTATAAATACAAATAACCCACTTATGAAAAAAATAATTTTAATGGCTGCAATCGCCTTCAGTTTAAACACCCAGGCGCAATTGGACAGGTTGATTCAAAGGGCCACCACCAGCGGAAAACTTCAATTGTTCCCCGAAGAAAAACTCGATTTTCCGCAGTACCAAAACCACATCGGCCAGGTTTGTTTCTCGAATGAGGAATTTGAACGCACCCTGCCCGAAGACAAATACATCAAGACCTATACTTTCGGAGATAATTTATCGATGCGGGCGTTCATGGCCAACTCACCCGCCAACAGCATGCTGCTGCAACTCGAAAAAAGCGGCAAAAAATCGCGAGAAATCAATGAGAACCGCAATCCTTTTGAGTACCAGACCAAATTGCTTTTCATCCTCTACCTCGACGGCCAAAAAGTAACCAATACCAGTTATGCGTCAGATTTCAAACAAAGCGACATGACCGGACTACCCACCCACCGTGCCGAGCTTAACGACGGTACCGAAGATTTGTATTTTGGCGAAACGCTGTTTATGGATTTGAAAAGAAAACAAGACCTGCTTACCCCGGGTACCCACAAACTGAAAATAGAATTGGTGCCCTTTAAAACGGCCGGATATGGCAGTGACATGGAATACAAACCGATTGCAGTAGGCGAAATCGACATGATTGTAAAGCAAAATGCCATCGACCGCAACGATCCCGAAGCCTGTCTACCCAAAGCCAAAATGACCGACAAGGCACTCGAAGCCAAGATACTTGCAGCCTATAAAAACAGGTTTCCGGGCGATACGCCAAAAGAAGTACGGATTATTTCTGACCGCTGGATCATCAGCAAACACCAATATACCGGCGTACCGATGCGCAGGTATGTAAATGCGGTGATTGGGAAGGACAAAAAAGGAAAATGCAGTCGTGACGAATACAGCTTTGCCCAGGATTATGACGGCACAGCCTACCAGAATGAAGTGTATTTGTACGGTGAGGGCATCGGCAGCGAACGCGAAATCAGCTGCAAATGCTTTAAACCGTAAAACCCATCAAAAAGTAATTAGTTTTAGTTTTTTAGTTGAAAACCCGCAATTGGTTATGAATTGCGGGTTTTTTTATTTGAGTAAAATCGGCAAGACCTCGGTAATGCTTTCCAGGGTCCTGAAGTTCGGATGCTCTACGGTATGGTTTATTTTTTCGTGCTCCCAGGTGGTGTGGAACGGAATGTGCACCGCATAACCACCGATTCCCAAAACCGGCAACACATCTGATTTGAGCGAATTGCCAATCATGAAAAACTCGTGTGGTTCAATTTCCAGACGCTTCAACAGCTTTTGGTAATTGAGTTCCTGCTTGTCGGCCATCACCTCAATGTGGTGGAAGTAATGCCCCAGTCCCGAATCGTGCAGTTTGCGTTGCTGGTCTTTCAAATCGCCTTTGGTGGCCACAATCAGTTTGTAGTTGCCGTGAAGGGCAGCGAGGGTTTCTTCTACCCCATCCAACAATTCAATAGGCCTTTGCAGCAATTCCTTTCCGTATTGGATGATTTTTTCGACAATTTCAATCGAAATGGTGTTGTTTGATATTCTCATCGCAGCCTCAATCATCGAGAGGATGTAACCCTTGATGCCATACCCGTAGAGGTCAAGGTTGGCAATTTCCACCCGGAACAATTCCTGTGACAGACCTTGCTGCGAAAGGTAATCAGACAGCAAAGCGCAAAATTTCTGTTCGGTTTCCTGAAAATAAGGCTCGTTGACAAACAGCGTGTCATCGGCATCAAAGGCGATTACTTTTAAATTCATGGTGTATATTTAGCTGATTACGGCCCCATTCGGTACGCCGTCTGCATCGGGATTGACAAAAACCAGTTGGCCTTCGGCATTGTTGGTCATCAGGATCATGCCTTGGCTTTCCACCCCACGCAACGCCCTTGGGGCCAAATTGACCAAGACGGTCACGCGTTTCCCGATGACTTCCTCCGGGGAGAAATGTTCGGCAATTCCTGACACGATGGTGCGTACATCCATACCGGTATCTACCTTCAGGACCAGTAATTTGTTGGCTTTGGGCATTTTTTCTGCCTCCAGGATGGTTCCGGTACGCAGGTCGAGTTTTGAAAAATCATCAAAAGTGGCGGTCTCTTTTTGAGGTTCGGTAACTTGGTTGTCCATCACGTTGGCTTTTTTGGTGGCTTCGAGTTTGTCGGTTTGTTTCAGAATTTCGGCGTCTTCTATTTGAGCGAACAAAATTTCAGCTTCGCCTATCTGGTGGCCTGCCGATAACAGGTCTGAAACTTCAGTAACAGCAGCCCAGCTCAGGTTTTGACTGTTTAAGATTTTTTTCAGTTTGTTTGATGTGAAAGGCAAGAACGGTTCGGCCAACACGCCCAAGGCAGCAGCTATCTGCAGGGCCACATACATTTGGGTCTGCACACGCCCGGGGTCTGTTTTGACCATTTTCCAAGGTTCTTCATCGGCCAGGTATTTGTTTCCGAGTCGTGCCACATTCATCAGTTCGCCCTGGGCTTCCCGGAAACGGTAACGTTCCACTGAAGAAGCAATCACCGCCGGATAGGCTTTCAATTCTTTCAGGGTTTGTTCATCCACTGCTGAAAATTCATTCGGTTGTGGCACTATGCCGTTGTAATATTTATTGGTGAGTACTACGACACGGTTGATGAAATTTCCGAAAATGGCAGCCAGTTCATTGTTGTTGCGTGCCTGAAAATCCTTCCAGGTAAAGTCGTTGTCTTTGGTTTCAGGCGCATTGGCCGTGAGCGCGTAGCGTAGTACGTCTTGCTTATCCGGAAAATCCTGCAAATATTCATGAAGCCACACGGCCCAGTTTTTAGACGTCGAGAGTTTGTTGCCTTCGAGGTTCAGGAATTCATTCGCCGGCACGTTGTCGGGCAAAATGTAAGTGCCTTCTGCTTTTAACATCGCCGGAAAAATAATGCAATGGAAGACGATGTTGTCTTTTCCTATAAAATGGACCAGTTTGGTATCGGCTGATTTCCAGTAATCTTCCCAGTTTTTACCTTCGCGTGCGGCCCATTCCTTGGTAGCCGAAATGTAGCCAATGGGCGCATCAAACCAAACATAGAGTTTTTTCCCTTCGGCACCTTCCACCGGCACATCAAGACCCCAGTCGAGGTCACGCGTTACGGCACGGGGTTTCAGGCCGTCATCGAGCCAAGATTTTACCTGTCCGAGTACGTTGATTTTCCAGTCTTTGGCGTGTCCGACCAAAATCCAATCGTTCAAAAAATCCTGGTAACGGTCAAGCGGCAAAAACCAGTGCTTGGTCGATTTCAATATGGGGGTGTCACCGGTAATGGTCGATTTCGGGTTGATCAGGTCGGTCGCATTGAGGGTCGAACCGCATCTTTCACATTGGTCGCCATAGGCTTCCTCGTTGCCGCATTTTGGGCAGGTTCCGGTAACGAAACGGTCGGCCAGAAACTGGTCGGCCTTGGCGTCATACAATTGTTCGGTCACTTCTTCTATAAAATCGCCGTTGTCATACAGTTTCCTGAAAAATTCCTGGGCGGTATCGTGGTGTATTTGAGCGGACGTACGCGAATAATTATCAAACGAAATCCCGAAATCTATAAACGATTGACGGATGATTCCGTCGTATTTGTCAATGACCTGCTGCGGCGTAATGCCTTCCTTTTTGGCTTTCATCGAAATCGCCACGCCGTGTTCATCGCTGCCACACATAAACGCCACGTCATGGCCCTGCAAACGCAGGTAACGCGCATAAATGTCTGAGGGTACGTAAACACCGGCCAAGTGACCGATATGGATGGGTCCGTTGGTGTAAGGCAGGGCTGCGGTAATGGTATATCTTTTTGGTGCTGACATCTTTTTGGTATATGAGCTGCAAAAATAAGCAATCTGTTTGAGAGTTTGGCGATTTTTATAAGAAGCTGTTCCTGCTGTCTGCTGTATCTTTTTAACGATTGATGTGCCTCCACTAAAGCTCCGGCCAATCCTTAAAAACGATGTCGCGCCCATCAGGGCTGGGGCTGGTATTTTCACTACAACAATTTGTTTATATTTGCCTTACAGTTTATATGATGATGAACAAAAAAACTATTTTCTTTATTCTATTTTCTTTATTCTTCTTAAATCTTCAAGCCCAGAAAAAGATGATTACTCCCCCTTACCTTAAAAAAGGCGATACCATTGCCATTGTGGCTACAGCCCGAAAAAACATCGAAGACAACCTCAAACCCGCTATTTCCTGGCTTCAAAACTGGGGGCTCGAAGTGGTCATCGGCAATACCATTGGGCTCGACAAGAACCAACTGGCCGGTACAGACGAACAGCGCGCCGCTGATTTCCAGGCCCAGCTCGACAACCCAAACATCAAAATGATTTGGTGCGTTCGTGGCGGTTATGGTACCGTGCGTATTATTGATTTGTTGGATTTTACCCAATTCAAACAACACCCCAAATGGATAGTCGGTTTCAGCGATGTGACCGTATTGCACAGCCACCTCAACACCATGGGTTACCAATCGATTCATGGCATCATGCCCGTAAGCTCGAAAGCGACAGAAGAAGCCAAGGAGAGTTTGCGCAAGGCCTTGTTTGGCGAACACCTCGACTATACGGTGCCTTGTGAAAATATGAACCGCCTGGGTAAAGCCCAAGGCGAGTTGGTGGGCGGCAACCTGTCTATTTTATACAGCTTGTTCGGGTCGCCATCGGCCATTGATTGTTCTGATAAAATCCTGTTTATTGAAGACCTCGATGAGTATTTGTACCATATTGACCGCATGATGATGAACCTTAAACGCAACGGTTGCCTCGAAAGCCTGAAAGGCATTATCGTGGGCGGCATGACCAAGATGAACGACAATGAAATCCCTTGGGGGAAAAATGCACTGGAAATCATTGATGATGTAACCAAAAATTACAACATCCCGATTATATTCAATTTTCCTGCCGGACACATGGCTGACAACCGTGCCTTGATTTTGGGTAAAAAAGTAAGTATGGAAGTAAATGATTTGGAAAGCAAGGTAATTTTTACCGATTAAAGTAGACTTTTTAGAAACTCAAATAATAATCTAAGTAGTCTGAAAAATGGCCACACACAACGAACTCGGCAAACTCGGGGAAGAACTGGCGGTTCATTACCTTATCAAAAACGGCTACCGCATACTCGAAACCAACTGGGTGTTCCAAAAAGCCGAAATCGACATCATTGCCCAAAAAGAAAACGTGTTGGCCATTGTAGAAGTCAAGACACGTTCGTCAGTTGATTATGGCCTGCCACAGGATTTCGTCAAACCGAAAAAAATCCAGCAGCTCGTAAAAGCCGTAAATGAATATATGGTTTCCAAAAATCCGGAAGCAGACCTGCGTTTTGATATCGTTGCCATCCATAAGGACGGAAACCAAATCCATATTGAACATATTGAAGATGCCTTTTTTTATTTCTGAGAAATTAACAATAAAAAAACATATCTGTCTGATTTTTATTATTTTTACAAAAAAAACACTTACATATCTATGAAAAAAGTAGTACTTCTTGTCATTTTATTGCACAGTTTATTGGGCTTTTCACAAAATAAAGTGGCACAACACGTAAAGGAACTCGAAAATGGGAAAACCATTTTCAAACCGGTTTCCGTCCTCTCTGCTTCTACCGAAGCACTGAATCAGGACATCAGGAAAGTAGTAGACAAAGCCAGTCTGGCTACAATAAAGCTGCAGGATGTGGGAGCCATCGTAACCAACCGTTATGAAAATATCGCTTTGGAAATCCCGTATCAGAACCAAACCCTAACCCTACTCTTGTATAAGGTAAACCCATTTGCGGAAGGCTTCCATGTTGATACTGACAAATCAAAAGATATCAGCTATGAAAAAGGGGTTTATTACAGAGGAATCCTTAATGGCGATTATACTTCGGTAGCTGCCTTCAACTTTTTCAATGGAGAATTGAATGGGGTGGTTTCCTCAAGCCAATTGGGCAACCTGGTGGTCGGAAAACTAGACAAAGCGAATAATACCCGCGATTATATCATCTATTCTGACGCCGACATGAAGGTACTCAACCAGTTTGACTGCCAGATGAAAGACGATGCCGGACTCGATATTGACCAACCTACACTACACCGTGACATACAAAGCACCCGTTGTGTAACCATGTATTTTGAAGTTGACAACAACCTGTTCATCAGTAACTCAAGCAGTACCACCAGTACTACCAACTGGATGACCTCTGTGTTCAATAATGTACAGACCCTTTACAACAATGACGGTATCAGCGTGGCCCTGAAATCTATTTACATCTGGACTGATGCCGACCCCTATAACGGGATTGGCACCTCATCGGGTGATTACCTGAATGCTTTCAATCAGGAACGTCCTATTTTTGATGGCGATGTAGGCCAATTGGTAGGGATTGATCCAGGCGGACTAGGTGGTGTGGCTGTAACCATTGGCGGTTTGTGTACCCAAAACAATTACAGTTATTCTGATGTTAATTTGAGTTATTCTACTGTTCCTACCTATTCCTGGACCATCAATGTAATTACGCATGAGTTTGGTCACTTGTTGGGCTCCAGACACACCCATGCCTGTGTGTGGAATGGCGATAATAGCCGTATAGATGGCTGCGGACCACAGGCCGGATATAGTGAGGGCACCTGTGCAGCAGGACCCATCCCCTCTACAACCGAAAAAGGCACCATAATGAGTTACTGCCATTTGATTAGTGGCGTTGGCATTAATTTGAGTAACGGGTTTGGCCCACAACCCACGACTGCCATCCTGAATGCCGTCAATGGCGGAACCTGTCTGAGTTTTGACTGTGTCAATACCTGTATCAATACTGTTACAGCCATTAATGTAACTAATGTAACTGCTTCTTCAGTAAACATTACCTGGACTGACATGAATACCTCCCAAAGCAATTGGCAGGTGGCAGTGACTCCATTTGCATCCACCGCCATAGTTTGGAACGATGTGACCACCAACAGTTTCAGTATTTCCGGATTGAACCCTAACGCCTATTACAAAATCAGGGTAAGACCACTTTGCACTGGCCTGACAGCGACCACCAGGACACAGATATTTGCCACTGCTGCAACCAATTTGTGTTCGTTTACTTTCACAGACACAGGCACCACCGGAAACTATACCAACATGGAATCATGGACCAGAACCTTGATGCCAACAGGTAACGGATTAAAAGTTAAGGCAACCTTTACCACTTTCAATCTTGAGGCAGATTATGACTACCTCTACATTTATGATGGTCCGGACACCAATTATCCCGACATGACTTTTGGCGGATTGACAGGTACAACCGTTCCTACACCATTTACAGCCACCAATTTTAGCGGCGCATTGACTTTCAGGTTTTTCTCCGATCAGGGCGTAGTGGCCTCTGGTTGGAATGCCAACATTACCTGCACCGGAACATTAGGAGTGGAAAGCAATGATTTTATCGATTTCTCTTATGCGCCAAACCCAACCACCGGAAATGTGGCCATCACTTCCAAAACGGCCATCACTGAAGTTGTTATTTATAACGTAACTGGGCAATTATTGTACAAAAACAGTCCACAAGCCTTTGATACCAATGTTGACCTTTCTTCATTTGCGCAAGGCACCTATTTCTTTAAAATGAAATTTGATGGTGACCACGAGGTTAATTTCAAGGTGTTGAAAGACTAATCCTAAGATTTTACTATATTTAAACCGGACTTTTTTAAAGTCCGGTTTTTTTATTCACCCTGTTATGCAAAAACTACTCTTATTACACGGTGCTTTGGGCAGTTCGCAAAGTATGATGCCTTTGGCTTCTGCCTTACAAAACGATTTTGAAATCCATGCACTCACTTTTGAAGGCCATGGCAGGAAGGCTGTGCCTGAAAGTGATTTCTCTATCGCTGTTTTTGCAGATGAAGTACGCCACTACCTCACACAAAACCAGATTGACCAAATCAATATTTTCGGCTACAGCATGGGCGGTTATGTCGGCTTGTACCTCGCAAGATATTTTCCTGAAACAGTCGGAAAACTGTATACCCTTGCCACCAAAATCAACTGGACTCCCGAAGGCGCCGCAAAAGACGCCGCCCTTTTGAACCCTGAAATCATCAAGGAAAAAGTGCCTAAATATGCCGCTGCCTTGGAACAGCTACACGGAACAGATTGGAAAGTACTCATGGAGAAAACTGCGAAAATGATGCTGGTTTTAGGGGAATCTCCAGGGTTAACTGACACAGATTTCGAACAGATAAACATTCCGGTCCTGCTATCAGTGGGCGATAAGGATAACATGGTAAGTGTCGAAGAAACCACAAATGCCTGCAAAAAACTGGCTCAGGCACAATTGCTGGTGATGGTTGATACGGTGCATCCGATAGAAAGGGTGGATGTCAATGAAGTGGCAAAACACCTTAAAAATTTCTTTGCCCCTACAATTGGTTGATCAGTTCCAACGCCTTATTGATGCTTTTCACGTTTTCAAAAGTAAGCAGCAATCGCAGCCCGTTTTTGGTTTCCTTTTCCTTCATTTTACAGAGGTTGCCGTTTTGCTGCACAAAGAGCAATACCTTGTGGAAGCGTGACGATTGGTAAAAATCGCTTTGTTGGTCACCCACAAAATACCCAATCATTTTGCCTTGCTTCAAGACCAATTTTTCGATACCCATCTGGGTCGCTTTCCACTTGATGCGGATACTGTTGAGTAAAGCCAGGGCTTCTTTGGGTAACGGGCCGAAACGGTCTACAAGTTGTTGCTCGTAGCGCTGCAATTCATTTTCATCCTTGATGTTACTCAGTTCGTTATACAAATTCAAACGCTCTGAGACGTTGTTGATGTAAGCATCCGGGAAAAGCAATTCAAAATCAGTATCAATTTGGAGGTCTTTGACGTATTCTTTGGTTTCGAGGTCATTTTCGGCTTCGTACAAATCTTTAAATTCATTTTCCTTGAGCTCATCGATCGCCTCATTCATGATTTTCTGATAGGTGTCAAACCCAATTTCGTTGATAAAACCGCTTTGTTCCCCACCGAGTAAATCACCAGCCCCACGAATTTCGAGGTCTTTCATGGCAATATTGAAACCACTGCCCAATTCGCTGAACTGTTCGAGTGCGTTCATCCTTTTTTGCGATTCAGATGACATCGATGAGAAAGGCGGCGTGATGAAATAACAAAAGGCTTTCTTGTTGCTCCTTCCTACCCTGCCGCGCATCTGGTGCAGGTCTGACAAGCCAAAATTGTTGGCATTGTTCACAAAAATCGTATTGGCATTCGGCACATCAAGCCCGCTTTCGATGATGGTCGTGGCTACCAAAACGTCAAATTCCCCGTTCATGAAAGCCAGCATCAGTTCCTCGAGTTTTTTGCCTTCCATCTGGCCATGGCCAATTCCCACACGGGCATCGGGCACCAAACGCTGGATCATTCCGGCAATTTCCTTGATGTTTTCGATGCGGTTGTTGATGAAAAACACCTGTCCGTTGCGTTGGACTTCATACGAAATGGCATCGCGGATAAGTTCTTCATTAAACCGGATGATTTGGGTTTCTATCGGATAACGGTTAGGCGGCGGCGTGGTAATGACCGACAAATCACGCGCGGCCATCAGCGAAAACTGCAACGTTCTCGGAATCGGCGTGGCGGTTAGGGTCAGCGTATCGACATTGGCGGCAATCGTCTTGAGTTTGTCTTTTACGTTGACACCAAATTTCTGTTCTTCATCTACAATCAGCAGGCCGAGGTTCTTGAATTTCACATCCTTGCTCACCAGTTGGTGGGTCCCGATGATGATATCGAGTTTGCCGTCTGCCAAATCCTTCAGGGTTTCTGCTTTTTGCTTGGCCGTCCGGAAACGGTTCAGGTAATTGATGGCTACGGGCATGTCTTTGAGCCGTTCCGAAAAAGTGCGGTAATGTTGGTAGGCCAAAATGGTCGTCGGCACCAAAACTGCTACCTGTTTCCCATTGTCCACTGCCTTGAATGCGGCGCGGATGGCGACTTCAGTCTTACCAAAACCGACATCCCCACACACCAGACGGTCCATCGGGCGGTCACTTTCCATATCTGATTTGACATCACGGGTGGCGGTAATCTGGTCGGGCGTGTCTTCGTAAATGAACGAACTTTCCAATTCGGCCTGCAAATAACTGTCGGGCGCATATTGGAAGCCTTTTTCCAGACGCCGCTTGGCATACAACTGGATCAAGTTGAAGGCGATGTGCTTGACACGCGCCTTGGTTTTTTGTTTGAGGGCTTTCCACGCACCCGAACCGAGTTTGTAAATTTTGGGTGGCGTGCCGTCTTTTCCGGTATATTTGGAGATTTTGTGCAGCGAATGGATGCTCACATACACAATGTCGTTGTCGGCATAGGCGATTTTGATGGCTTCCTGGGTTTTGCCTTCCACCTGTATTTTCTGCAATCCGCCGAACTTACCGATACCGTGGTCAATGTGTGTCACATAATCGCCCACCGACAGCGAAGTCAATTCCTTTAAGGTCAGGGTTTGCTTTTTGGAATAGCCGTTCTTGATGCTGAATTTGTAATACCGTTCAAAAATCTGGTGGTCGGTATAACAGGCAATTTGGTTTTCGTCATCGATAAACCCCTGGAAAAGCGGAAAAACAATGGTTTTGTATTGTTTGAGGATGTCTTCGTGGTTGGCTTCGTCAATGCTTTCAAAAATATCATGGAAGCGCTGTGCCTGCGATTCACTCGAACAGAACAAATAATTTTTGATGCCGTGAAAATGGTTCTCCCCAAGGTTGTTGAGCAGCAAATCAAACTGTTTGTTGAACGAGGGCTGTGGGCGCGTATGGAATTCGATGGCCTCATCTGTGTTGAAAGTGGTGGTATTTCCTATCTCGGCCACCGAAAAATCAAGTGCCTTTTTCAGGAATGAAGTATGGTTGATGAACAACCCATCTGGGGCGGCATGGTTGATTTCCTTTGAGAGTTTGCCGTAGGCTTCAGTGGCTTTTTCGAATAATTTTTCAAATTGGGCCAACAGCAGTTCGGTGTCCTGAAGGAACAACACGGTTTTGTCATTAATATATTCGAGGAAACTTTCGCGCGATTCGTTCGAGAGTTTGTTGTCGACATTCGGGATGATGTTGATTTTTTTCTGCGTTTCTATAGACAATTGCGTCGCCACATCAAAACTACGGATGCTGTCGACTTCGTTGCCAAAAAATTCAATCCGGTACGGGTTATCGTTCGAAAAAGAGAACACGTCTACAATGCCGCCACGTACGGAAAACTCTCCAGGTTCAGACACAAAATCGACCCGTTTGAACTGGTATTCAAACAACACTTCGTTGATGAAATCAATCGAAACCTGGTCGCCCACTGCTACTTTCAGGGTGTTTTTTTCCAGTTCCTTGCGCGTGACCACTTTTTCGAAAATGGCCTCCGGATACGACACCACTATCGACGGCTTTTTGCGCGAATTGATGCGGTTGAGCACCTCGGCCCGCAACAGCACATTGGCGTTGTCGGTTTCTTCAATTTGATAAGGACGGCGGTACGAACTGGGATAAAACAATACATCCTCGTTGTTGATCAGGTGCTCGAGGTCATTGAGGTAATAGGCTGCTTCTTCCTTGTCACGAAACAAAATCAGGAAGGGCAAATCTGTCTTTTCAAACAGGGTTTTGATGACAAAAGACAATGACGAACCCACCAAACCCTTGAGGGAAAGCTTGGCAGATTGTTTCTGTATGATACCGGCTGCATGGTTGACCTTGGCCGATTTTTCATAAACACTGAGTACCGCTGGTTTGCTCAACTTGTATGGTTTTATTTCGCTGGTGTATTCGGGATGGCCCTTGCGGTATCTTTCATACGCATGATTTCAGATTCGCCTTCTTCAAGCGGAATCTGGCTTTTTCTTATGATTTCCTGCATCTGCATTTGCAGGGAAGTGATTTCGAGGTTGGTATTGTTCAGTATCGCGATGACTTTTTGGTCCGGAATCTGGTTCAGGTGGATGAACAGATCCAACGATTTGATGTTGGTGGTAAGCACGGCAATACGGCTTCTGATTTGCGGCAGGTTGTATTTCACCGGGATGTTTTTGCCTAAGTCGGTCACCCGTTTTGACAAGGTACTGGACTTCCGCTGGAAGGCACCGATGGTAGACTTTGGTTTCAGGTTGATTTCGTTCACAAACAAGCGCCATTCCGTCCAGTTGTTGGCGATGGTCTGGGCGCCGGGTTCCATAACAGGCACATTGAAATTCCAGGCATTGTTGATGTTGTTGAAGATGGTTTCCCGTTTTTTGGCTTCCTTTTTCTGTTCGAGAAGGCGCTCCTGATTGTCGTTTTGGCACGAAAAAACCAGCAGGGACAACAACAATACATATAACGGTTTCAATTTCATCTCAGATTTTGCTTGCGGTTACAAAAGTACAAAAGTAACCGTTTTGTTCCAGACAATTTGTGAAAGCTATTATAAATGTTTTGGGCCCGATACCGTACCTCCGTCTGAAATTGTATCTTTGCTTTTCAAAAAACACACAGCATGACTACCAAAATATTGATCATTGGCGCCTGCGGACAGATTGGCACCGAACTGACCGCCAAATTGCGCCACATTTACGGCAACGACAACGTGATTGCCTCCGACATCAGGAAACTCAACACCGACATCGTCAACAATGGCATTTTTGAAGTGGTCAATGCCCTCGATTACAACCAGATTGAACATTTGGTCGAGCAATACCAGATTACTGATGTATACCTGATGGCGGCCCTACTGTCTGCCACCGCAGAAAAAAATCCGGCCTTTGCCTGGGACCTGAACATGAATTCGTTGTTCCATGTATTGAATTTGGCGAAAGCGAAAAAAATCAAAAAAATCTTCTGGCCTTCGAGCATTGCGGTCTTTGGACCTACGACGCCCAGGGAAAACACCCCGCAATATACCATCATGGAGCCCACCACGGTTTACGGCATCTCGAAACAAACCGGGGAAAGATGGTGCGAATACTACCACCACCAATATGGCGTTGATGTGCGCAGCATCCGTTATCCGGGGCTTATCAGCTGGACGACTGAACCCGGTGGCGGTACGACCGATTATGCCGTAGACATTTACCACAAGGCTTTGAAGGATGGCCAATTTGAATGTTTCCTTTCTGAAGAGACCAAACTGCCGATGATGTACATGGACGATGCCATCCGTGCGACGGTCGAAATCATGCAGGCCGACGCCGACGACATCAGGATACGCTCTTCGTATAATTTGGCGGGCATTAGTTTTACCCCGGCGGAAATTGCAGCCGAAATCAAAAAGCACATTCCCGGTTTCAGTATCAGCTACAAACCTGATTTCCGTCAGAAAATTGCCGACAGTTGGCCGGCCAGTATAGATGACAGTGCCGCCCGGAATGATTGGGGCTGGAAACACGAATTCGAAATGGATTCGATGACTGAAGTCATGCTCGAAAACCTCAGCCGACAGCAATAAAAAAAAACGTTACCCCCGAGAGGATAACGCTTTTCCGTCGTCTAAACAAAAAAAAATTATTGTACTACCGGATCCCTTAAAGATTCCAATACCGCAACAATATCAGTGTACAGTTGGGTGTTTGCCGCTACGCCGTTTTGCACAGCCGCTGCACCTACATACCCTTCAAATTTCGTGAAATCTGCATTGGTAGAGGTCGTTCCCATCCTTCCGTTTACGGCAGGGTTGTGCGCGTCTACCATGTTCAGGCCAGAATAGGTGTTGACCGGATTGGTTCCTCCGGTGTTGAAGGAGAAAAAGTCAGTCAGGTTGTCAACCAGTTCCGCCAAATTGGTGGTGTTACCGGCACCTACTTCGGTAAGGAGTGGTGCAAAATGAGGTCCCAGGTTTCCGGAAGCGGAACTCTGTACATCGGCTACAATAAGCCCAACGGTCGTGTTTATTACCTTGCGGTAACTCAGCCTTCCGGCTTCAATCATCTGTCCCGGATTGTCAGGATCTGTCACCAAGGTTGCACCACCCAATCTGGCATAAATGGATTGTGGTGCCGCCGGGGCCATTTCGTCATCATTATCGCTGCACGAGGTGAAAACCCCTGCGCCGATTACCAAGGCCACGAGTGCCAATTTAGAAAACTTGTTCATAATATATATATTAAAGGATTAATTAAAAAACGCTTTGTACCCATTTGGCGAACCTGTATTTGTAGCTGTCCTTTTTCATGACCGGACAGGCCTGGGCATTGGCCAGGTTGGCAGGCACAATAAACCGGGTGGCCTTGTAGTCGCCTTTTTTCATGAGCTCGGCAAATACTTTTTTTGAATCGGCAATGGTGTTGTCATGGAAATACACCACGACATTGTTCTTGACGATGATTTCGCTTTTGACACCTGCAATTTCATGCAGTTTTTCCTTGATCTGAACGGTTGAAACCGAATCAAAAGGACGGTCAAAATCGATACGGCTCACTTGAATGTGGGCATTTTCTACTGGTTTGGCTGAGGCGATGTGCCACACCAATACCACAAACAGCAACAGCGTAATTCCTACGATGCTGAGCAGGGCAATCTTGATTTTGCGATTGATTTTCATATTCCTTTGTTTTTTGTTGTCAAAGGATATACGAGGGGTTTTGGGGTTTGGTTTTATCAGGCACAAAAAAAATCCCTGAAAAGGGATTTATATTTGTTTCACTATTACTTCTTCAGCCTGTCGATGAGTGGGTTTTCGAGGGCCGATTTGATTTTGACCACCTCATCAGAATTGTCGTTCGGGATGGTCATTGACAATACATAATGTTTGATTTTCCAGCTTTTCCCGGTTTTTTCCAACACGCCCGAACCGCGGCAGATTTTCATCTGGGTGTTGAGCAGTTCATCAAACCAGGCGGTTTTTCCGTCTTTTGAAAAGAAAACATGACGCTCAAGCGCCGTGAAATTCCAGGCTTTGCCGCGGTCGAAATAGGGCTTGGCAAAATTTTGGAAAGCGGTTTTGTTCCAGTTTTCGGTGGCATCGGTACCAATAAAGATGGCGTCATCGGTCATGGCGTCAAAATAGGCCTTGAAATCGGCTTTGGCTGCTGCGAGGTGCCAATTGTCGAGCACGGTATTTATTTGGGTTGGGGCGTTGGTCTGGGCCTGGAGTGTGCCAAACGTTATAATTGTTATCAGGAGAAAGGTTATTTTTTTCATGGTGTGATGTAAGTTTTGCCGGAAATTATATAAATGCGCCGGATAGTAAAGGTAGTAATTTTATCGAACAGACGGAAAGCCATTTTCGGTTAACAATCTGCCATCAAAACCAAACCTATGAAAAATATGAATACTCTCAGGATTTTCAGCATCCTGGCTATTTTTGCGCTTGCCTTTACCTTTTGGAACTGTAAAAAGAAAGACGACACCCCCAACCGCCATGCGGCTACTTTTGAAGCGTCTGCCGTTGCAGGTTTCTTTGCCCAATATCCGAAACTGAAAGACTACCAAAAACAAGTGGAAGCCTTGTATGAAAAAGAACAATACCACTACATCTGGTATGACAAAGGCGGCACCATAGAAACGGCCGAAGTGCTGCATGACGAAATCAACAACATCGGGGAAGAAGGCATCCCGACCACCGTTCCTTATAAGGAAGTGTTTGACGGTATTTTGGAAAAAGACAGCAAAAAACCCGATCAAACAACCGAACTGTTTCTGACGACCTATTATTTTTATTACACCACCAAGGTGAACCGCGGCATCCCCGAAGCGCAATCGAAGGCGTTGGGCTGGTACCTGCCCAGAAAAAAATTGTCATATGCCGCCTACCTCGATACACTATTGGTAGACCCCAAGGCAATCGAAGCACCCAACAACCTCATCCCGCAATATTACGAGCTTAAAAAAGCGCTCAGCACCTACCGCAACATCGAGAAAAAAGGCGGCTGGAAAACCATTAAAGCCCCGGCAGGATTCAAATCGTTTCAACCCAACGACAACGACCCGGCCATCGCACAAATACGCACGCGCTTGTTTTTGTCGGGCGATTTATCGTCAGATTCCAAAAGCATGGTGTATGACGCCAGTCTAAAGGAAGGCCTTGACCAATACAAAAGCCGTCAGGGGTTTGAAGCCGATGACAAAATCCTGCCCAAACATATTGCCGACATGAACATTCCGGTCAGCCAGCGCATCAAGACCCTTATCGTCAACATGGAACGCTGCCGTTGGGTGTCGCCCAAACTGGCCAAGGCCCCGGAGCGGATTACCATCAACATCCCATCGTATAAACTGACCTATTACAAAGACAACCAAGTTGCACTCAGTTCCAACGTGGTGGTCGGGAATACCATGAACCGCACGGTGATTTTCAGCGGGATGATGCGTTATATCGTGTTCAGCCCTTATTGGAATGTACCCAAAAGCATACTCGAAAAAGAAATCAAACCGGGCATTGCCAAAGACGCCAACTACCTCGACAAACACCGCATGGAATGGCACGAAGGCAACGTGCGGCAGAAACCCGGCCCCGAAAATTCACTCGGGTTGGTGAAGTTCCTGTTCCCAAATTCGAACAACATCTATTTGCACGATTCGCCTGCCAAACACCTCTATGACAAGGAAGACCGCGCGTTCAGCCACGGTTGCATCAGGGTGGAAAAAGCCAAAGACCTGGCCAACCTCATCATGAAAAAAGACGCTGGCTGGGACGCCGCCAAGGTCAGTGCCGCCATGCAGAAAGGCGAAGAAGACTGGTACACACTCAAAACCAAAATTCCGGTATATATTGGGTATTTCACCTCATGGGTAGATCCCGAAGGCCGGGTGCATTTTTATGAGGATGTGTATCAGCGGGATAATAAATTGGCGAAGGTTTTGATGGAGGAGTGATGGCTTTTCAGCACAACTTAAAACTGACTACTCATGCAAGTTGATGAAATATTGGAGTTCTTACTTTTTGTCTTGACACAAAAAGTAACAAAAAAGTCAAGGCTGGGATTCTCGGCGGTCAAATTAATTCTTGAATCCTAAATGAAAAGAACTCGCTACGCTCAAACAGCTTTTCATTTTACGGATTCTTCGAATATTTGACACTCGCCTACGAATCCTATGCCAGGGTTTACAACTGAATTATGTCGTGAAAATCACAGTCTCTTCGGGGAATAGGTAAAAACCATTTGGTTCTTTTGCCAACATTCGACATAAACGGCGTTGATACGGCGTTGATACGACGCGTGAGGTTTTTGGTGGGTGGTTTTTGGCGGATTTTAAAGGTATTCTTATGCGATAACCTAAAGACTCAATTCTATTGAATAGGGTTCTTGTGGTTCTTGGACCAAAAAAGAATTTAGCTCATTTTTATTATTAAAACCACTGATTTTTTGTTTGTATAAAGCCGCTTTTTCTGGATTCTCAATTTCAAGTTTTCTTTTTTTACTCATCTCCAGAAATTCAGTTTCCATATCAATTCCTAAATAGCGTCGATTTGCCAAATTTGCGGCAATTCCTGTGGTAGAACTCCCTGCAAAGGGATCTAAAATCCAGGCATTGGGTTTGGTCGAGGCTAAAATAATTCTTGTCAAAACCGACAAAGGTTTTTGAGTTGGATGCTTTCCACATGATTTTTCCCAACTGGCAATAGCGGGTAATTTCCAAACATCTTTCATTTGTTTGTTGCCATTGAGCTGTTTCATTAACTCATAATTGTAGTAGTGTGGCACTTTTTCTTTTTTACGCGCCCAAATGATTAACTCTGCCGAATGGGTGAAAAAGCGACACGAAAAATTAGGTGGCGGGTTGTTCTTTTCCCAAGTGATAACATTGAGAATTTTAAAATCTAACTCTTGTAATAGTTGACCGATAGAAAAAATATTGTGATACGTCCCGCTAATCCAAATGGTGCCGTTGTCTTTGAGTTTTTCTCTGGCTAGTGTAAGCCAATTGCGATTGAAATCATTGATAAAATCAAACCCTTCTGATTTGTCCCATTTTCCTTTATTAACGGAAACAATTTGACCGCTTTGAATAGACAACCCATTGTTGGAAAGAAAGTAAGGCGGATCGGCAAAAACCATGTCAAACTTGTGCTCAAATTTGGGCAAGAGCTTCATGGTATCGCCCTTTAGCAGATAGAAATTTTTGTCTTTGGATTTGAAGTAGGGTTTAAGCATTTAGATTATTTTTTTAATCCATCTTCATAACCCATTTTGTAAGCTTGTTTTGGGTCTTTATGTCTTACTGCTCCAGCTTGACTTATATTTAATATTTCTGGTCGAAATTTATCTGGAAAACCTTTCTTTGCATCTTCAAATCCTTGCTCATAAGCACATGCGGCACATTGATGTCTTCTACCTTCCATGTAAAATTCTTGGCTATCATCAAGTATTGTATATTTTTTATCATATCTATGTGGTTTCTGACAAATTTCAATATCAAGAATTAATGATTTTAATAAATCCTTATATAGATCCGACTGTCCAACACCCCCAGCTTTATATTTTTCATTTGTAAAATCTTCATCTTTTAATTTTACATTATCAAGGAGTGTAATAAATTCATCTTTGCTGATAACGCTATCTAAGTCATAATAATTAACGATATCTTTCAAGAATCTCATAAAAGCAATAATTCCAGTAGATTTTGTTAAAATGAAATTTGCATTACCCCAAGCTTCACTCCATTTATCTTTTATTGCTTCGAAATAATTCCAAATTAATTGAGCGATTTTAATTTCGTCCTTTTCCTCAATAAACCAATTCCTTAAAAAGAACCTTTTCTTTTCTGAATCTTTAATAAAATCTAGCTTCTTTCCTTTTCTTAAAACATTTCTATCTAAGCTTGGATTATTACTAATATATCTAATGATTGTATCAGCCAATGTTGCTTGTGCAATAGTTTCAGACTTAAACTCTGCTTTGCCTAATCTTTTTATAAGACGATAAAAAGGACTATTGTTATCTTCATTTAATAATTTTACAACATTGTGAACAGTTCTTTGTGGACTTCTTGTTTTTGCTAGAGAATATAAATCGTAAACTAAAGAGTTATTCACTTTTGTCTGAGCTTTATTAATTGTTGCAAAAATATTTGATTGATATTCTTCATCAATATCTATAAAGATAGTAACGATTAAATCAAAAGTCTTATTTTGACAAAAAAGAGGGTCTTCCAATGAGTATTTTTCTAACCCAAAAAGTCTATGTTGCCCGTCAATTATTTTAGCTATTTTACCGTCATTTCTTAAAATTAGTTTATTGTCATTAAACGATATAATGTTTTCAGTAACTTCTTCAGTATTTTCATCAAAAAGTATTGAATCAATACTTAAAACAATACTGTTTGGAAATGTAGAGTCCTCATATGAAACATATTGAGCTATTTCTTTCAATCTTTTTTCAGAAAGTTCTCTTTGAATACCAAAATAACCCTCTATATCTCCCTCTCCCTCTTCTCTTATTCTTTCAATATCTTTTCGAGCAATCAATAAAAGATCTTGCCATTTTATTTTTCCAATATAAAATGAACCTATAGGTTGATCTACTTTTATACAATCTATCTCTATATAAGCTTTATCCATTTCCTTTGTTTTTATCAAATAATGCTTTAAAACTATCGTAATTGCTATTACTAGCCGCACCAAAATTGGATTTGTTTGCTTTATAATGGCTTATGCATTCGTATATTATATAAATAACAACAGTAAAACCAAAAATGCGGTAAGACCATACACTTAAATCAAAGTTTCTATCCAATACTTCTGTAAAAGAAAATGCATACATTAAAGAGATTACAATTGCAGTCAAGAGAAAAACAAGAAATATGATTAGTCCATTTTTATTTTTCACATCTATAGTTTTATACCATAAATACATTGTGCTGAATAAAAATGTGGAACTATAAAGAATAAAACTCACTGGGTCTATTACTTTTGAAATTGATTTTGAATCAACTAGAAGTAAAATAAATGCTCCAATGTATAGAGGAAATAGATTTCCAGCTATTTTAAAAATAAGATCTGTCCAAATCTCAAGTATTATTGAGACAGAAAGCAATATAAAATTGAAAATGGTATTCAATATTTTCATTTTATACAATATAAAAACGAATACAATTAAACCAAATCCAATCAATAAATATATATAGTTCATCAATACAATAATTTATTTAAACAATCATTTTTCAACATCTCCAAATTCAACAAATAGTCCGCTTTATCAAAATACTCGCGTAGTGGTTTTAGCGTTGACTTCCAACCTGCTCCATCGGTTACCCAAATAAAGGTAATGTTTTGGGCATTCCAATACGCGTTCATACTCACATATTCTGTAGCTGTAGATTTTAATTTAGAACCTCCGCCTCCGTAGAAATTGCATTCTATAAAATAGAGTTTGCCGTTTTTGTTAATGGCGAAGTCCAGATTTCGTGATGATTTATCTACTACAATGTCAATATTCCAATGTTGCTTTATCTTTTTGGCATTGGCTTGCGACATATATTCTAATCCTAATTCTGCACAGGCTTGGGAAACAAATTTTTCCACAATATTTTCCATTAAGGTGCCGCCTCGATTTTTCCTGCCATTACTATCTAGGCCTACCTCAACACCCGTAACATAATCGACTAAGTTTTTTACCTTTTTATCTTTCATCAAATTACCCAAACCTGATTGCATGAAAAAAAGAGTCAAATCTTTGCAATCATTATCAGACATTAGGCGGTGCTTGAAATCGTAATCTTTATAAATAAAATTGGTTTCATCTACAAGCATAGAAACAGAGTTGCTTCTAAAAGCTATTAGAAACGGAAAAGCTTTAATTACTTGTGGGTATTCTTTAATTAACTCATATACTTCTTCTTCGATATTCTCTTTGCCGATTAGAACGTTTAGAAGATTAAGTTCTTTTTCAATAGGTTTTATGTTTTTGTGTACTTTTTCCCAGTTGACGAAGTAACTCCAAAGTGTAATGCCTTTGTCTTTAAATGAAGAGGTAATTTGTTGAAAAAGTAAATCTTCACTTTCTATTTTAAGCAATTGACAAAGTTTGTTCATTGGTATAATTGGTGATTAACAATTCGGTTAATTGGCCTCTTTTTTCAGGATTGGCATTAATACTTCTTCTGGCCAAAACCCTATTGATGTGAAACTCATTGTAAATATCGTCAAAAAAAGTATTGGTCATGTCTTTTCCATTCACATCAGAATTACTCAATATCCATTTGTGGTTTAAGCCATCTAGGGTTTTGCAGAAATCACGCAGTCTGATTTGTTCGCTGTCGCCAAATTCATCTTTGGCGTAAGAATTAAAGCTAGAGGTTGCATTTAAAGGTTTATAGGGCGGATCGAAATAAAATAAGGCGGGTTTGTCAACTTGGTTTAAGGTTTGTTGGTAATCGCCCGTTAAAATTTCTACCTTTTGCAATGCTTCACTCACCAAAAGAATGTTTTCTACATCGCAAATCATGGGTTTTTTATAACTGCCAATCGGCACATTGAATTCATTCTTTTTATTGACGCGAAATAATCCGTTGAAACAAGTTCTATTAAGAAAAATGAATAACGCTGCTTGGGTAGCGGTATCTGTTGATCGGGAATTGAAAAGGTGGCGCTTTTCATTGTAGTAATTTCTTTTTACTTCCTGTTGTAAGTCAATAGCATGGTATTCTTCTTGAAATTGAGCTAAAATTGAAATTAGCTCTTTTGGAGATGCAGCAATGGTTTTATAAGCATTGGTTAAATCTGTATTGATATCATTAATAACTGCCTTTTCAACCTTAGGAAAATGGTTTAAAATCCAAAACAAAATGGCGCCACTACCAACAAAAGGTTCTACATAAGTAAATTTTTGCTTTCTAAATTCTGACGGAATGGCTTTTTCTATGTCGGTAATTAATTGGGTTTTACCGCCTGCCCATTTCAAAAATGGTTTTGCGTACATATAGTGTTAGGATTTGTGTAAAAATACTAAAAGTAAAGCGGCCTTTTTAACGCTATATTTCAATTTTATAAACAATCTCAAAAGCTAAAGTTTTTAATATTGTTTCTACAAAAAATCCTTTAACACCAACCAATCCAAAAATCCCTTATATTTGAAATTCACAAAAAATTCATTTTATGAAAAAGACCCTCACCATACTGGCAGCCGTGGCCTTGGTTTTTACGGCCTGCAAGAAAGAAGAAACCGCCGAGGCGCCGCCAGCCGAAGCCGCAGTTACTGATACCACGGCCGTTGTGGCCGACACCACTGCTGCCCCTGTAGCCGCGCCTGCACAACAAACCGTTTCCGTCAATGGCGGATCGGTGATGACAGCCAACCCGCAGGCCAATGCCCAATCGTATAATGCGGTACCCACCGGAACCATCAAAACTACTCCTGTGACCACTGCCAAAGGCATGAACCCGCCCCACGGACAGCCGGGCCACCGTTGTGATATTTCGGTGGGTGCGCCGTTGAATTCGGCTCCGGGCAAAAAAGCACAGAACGGTTCGGCTACCGTCACCCAAGCCACCCAGGTAACGCCCGAAATGCTGAAACAAGCCTCCGGTTCGCTTCCGCCTACTGTAGCCGCTCCTGCTGAACAGGTAGTGACTGCCCCGGGCATGAATCCGCCGCATGGCCAGGCCGGACACGATTGTTCGGTAGCCGTGGGCCAGCCCTTGCCGAAGAAGCAATAATTTTTTTATCCGATAAAAACAAAAAACGCCCCAATTGCTTGGGGCGTTTTTTATGATTTGTTACCAGATTTTGACGCGTTTGTCTGGCGCGAGATACAGTTTGTGGTTGGGTTTTACCTGAAAGGCTTCGTAAAACTCCGGGATGTTGCGCACTACCCCATTAATCCGGAAAGCCGGTGGTGAGTGCGGGTTGGTGGCCACAAGGTTGCGCAAGGCTTCGTCACGGCTTTTATCCTGCCATACCTGACCCCAACCGAGAAATACCCGTTGGATGCCCGTAAAGCCGTCCATTTTTTCGTCTTTTTTGCCATTGAGGCTCATTTTGTAGGCCTTGATGGCGATACTCAATCCGCCGAGGTCACCAATATTTTCACCCAGGGTAAAAGAACCATTGAGGTTCAAATCAGGAAATACCTTGAACCCGTTGTATTGGTCTACTAGGGCTTTTGTTTTGGCCTGGAAAGCAGTCAAATCGGCCGGTGTCCACCAGTTGCGGAGCACGCCGTCGCCATCAAAGGTGCTGCCCTGGTCGTCAAAACCGTGTCCGATTTCATGTCCGATAACGGCCCCTATCCCACCGTAGTTCACGGCATCGTCTGCTTCAAGGTTGAAGAAAGGCGGTTGCAAAATGGCCGCAGGGAATACGATTTCGTTGAGTGACGGGTTGTAATAGGCGTTCACCGTTTGTGGGGTCATGCCCCATTCGGTTCGGTCTACCGGCTTGCCCAATTTGGCAATGCTGCGGTTGTACTCATGCTCGGTTGCGCGGACGGCGTTTCCGTACAGGTCATTTTTATCGACCTTGAGGGCCGAATAATCCCTCCATTTGTCTGGGTAACCAATCTTGATCATGAACTTGTCGAGTTTGGCAAGGGCTTCTTTTTTGGTGTTGGCACTCATCCAGTCGAGGTTTTTGATACTTTCCCCATAGGCCTTCAACAGGTTTTTGACCATGCCGGTCATGTGTTCCTTGGCTTCGGGGGAAAAATGTTTTTTCACGTATACCTTCCCTACAATTTCACCCAGGCTGCCATTCACTGCATTCACACCGCGCTTCCAGTCTTCTTCGGGTTGTTCGATGCCGTAAAGCGTTTTGCTGTAAAAATCAAAATCTGCCTTATCGAGGGCAGTCGTGAGCAACGAAGCCGATTTGTTGAGCAGGCTCCATTTGAAATAGATTTTCCAGGTGTCAATAGGCGTGGTTTTGATGATGTTATTGAGGTTTTTAAGGTAATCCACCTGCGTCACCACCACGCTTTTTTCATTGGCAACCCCGGCTGTTTTGAGCATGGCGGTCCAATCAAAATCGGGCATGAGGGTTTTCAAATCGGCCACGGCATATTTGTTGTACAGCTTCTGCATGTCGCGGGTGTCTTCCTTTTTCATGTGGCTCTGGGCCATGGTGGTTTCGAGTGCCATGATTTTCGCGGCATTGGCTGCGGCATCGGGCATTCCGGCCAGCGTCCAGAGGGTTTCGATGTGGGTGATGTATTTTTTGCGGATGTCGGCCATCTTGGCATCGTTCGACAGGTAGTATTCGCGTTCCGGCATACCAAGTCCTGCCTGCCAGGTAATAAGGGTGTATTTGGTCGGATCCTTGAAATCGGTATACACACTCAACTGGAACGGAACGGTATTTCCGAGTTTGTTAGCCTTGGCAAAATACACCGCCAGATCGCTGTAATTGGCGATGGCATCGATGTTTTTGAGTTCGGGTTGTAAAGGTGTAATCCCTTTGGCATCGCGCTGTTTGCGGTTGGTGTAAGAGGCAAAATAATCGCCGATTTTCTGCTCGTCAGACCCCTCGGCGTGGCTGCCTTTGGCCGCTTCCTCGATAATGGCTTTTACGTCTTTCTGCGATTGGTCATACAACATGTCAAACGCCCCATAAGACGATTTGTCTGCCGGGATTTTGGCCGTTTTCATCCAGTTCCCGTTAACGTATTCGGCAAAATCATCACCCGGATGCACGAGGGTATCCATGTTTTTTTTGATGATGCCCGAGGCGAGTTCTTTTTTTTCACAGGAAGCCAGTAAAACCGTGGCTGCCAGTAAAGTAATGCTAACTTTCTTCATAATTTGTTTTTTGATTGGAAAACCCAAATGTAAGGAATTCAGGCCAATTGGGAGCAGGCGTGTCGTTTTTTGTTGACGTCTGGTCCCGCCATACGCTGTATCTCTGCCGTTTTACAAACGACAGAGGATGCCGCTGCTGTCGGGGCTAGGGTTGGGGTGGTGTTTTTTAATCGGGCGTTGTTGGGGGTGGTTTGGAATGAAAAAGGGTTTTAAATTGACAACCTTTCGGCCTTTATATTCCCGGATTTAAAAAATCACAAAGGGATTTGAGCGTTGGAAAAAGGGAGCAATCCGCGAAGTCGAGGAGGCACGACGAGCGGTTCGGATTGCGATAGAAAAATCGCTTTGTTGATTTTTAATCCGGGAATATGAGAGCCTTGAATTTTTGCTTCTTTTGTTTCAAGACAAAAGAAGAAGTCTCATGTATAAATGATTAAGATTATTCGCAAGTCAAAACCAAATGATACTCAAGCGAGCTTGTGTATGATGTAACGCTACAAAGCCTCGCCAAGATTCTTGCTGCGCAAGTTCTTGTTAGCTCCGCTTTGAGAACAAAAAAAGGGGAAAAACATTAAAGCGAGCTTTATGTTTTTCCCTTATTTTTTATTCATTCGTGATCTCGCCAAGAATCGAACTTGGATCTAAAGTTTAGGAAACTTCTATTCTATCCGTTGAACTACGAGACCGTTTGCGGGTGCAAATATAACTGATTTTTTTATTTAGGAAACAGAAAACAAGCCAAAATTGTGCAGCTGTCCCCTCCCGACCCACTTGTTCAAAAAAACTTCCAATTTTAACTTTTGTTGTTCCCCCTCATAGCGAATGGTTTTTTATCTTTATAAACTCCATTTTAAGCCAACCCCATGTCTGAAAGAATCCGCGAAAAGCTGCAAATACTGGCAGATGCCGCCAAATATGACGTATCCTGTTCGTCCAGCGGCAGCAACCGCAAGAACACCAACAAAGGCCTTGGCGATGCCAACGGCGCCGGGATTTGCCATACCTATACCGAAGACGGGCGTTGTGTGTCACTGCTAAAGATTTTGCTCACCAACCACTGCATTTTTGACTGTGCCTTCTGCGTGTCGCGCAAAAGCAATGATGTCAAACGCGCGGCCTTTACCGTTGAGGAAGTGGTGGAACTGACCATGAATTTCTACCGACGCAATTATATCGAAGGGCTGTTTCTGAGTTCGGGGATTTTCAAGAATGCCGATTATACCATGGAGCGCTTGGTGCGGATTGTGAAGAAACTACGCCTCGAAAACAACTTTAACGGTTACATCCACCTCAAAACCATACCGGGCGCCAGCCAGGAACTGCTTACCGAAGCCGGCTTGTATGCCGACCGCATGAGCATCAACCTCGAAATGCCCACCGAAGCCGGACTCAAACTGTTGGCCCCAGACAAATCGCATGAAGACGTCAAAAAACCCTTGGGTTTTATCAACGACAGCATCATTGCACTGAAAGACGAGAAAAAAATCATCCGGCACGTACCCAAATTCGTTCCGGCGGGGCAAAGCACCCAAATGGTCATTGGGGCCACGCCCGAAACCGACATGGAAATCATGTACAGCGCCAACGAATACTATAAAAATTACGACCTCAAACGGGTGTATTATTCGGGTTACATCCCCATCAGTCATGACACCCGCATGCCTGTAATTGGCAGCCAGCCACCGTTGTTGCGCGAAAACCGTTTGTACCAGACCGATTGGCTCATGCGCTTTTACGGGTTTGACGTACACGAACTCCTGAATACCAAAAACCCACACCTAGACACTGACATAGACCCGAAACTGTCGTGGGCCCTGCGCAACATGGAACAGTTTCCGGTAGACATCAATACGGCCGATTACCACATGATACTGCGGGTTCCGGGTATTGGGGTGGGTTCGGCCAAAAAAATCGTGATGGCCCGTAAGTTTGGCCGGTTGCGCTCCGATCAATTGCAGAAAATAGGCATTGCCTATAACCGGGCGAAACATTTCATCCGTTGTGCCGACAGCATGTTCCAACTTAATTCACCTGATGCCCTGCAGGTAAAAGGGTTGATCCTTTCGGAAAGCAACAGCAAATATTTAAAGGTACCACAAAACCAACTCACGCTTTTTTGAACCAGCCATGAAAAAAACCGAATATGCCATAGTCGATATCGAAACCACGGGCGGAAATGCCGGCGGAAGCCGCATCACGGAAATTGCGGTAGTGTTGCACGATGGCGAAAAAGTGACCGGGCGTTTTGAAACCCTGGTGAACCCACAAAAAGACATTCCGGTTTCTATATTTGCACTTACGGGTATCAACAATGAGATGGTAAAAGATACCCCTATTTTTGATGAAATCGCCGAGAAAATTTTTGATTTATTGGAGCACCGCGTATTTGTGGCACACAACGTGAACTTTGATTATTCATTTGTAAAGCACCAACTGGAAGAAGCCGGATTCAAATGGACGGCGCGCAAATTGTGTACGGTAAGGGCTGCCCGTAAAATCTGCCCTGGCATTGCGTCCTACAGTTTGGGAAAACTTTGCAGTTCGTTGAACATCCCGATTGAAAACCGGCACCGGGCGGGTGGTGATGCCGATGCGACGGCCATTTTATTCTCGCGCCTGCTCGAATGGGACACCGAAGGCATCATTACGCAAATGATCAAAAAGACCGCCCCAGACCAAAGGCTGCCGCCCAACCTCCCTCCGGAAGATTTTGAACGTTTGCCCGAAAAACCGGGTGTGTATTATTTCTACAACCGCGAAAAGAAAGTGGTGTATGTGGGCAAGGCCATCAACCTAAAAAAAAGAGTGGCTTCGCATTTCACCGGACACAGTATTAGTCCGCAACGGCAGCATTTTTTGCGTGACATTCATGGGATTTCGTTTGAGGTTTGTGCCACCGAACTGATGGCACTGCTGTTGGAATGCAGCGAAATCAGGAAATTGTGGCCCGAGCACAACAAGGCCTTGAAGCGTTTTGAGTCAAAATTCGGTTTGTATGTGTATGAAGCCCGCAACGGTTACCAATACCTCGCCATTGGCAAAACGGGCAAATTACAAACGGCCATTGAACATTTTGGGCAGGAATACGAAGGCATCATGCTGTTGAACAACCTGGCCGCGCAGTTTGGCATTGACCCCCGTTTCTGCAAATACGGCAGTGCGCAGGAAAGTGCCTTTTACCGGAAACCTGATGATTCGCCTTTACCTGACTTGGAACAACACAACAGCCAGATTGACCAGGCGATTGCTTTTTTGCGACAGGAACGACCAAGTTTTGCCATTATTGACAAAGGCAGACACACCGATGAACGCAGTTGCGTTTGGGTAGAAGACGGGCATTTTTACGGCATGGGCTATGTAGCCGCCGATTTGGGATTTACCAACCCTATGCAACTCAGGGAGCAGGTTACCCGCTACAAAAGCAACCACTATTTAATGCAGTTGATTGGGAGCTTTGCCAAAAAACACCCGGGGAAAATTTACCCCATAGTACCTACTGAAAGTGAGTTGTATTGAGGCCCGCGCGAAGGATGGAAGCGGCATCCTTTTGCGGCGCAAAGCAAAGCAAAAGATAGAGCGGACAGCCTGACGGCGCCACCGTAGCTGATAAGTAAAAAGGCTGCCATCGCCGGCGCGCCAAAAAAACAAAAACCATGACCATTTATCTATTTGACGGCACCCTGGAAGGGCTTTTAACGGCCATTTTTGAATTTTATGAACGCAAACCCGGTCAAATCAAAGTGGTGGCGATGGCCCATTTCCAGCCGGTTTTGCTGGAGGAAGTGGTGGAAATTTTAAGTGATGAAACCAAGGCGAAACGCGTCTGGGAAGGCCTGAAGAAAAAAACAGGGAACGAAGGACTGCTGCGGTTTTACAAGGCTTTTTTGTCGGAAGATGCAGCGACGTTTCAACAGCTTTTTGAATGGGCCTGTTATATTTTTGATCACCCAAAAGGGGCCGACCAGAATTTCGGGCACCCTGCCGTGTTGGCCGTAACGCAGATGGAACGCAGTGTGAACCGGGAGCGCCACCGCATGAAGGCGTTTATCCGCTTTCAGGAGACTGCCGACGGGATTTTTTATGCCCCGATAGAACCAGATTTCAATGTGCTGCCGCTGATTGCCCAGTTTTTCAAAAACCGTTATGCCGACCAGCGCTGGATTATTTATGACCTCAAACGCCACTATGGGCTGTATTATGATTTGGAAAAAGTGGAAGAAATTGTAATGGAACAGGCTCCGGAACTGAAAGTAGCCGAAGGGTTGCTGCACGACAAGGAGCAATTGTATGGCTTGCTGTGGAAGGATTATTTCAAAAGCACCAACATCCCCGCACGCAAAAACATGAAACTGCACCTCAGGCACGTGCCAAAAAGGTATTGGAAGTACCTGACAGAGAAATTACCGAAAAAGGACTAAGCCTATTTGATGATGATTTTCTTGGTATCGACTGGTTTTTTATCGGCATCCAACAGTTGGAGGTAATAAATTCCGGCAGCAAAACCACTTACATTGATTTGCTCGGTATGGGCTGACGAAAAGACTGCTTTGCCTTCTGTATTTAACAAAACAACTCCCGTATAACTGTAATCGGACTGGATGGACAGCAGCCCGTTTGACGGCACCGGATAAACCGAAGTGGCCTGGACTGTACTGTGGTTTTCGAGGCCCAGTGCGTTGTTTTTGAGTTCGATGATTTTGTCATCGCCTGTGGTGGGCGTTCCGGCATAATCGCGGTTGGAGGTGCACAAAAATACGCGCCCGTCAGGAATGACCAGCACATCGCGCAACCTGCCGTAAGTGTTGGTAAGGTAGGTATTCTGTTGGGTAATGCCCGAGCCGTCAGTATTCAGTTTGAGCTGGATGAGTTTTTTGTCTTTCAAAACGGCAACGAGTAACGAATTGTTCCATTCGGGGATGGCGGCATTTTGATAAAGGTCCATGCCTGCCGGGGCAATGGAAGGCGACCAACTCCAGATGGGTTCCTTGACGTTGTTTGCGGTACAGAAAGTGATTTCTGCGGTCGTGTTGCAAAGGCCTTCGACGGTGGGCCAGCCATAATTGCGTCCGGGTTCAATAATGTTGACCTCGTCATTGGCCGAAGTGCCGTGTTCTGAACTGTAAAAACGGCCGTTGCCGTAACACATGCCCTGTGGGTTGCGGTGGCCCATGCTGTAGATATAACTGCCGGCAGTCGGGTTGTCTGTAGGGATGCTGCCATCGAGGTTCATACGAAGCACCTTGCCGTTGATGGAAGCGGTATTCTGTGCCACGGCGGGTGTGCTGTAGGTATCACCCAAACAGATGTATAATTTGTCATTCAGGATGATCATGCGCGAGCCGTTGTGCGAAACCCCGGCCGGGATGCTTCCGAGAATAATTGTCGGATTGAGCAGTGTATTATTGACGGTATCGTATTGGTACCGGACTATTTTTGAAGTCGTGTTGGTATAGGCGTAGTGCACATACAAATAATGGTTGGTGTTGAAATCGGGGTGCAGCACTATCGAATGCAACCCAACGCTGAAGCCGAAAAGCGACACATCGTTAATGGCAAAAACCTGTTGCACCTGATAGGTATTGGGGTTCATGCGTTTGATGTTGCCGCTTAGTTCGGTAAACCAAATCCAGCCATCGGGGCCGTAAAACATGTCCCAAGGCACATTGAGGTTGGTGGCCACAACGGTATTGGTCAAAACCGTGGTACCAAGGTTGATTTGGGCCTGACCCAATGGGCCGTAAAGAAAGGGAATCAGGAAAAATAAACATACCGTTTTTTTCATGGTCAGATTGGTTAATTGACTCAAATGTAGGTATTTAATTGATTTCCGCTTTAGCCTTTTAAGCAAATTTTCAACAGCCAATCTATATTTCAGAAACGGATTTTAATTTATCTGAAGGCAGCACTGCTGTTATTCCTTGATTACTTTGATTATTTTGGTCTGTCCCTGGCTTTGTATTTGTAAAAAATATACGCCGGTAGGATAAGCTGAAAAATCAATTTGGTTGTGATTTTCCATGTCAGAAGCTACCGTTTGTCCGAAAGCATTGACTATAGTGATTTTATCAACAGGAGTCGTACTATCAATAGTTAAAATTCCGTTTACCGGATTCGGATACACTACCATTTGTGCGTCTAGTTCAAAACCATCAAGACCCAGGGTAGCTGTACTGTTTTTTGAAATGATGTGTTTTTCAGGGTCGAATACCACCCCTGTTACCGTAAACGGAACATTGATGATAAATTGCTGGCCGTTTACGGTATTGTCTACCGTGGTGGTAAATACCTGGCCTCCTGCCCCGGTGAACTTTAACGGGATAGGCATTTCAAAATAACTCACCGAAGCGTGCGAACGGGTTTGGTTTATGGTAACCCGTACTTGTCCGGCACTTATATTCTGGGCGGTAATGTTGTAGATGGGATAGCCTTGGTTGTACACCCAGTCGTTAAAAAATTCCGTCAGGCTGCTGCCGTATACGGCCTCCATGTGGGCCTTGAAATTAGTTGTCACTACGGTTTTATAGGCTAAATTGGGGTCTTCAAGGTAATTCCTGAGACCTTGAAGAAAGGCAGTTTCCCCCATTTTCAAACGCAGCATATTGAGTACCATAGCGCCTTTATTGTAGGTAAGCCTGCCGCTGAAAATGCGGTTTTCATCCAAGGCTTCGGCATCGGTAAGGTAAACGGCACCGCCCGGCAATGAAGTAATATTGGTGATCATGCCTGCCCTGTTGGTGATACCTGCTGCATTGCCGTCAAAATGTTCGATGAGCAATTCATCCATAAAGGTGGCGAAACCTTCATTGAGCCAAATGTCTTTCCAGGTGCCGCAGGTAACTTTATCGCCAAACCATTGGTGCGCCATTTCGTGTTCTATGATGTAGCGGTCATAATTACTAATAAAAGATACGGTTGGGTGTTCCATCCCGCTGTAAGTAACTTCGGCATTGCCGTACTTTTCATTATGGAAAGGATATATGCCCAATATCGATTCGTAAAAATTCAAAAAGGAAGGCACCTGCCCGAGATTGGTTTGTGCCAACGCCAGGTTTTCGGGAAAAACATAATTAACAATCGGATAGGTATTCGGCGCCGTACCGCCAACCTGGTTAAAAACACTGTAGTTGGCGACCGAAATCGATACCAGATAGGCCGGAATCGGATAGTGGTGGTGAAAATGGGTGGTTTTATTGGCTCCAGAAATGACAGGAGCGGTGGTTTCAACCCCATTTCCGACGCTGATGTATTGAGAAGGCGCGGTGATATACAGGTCAATGCTGTCAATTTTGTCGTTCATGTCTTGTTTGCACGGCCACCATTCCTTATCGCCGAAAGATTCCGACAAGGTAAACAGAATGGGGGAACTGTTATGGGTGTCATAAAAGACATGGCCGGTGTTCGGGGGCGTTCCTGAGTAGGTGATTTCAAGCGTGTCAGCGGTTCCTGCGGCTTGTGTGGCGGGCAGCGTAATGGTCAGCTCGTTGGCACTTTGGGTATAAGCAAGCGGCGTGCCATTTTTCCTGACGGAACTGACCACCATGGCACTGACCAAATCAAAAGTAATGGTATTCATGTTGGAAACGGCAGTATAGGTCGTGGTCACCTTTCCCGAAATAGTATGCACGGCCGGATTGACATTCAATTCCAGTTTATGGTAGGTTACGTCATAATTCAGGGTGTTCGGATTGGCCTGTACATTCATGGCCCTGGAAGCCGAGTGTTTTTCTTTTTGGGCAATGCGGTCAGCCCGGTTTTCGTAGGTTTGTGAAAATACCAACGAAGAAGACCCAATTATGAGTAAGGCTGTTGTAATTTTTTTTATCATTTTACAATCGTTTTTGGTTCGGCTCCGGTTTTTTGGAACCTGGGCCAAATCTATGAATTTTTTTATACAAATAAGCCCAAGCTATTGCTTCACCAGTTTGTGTGTAATCTGAAATTCAGACGTCTTGATTTTAAGCCGGTACACACCGGCGTTCAAGTTACATTTAACTTCGTTCCGTCGGGGACTGACTGCACATGGTTTTGCTGCTGTGGAAACAAGTTTGGTTGGGACCAATTTAAGTTTTATTTCGTTTGTTTTTAAGGTTTTATGTTCAAATAAACAACAGATGGTGTTTCGGCGGCCAATATTGCGTTGTATTATGTAACACATTCCGAAAAACCTATAAACCACATATCCAGACTTTTGGCAAAATTTGTGGTACTAACAATCTAAAAAACTTTTACCATGACTGACATCATCAAATCCATCGAAAATTTCTTCGGTTTCGGGAACTCCGATTCTGGGGAAACACAAAAAACGCAAGCGGCAACCACAGCCGTTAATAAAGAACCTGCAAAAGGTACCGGCACTGCCAAAAAAACTGCTGCGTCATCCAAGACCATTACTACGAAAACCCCAAACACAAAAGCAGTAGTGTCAAAAACTGCCAGGCCTAAAACCGACCTGACAAAGAAGCCCAAAACAACCCCAACGAAATCTGCTTTGGCAAAACCGAATTCCAAAGTAACAGCCAGTAAAACCACTACAAAAACGGCTGCTGCGAAAACAAAGACAAAAACCACTACGGCAAGTAAAACGAAAGTTGCCACAGCCAAGAAATAACAGCTGCCTTAAAACAGGAATAAATAAAGCCCGTCGACGACGGGCTTTATTTTTAAATATATTGCATCAGGAGTTCCTGCCACTGTTGGGCCAGTTTGAGTTCTTCATTGGCATAGACCGGAACCAAATAGTTTTTGTCAGCATCATAAAATAATATGGTATTATCTGCGGCTTTTCCGTTTTTTGAAATAAATACCCATTCTACTTTCTTGGGTATTGTGGTGCCCTGGGCATTCGGGATAGCGACCTGAAGGTTTTCATTCGGGCTTAACGGCTGAAAGACCACATACGGTTCCTTTAGGTTCAGGTCAATAAACAGCAATCCCTTTTTTTGGGCATCGACACCCAATACTTTTCGGTTGTTGGTGGCCACAAGCCCAAAACGGTAGGTACCACCGCGGCTGTGCTGGTCAAAAAGTTGTTGAATTTGTTTTTGGTGTATTTTGTTTCCCCTGATCATATAA
Organism: uncultured Flavobacterium sp.; assembly: GCA_964642945.1. Taxonomy (GTDB): domain Bacteria; phylum Bacteroidota; class Bacteroidia; order Flavobacteriales; family Flavobacteriaceae; genus Flavobacterium. The sequence goes on along the minus strand of CAZXRX010000001.1, from coordinate 92,003 downwards.
TAAAGGGGAATGGCCACAATTGAAGTCAATACAAGGCCTATGCTTACGATTGGTGTATCCATGGTTTGTTTTTTTGATAAAGTAAGTATGGTGTTCCTTTTGAGGGAACAGGAGAATTCTTTTGTTTTCAAAAAAATGTTGCTTTACCAAAAAAAATGATATGGGAATAAGAGCTTGGAGACATTTTCACAGTGGTCCGTATCCTGTAGGATGGTCTTGGCCGGTTCCAAAGACAGAAATGGCAGGAAGCCATGGTTCTGGAAAAACAAAAGTGCAAAACCCGGATTTGACAATTTGACCAAGTGGTCGGTCGCTACATTGATATGGATCACCTGTGGTTGTAGCAAGTCTTGATGCAGGTGTTGTCGGCTTGTGTAAAGGCTTTCCGTTTGATGCGTTTTGCCATCAGGGGGAACGGCTGATATGCCGGCCACCGGATAACCCAGCAACAACAGTATAAGTAATTTCAAGATGGTTATCCTTGTCAACATAATGCAAAAATAGGGTTTGTTTTTAAGGAAAATTGGTAAGGGGATGTTAAAAAGCGGTCGGCTGCCTACTCCGTATTTTTTTCTTTGACAAATACCAATTAAAAAAGCCTGACAATTATGTCAGGCTTTTAAGCTCCCCCTCTTGGGGTATAAATAACAATTCATCACAATTAAAAAACTCTCATAAACCCCTATAAATAAAGAATTGTTAAATCGAGAAATTGGATAATATTTTATGATGTTGGATAAATTCTAATATTTGTTGGATAAAATGTTGGATAATATTTATACATTTGAATCATCAAAAACATAGATCATGGCAACAATTAAATTCTATTTGACTTCTAACAAGCCCAACGCAATGGTTTATATGAGGTTTTCCGCAGGTCGTAGTGTTGAATTAAGAAGGAAAACGGGAGTTACGATTCCAAATCCAACTAACGACTGGAGTGAACCAAAGCAACTACCCAAGACCAATAATGCAGAGAATAAAAGCATCAATACAAAATTATGCGAATTATCAACTTATATATTAAAAAAGTATAATGATGCTTTTAATAATACAGAAGAAACAATAAACATAAACGGAGAATGGTTAGGCAATTGCATAGACAGGTTTTTTAATAGACTCGAAGTTTCACAAAATGATTATTTTCTAAACTATGCTCAACAATTTGTAAAAGATTTATCTAAAAAGTCCTTTATTCAAAATGGCATAAAGCATAGCTACAAACCAATTACCATTGAAAAGTATAACAATATTATTAGACACTTTGAAGAGTTTGAAATTAAAGCCAAAAGAAAATTCAAAATTACTGACATAACTAATGAAGTCGCAGTTGATTTTGAAAATTATTTAAAAGATGTAAAAGAACTATCTATTAATACTGTAGGAAGGGATGTCAAGAGGATAAAAACAATTGTTTTAGATGCTGAAAAGAGTGGCTTTAAAATTAGTCACAAAGTCAAAGAGATAAAAGGTTTTGAAGATAAAAAAATTATTGTATCGCTAACTTTTGACGAAATTGACAAAATAAAAAACACAACGGTAATAACTGAAAAATTACAACGAGCAAAGGAATGGTTAATAATTGGTTGCTACACAGGTCAAAGAATATCTGACTTATTCAGGATGAAAAATGAAATGATAATTAAAGAAAAAGGCTTTAAGTTTGTCCAATTTACACAATTCAAAACCGGTAAAAGAGTAAAAATCCCTATACATTGGGAGATTGAAGAAATACTTACAAAATATAATGGATTCCCCCCTATGTTTTCTAGTAATGAAAAAAGCAATAGAACTGAATTAGGAAATTTGATGAAAGCTGTTTGTAGAAAAGCAAAAATAAATCAAATGATTGAAGCACGATATAATGGTAAAAAGGGAATCTATGAAAAATGGATGCTTATTAGTAACCACAGTTGTAGAAGATCCTTCTGTTGTAATTATTATGGGAATCCTGACTTTACTACTCCAATGCTAATGGAAATCACAGGGCACGTAAGAGAAACAAATTTCCTAAAATATATTGGCGAAGAAGAGTTTCAATTTAGTGAAAGAGTCGCTAATGCCTTTGAAAAGCAAAAACAAGAAATGTTATCGAAAAAAGAATTAGAAAAGAATAAATTAAAAGTTGTTTAATCATGTTATCAAAATTATTTACTAAAACAGAAAACCTAATTCGTAATTATAATAGTGCTATCGAAGCAGATTTTGGAGTTTTAGCATCATTAAATCCTGAAGATGAATTAAAAGCAGAATACAAACTCAACCCTTCAACATCCCGTTATTGGCTTGATGATATTTCAGAAAGTTTTGAAAAGGAATATTCAAACCTTAATTTAAAGGGACAATATTTTCCCGGCTGTAGATTCCAAGTTTATATTGACACTTACCATGAAAGACTATTAACCTACATCAATAATAATGTTGATGCTACAGAAATTACATTTTTAAAGGATGAATTAAGGCAAAATATAACTTTTGTATGTTTAGACTATATTCCTTTAAAAATCCTAGAAGCTATTGAGCACTCTTTGGAACTTCAAAAGCATTATTTAGAGGAGAAGATTCATACTTTAGGATTTAAGGCAATATACGATGAGAGATATTATTCAAACCCTAAAGATTCTTTTATTGTCAAATTTGAAAAAGTATCCAATAACGAAAAGTCAAATATTGAAATTCTCGAATCGGTAAAAGCAACAGAGAAGATTATTTATTTGCATGAGTTGGGTGTTTTAGATTTTCTGAAGAACAAATCGCCATTTAATACAGATACAAATTTATTGGCAGAGGTTTTGAGCAAAGTTCTAGAAGAAAGACAAACCACAATTCAATCATATTTAAACCCAATATATAGTCCCGGAGTAAATCAAAGGAATAATCCACTGAACAATCCTACTACAAAAAACAAAATAAAAACTCATCTTGCAGGAATAGGATTTATATAAATTTCTACAAAGAACGCTTTAGGGATACCCTAACTTTTCCCTAATGTCAATTTGTTCCATTAAATATTAATTATATTAAAATGGAAAACGTTCAAATTACAAACATTACTCCAAAGGAACTTGAAAATTTAGTTTTTGAGAGTATTAAGCGTCACAGCGATCTTCTTAAAAAATCAGTTATTGAAATTGCATCTTCCGATCTAATGACAAGGGATGAAGTTGCTTTATTGTTTCAAATTAACTTCAGCACACTACATTCATGGACTAAAAAAGGCAAACTAAAATCCTATGGGATTGGAGGAAGAGTCTATTATAAAAAGTCTGAAGTTAATGAATCGCTTATCAAACTAAATTAGAATTATATGTTTGATAATATAAGATTTTACATAAGCAATAAAGCCGAGTTTGAAAATAACATTTGCAAAACAACAAAAGTTGATTTTAGGACATTTGTGAGTACTCAAACCGGATTAATGTCCGAATACCCTATGCAAGGAAAATATTTAAATATGGACATTAGAATTACTAAAACGACCGCATATATTAATGGTAGTTTACATAAGTTCTTTAATAACTACATAAATGGCGAAGATCAAAACTATAATGATTTTGACTATTTAGACAATGTTAATGTTATTGATGAAATAGTACAATATCTAGAAATAGATCCAGGAAAAACTAAAGTAACGAATTTAGAGTTTGGTTTTAATATTCAATTAAACAAAGATCCTCAAAAAATAATTGATAGAAATGTATTAATGTATAGGCATTCAAGCCACAGTAAAAACTTAAAATTTTCAGGAAGAGGAGATTTTAAAGAATATGAAATGACTGATTATTCCGTAAAGGTTTATAATAAATCTAAACAATATAAGACCAAAAATCACATTATGAGAATAGAAGTTAAAATCCTAATGAAAAGGATTTTAGAGAGGTTTGGTGTTTTTACGTTGGATGATTTGAAGGATAAGATTAAAATAAAAAGATTATTTTCTTTCTTTTTAACACAGTTCAACAACTTATTAATTATTGATGATTTTAATGACAATCATTCTATTCCAATAAGTGTAAAAAATAAACTTAACAGATATACAAATCCAATTTATTGGAAAACAAATTTTGACTACAAACCGGATCGTATTAGAAAAATGCATGTCAATCAGTTAAATAAACTGATTAAAAAATATAAGTTGGATTCCTTAAGAAACGAATTATTACTAAAAATTATTGCAAAGTATGATGAACTTTTGACAACAACCCTTCGATAAATGCAAGCTATAATACTTGTTGCAATATATTATGAAAGTAGATTAAATTTAAATAAAACTATCAGGATGAATAAATAGAATATTACCTGGAGAAGTTATTTTACCCATTAATCCTTCTTCCAAATTATTACCGTCTTCAGTAGCCAATTTTACAGATATTTCTTTAGATTCTGGAGTATCGCCACCACTGTATGGTAAATCTATTTTGCCATGACTATAAAATTCTGAAAGTTTTATTGGATGATTAAAAAGTTCAAAATCTTTAGTTAAGATTGACAAGTATATATTTTCAATAATTTCCTTACCGTCAGCTAACTTAAAGCAGAGTAATTGCTTTTTTAGATGAGCGTTACACGCACAATTCATAGTTTCACCAAGAAACAAAGATTCATTTTTTATCCTAATTTGTTGGAGTATAAAATTATTAACAAAATTACTTATATCTGCTTCAGCATGAGTTTGAGTTAAGTTTATAACTGTCCCTCCCTCTAATTCACATTTTTTTAAGTTATGTAAACTAGGCCTTATCAATCCTTCCGCTGTAAAAATCTCATTTTGTAATTCTTGAAAGTCACCGTCATTGAATGCTGTCGAAAATTGGCTGTCATTGGTTAATAATATTAAATGCTCCTCTTTGCTTAATGGATCAGGAAACACACTTGATAATAGTAAAAGACTATCTTCTTTAGATATTCGAGTGCATAAAACTAAATCTTGATGCGGCTTCCAAATATCATTGTGTATTGATATACTTTCGTAAGTAATTCCGAAATCGTCGTATATTAATTTTAGCTCCTTTTCAACTTCTTCTTTTACTTTTTCGTATGCATCAATATACTTTAATTCAGGAGATTCAAAATCATTTCGATATTTAATAGCGGAACTAAAATTTACCTTACCTCCTTTGCTTGAAGTTTCTTCAACTAAACATCGTAGGTAATTTTCCAATTTTCGTATCCCGATAAACTCATAAATCGCAAATCTAGGACATACCAAATCAACAAAATCATTCCCGGCAAGATTCTCTATGAAAAGATTTAAGCTCGGGTAAGTCTTATCAACTAAATAAGCTAATATTTGTGTATCTAAAGCAATCTTGATTCTGAGATTATCTATAATTTTATCCATGAATCAATATTTAGTTTTCAAGATGTTTTTCGGCAAAATCCCTGGTTATTTCTTCCCCCTGACCTAAATCTTCCGAAGCTCGCTCTAATAAATAATTTGCCCGTCTTAACACCAATCTTGGCAACTCTTCTGAATTAGAATTAATATATGCCACGGCTTCTTCTGAAAAAGGGTATGTAGAATCCTGATCTTCTTCTCGAGCAATATTTAGATAGTTTACTATGATTTGTCTTGCTTGGGCTTTGCTCAGTCTCTCAATTTTAATCTCTCTATCTGTTAATCTATCAACAAGTGGAGGAGAAACTTGCTTTAAGTCTTTTAAAGCAACGGAAGTCATCGCTACTAACAAACACCATCTTCTCTCTTTATCGATTAAAGTTCTTAAGTTATGGGAATAATTATCAACTTCTTTTTTTGCTAAACGTCCTGATGTTATATCTTCAAATTCATCGACCAATAGATAAAACCTCTCAAATCCTTGACTTTGTATTATATCAATAATCGCATTTAATAGTTTTACAACCTTATTATCTAAATATTGACCGCTTCCGGAAGTTATGGTTTCCCAAGTTTTATTTACACCAAAATCTTCAGCTATTAGATTATAAAAATAATTTGCAATAACTGAATCTCTTTCATTGATATCTAAAAGGATTTCTACTAAAATTTGTCGCAATAAATTATTAAATTCTTTCTTATCGTTCGGTAACGGCAACAGCTTTAAAAATGCATCTAAAAAGGCTTTATGATTAGCTTCATTTTCTGTCGAAAATGGGTGAATGGCAGTAGATGCATCTTGAGAATCAAATAAACTTACCTGTTTGTTAACTCTACTGTTTGAAACGAATTCTAACAGCTTGGTTTTATATTCTTCATTTGATTTTAAATTTACTAAAATCTGCTCCCAAAGATATTTTTTAAATTGTTCTTGACCAATATGCTCAATAATAGATCCTATGAGTTCAGAGAGTTTTGTTTCAGGGTTATTAATATAGATTACGTAGGCATTTCGAGGAAGCGATTGAATTAACCATTTTGCATAGAGTAATAATTGCGTTTTTCCTGTTCCATAATCTCCTGTAATCGTACATATCAGTTTATGGTCATTTTCATCCTCAGAAAACAAAGAATCTATTACATAATTTTCTATTTCCTCTTTAACGGTGTTGTCTATTGGGAATAGCAACCTGGTGAATTCACTAGATTCGTTTGTGTTTGCTGTTCCTGACTTGGGAAATGGATTATATTCTAAACCAAATTTCTCGAATCTCTTACCTTGGTTTTCGGTTCTTTTTTTTATTCTTTCTTCTAAACTCATTTTCTTAATATTATATTAGATATATAACTATCGTTTATTCTAGGATACAAATAGGTCGCTTCTTCAATTCTTTTTGAACTTTGTTTGCCTTTAATTATAAATATTTGGGAAGTCCTTTCATAAGTCAACTTATCGCTTTTTAAAACCTCATCAATTAAGTAAGATTTAATGTCGTCTACAGCATATCTATATTTCAAAACGACTTTAAATATTAATTCCGGGATTGAAACGTGACGAGATTTAAAATTTTCCGTAATAAAGTTTATTAAGTCGAATTGATTAAATGGTTTTATAAAATAAACCATCGATATTTCTTTCTCTCTATCTGCCTTTAAACCAACACTTGTTAAATTAAACTTGTCCAGTATTTGTAATGTTGTACCCCATTTAAGATAAACATCCCAAAACCTCATTAGATGAGACATTTCATTCTCAATCGAATATTTAAATTCATTATGGTTTAAATCTATTAGAAAAGTATCCGTAAATCTATTTCTATTACAGTAATAATACAGTGGACGAGAACTCTCAATAAAATCAACTTTAGATAATTGATTAAAATTCTTATGAAAGTCCACATCTGTACTTATAAACCAGGATGATATTTCCTTAAAACGGAAATAGCTAAAGAAAATATCTTTTAAAACCCTACAATCTGTCTCTGAAAGGGGAGTGTTTAATACGCTATTTACAAAAGCATCATTCTTAACTTCATAAGAGGGGTGCAACAAGCCAAACTTTACTAAAGCATTTAAATACTCTAAAACCTTTCTTTCTTCCCAAGTTGTCTTTGGTTCTAGATATAAATTAACTTTTTTTGTAATTGTAGATTTTGATTTTGGTTCAGTTTCCTTTGTTATAAGATAAATATCTCTTAAAGCTTCTAATGAATAGATATTTAAAAATGACCAACGGCTAAACTGTTCCCCAGCTTCTTTATCAGAAAGTATAGGGATAGCTTTTACAGGTAAATTTGATATTTCGATAGTTTTATTACTCAAGAATTAAAATGTTTTCTGATAAGGTTAAGCTATGTCTATATTTTAATGATTGCCATTTTGTTCCTCTTTCTCTAATTTTAACAATCTCGTATTTATTGAATCCAATATTTAAAGCTATTTCTCCTAATATTCTAGTTGTATCAATAAAAACTCCATAAGGTGCTGAATCGCCAAGCACCAAATAAGCTTTACTATTAGGTCTTAAAACTCGCCTCATTTCTAAAAGAACTTTATACATATCCTCAAAATAATATAGTGCGAGAATATCAAAACTTTTTTTACCCTTACGAGTTTTACTAATTTCTTTAATTTTTAAAATGTCTGGAAGCAATAGATTAAGAACATTTTTATTTTCCAAATAAAAATCCCGTTGTTTCCAACTCGTCAAATCAAATTCACTCTCTTTATAGTGGGTAGTCGCTCCTGTGACTAAATTTTTCCTTACTTTTTCAGTAATATCATTCCAATTATCAGTTATACCATAAAAATGTGAGCAGACTTTTGACACTTCTCCGTAATCTAAATTATTCAAATATGGGGGTGAAGTAATTGATACCGAACAAAAATCATCAGGAATATTTGAATTTATATTTCTAGAGTCATGCAAATAAATGCTCGTTGTTTTAGCTCGATCTTGGTAGCCATTTAAATCTAACAGCATTTTTCTAGCTGTTTTATCAAACATCTCATAGGCTGGCAATGAATTTATCAATGTTTTGCTTCTTGAAATGTAAGGAATCGCTATTGGATGTATACTAATTTTGTGTAAAGTTTGAGTAAGTGCTAATTTTAAAAATAATCCTACATCAGATTTATCTTGGGTAATATAGTCCCTAATAAAATATAGTTGGTATAAATCATTTTCTGAATACAATGTAGTCAATAAAGAATGGTATTGACTTCTGCTTGTTGATCGAAATATATTGGTTCTAATATCTAATAAAATTCTCTCAACTTCTTGAGAATTAATATTCCAATTTAATTTCGCTTGTATAACATCAAATAGTAATTCTTGACCTTCATTTCCGACCGCATGAATTCCATTTTTTTGAGCAGAAACTAGCGTAGTTCCGCATCCTGCAAAACTCTCATATATAGTGTCGTTTACATTTAGATTCTCTTCTTTTATAATTCTATCAACAAGTTTATATGAAAATCCGGCCGTAAATCTGTACCAATCATGAATTGGACTTACTCTATTATCTTTAGCCGTACCTATATCTTTATGCAAATCAGTAATTTCCATATACTTTATTTATCATTAAATTTTATTTCAACTTCTACGTCGAAACCTTTCTCAAGAATCTCTATTAGGGTTTGAAGTTTAATATTATTAGCATAATCCGTTTCAATACGCGATATGTAACTTCTTTTTTTTCCAACTTTTAACGCCAATTGTTCTTGGGTTAGATGTTTTCCTTCCCTAGCTGCTTTTAGCATTTCACCTATATTTTTACCGGATATTGTCATACTCATTATTTAAAAACTATAATAAAACAATGTGTTTTGACAAATGTAACCTAAAAGTTGCAATAAAAAAAATTTGATTATTACGGTAATAGTTGATGTTATAAAAAAAAGGCAAAACGAATATTGTTAATATGAATCTTAGTATTTTTACACTTATAAATCAAATATATGATATAAGGAAAACTAAAATCAAAATAAAATAGCGTTTGCTATTATTCTTGTTACTAAAATCGCCAGTTTTAAATACCACAAAGAATAATGAGCAAGCTAACGTCATGCGTTGGCTTTGTTTATTATGTGGTAGGTGTCTGGCGATACCGAGTAACTGATAGGCATCGTCCAACGCTGTTTTTTTTACTAATCACTTATGGACAAAGTAAAAAATAAGAAATGGCAGAATATCTTAAAATTAAATGGATTAGAAATACAGTGTTTTTCCTATTTATTGGAATTTCATCATCACTAGTTTGGACATCAAAATTACTTAATGACAATTTTGATTCAGTAACTGTATTTAAATTAATTGGATTGATAGTAGTCGGATTTGTTACAAACGTTTTAATAACACTATTTGTAGGTTTTCTAGCTACTTTTATAACTTCTTTCCTATTTGAGCAAGAAACAACTGCTGACCTAATGAATCAGGTCAAACAAAACAAGGATTCCAATTCGTTTTTTGACAAATTCTATCTATTTATGATTTTTATAGCTACTACTGACATCATAATGTTTGGAAGCAAATCTGTAAATTTATTTTCTTTTTTACATTAATAGAGAATGGACGACATACTAGGGATGTACCTCTTTTTTCCGGGTGAGTTGTAAAAAGAAAATCGAATAATATTTGACCGGGTGGGTTACTTTAAAATGTTTTTCGTTGAAAAGTTTTCACTTTTCAACAAGACTACCGCCGTAGGATAATGCTACCCCTATTTCAATTTTATTTAATTCATCATTAATGACTATTGATATACTGCACTTTGTTATCGTATATATAGAGATTTTAATAGCCATAAATAATTAGTATCCAAACACTTAAAGAAGCACACTAATTACTCCTATCATCTGAAAGAATTTTAATCTTAAAATCGAAGAATCTAGCCGTCGTTGGATAATTGGTTGGATAAGAAAGGGTATAAAAAAAGAAAAGCACCAGTGTCTACTGATGCTTTCTCTCTTTGCTAGCTCCCCCTCTTGGGCTCGAACCAAGGACCCTCTGATTAACAGTCAGATGCTCTAACCAACTGAGCTAAGGAGGAAGATGTATATCTTTTAAGCGGTTGCAAATATAAGGCGTTTTTTATTTTTTACAAATAAACAGCGCTTTTTTTTTAAAATAATTTATCGGCTATCAATTGGTAGATGTCCTTTCCGAAGGTCAATGCCATCAACGTCAGCAAAATAATCATGCCGCCGGTTTGTACATAGCCCATGGCTTTGTCATTCAATTTACGTCCGGTAATCATTTCGGCTATGGTAAACAAGGCGTGACCGCCATCCAAACCTGGTATGGGCAGCAAATTCATGAAGGCCAGGCCGATTGAAAACATGGCCGTAAAATTCCAGATGAATTCCCAATCCCAGGAATCAGGCAACTGGCGGGCGATGCCTACAGGGCTTTTGATTTGCTTGAAGGCACCGGTTTTCGGCTGCAGGATCAGTTTGAATTGCTTGATGTTGTAAACAAACTGTGTATACGATTCCTGAATGGCTACCGAAACCGATTCACCAAAAGACAAATGGTTGACGACCAAAAATTCATTCTTCCTCTTTTTTTCATTAAAGTGGATGCCCAGTCTGCCTTTTTTATCCACCATAGCGGCCACGGTCATTGGTTTGTTGTCACGAACAATGTCCAAGGAGATTTTTTGTCCTTTGTGGCTGGTAAGGTACAATTTGAATTGGTGGTAATAAGGCGTTGGTTTTCCGGTCAACCCAACAATTTTATCGCCTTCCTGCAATAGGCCTTTATTGGTATCATCAGCCAAATCCTTAACATAAATATCTTCGAATTTGGTCAGCATATTGATGCGTGTAATGCTGTCCATTCCGTGTGAAAATTTTTCGCTTACCACAAACGGCACCTTGACTTCCTGTCCGTTGCGCGCCACCAATAAATCTACTTTTTTGTTCTTGTTTTTCTTGAGGGAATCATTCAACTGGTCCAGAAATTCCAGTTTGGAATTGTTGATGCCCAGCAGGCTGTCATTCACTTGCAAAGGCACTTTGTTGCCGGTATAGATACTGTCTACATAAATCAAGTTCAGGTTGGTCCTGGCTTTTAAAAAACCACGGCCTTCAGTGCCGAGAATGCGTTTGATCTGTTCGTTGGTCAGGTGTAATTTTACAGTTTGACCTTGGCGGTTCAATACGATTTCATCACTAAGCAAGGCATCAATAACAACCCTGTTGAATTTGGGTTGTAATTTCCCGTCTACAGACACGATTTTGTCGCCATTCCTGAACCCTGCATTCAATCCTACTTCGCCAAATGCCAGTCCTTTTTCCTGGACTTTTTCGGTAGCTTCATATTTCTGACCAACCGTTACATACATGGTGGTGTAGATGAACCAGGCCAAAAGCAGGTTCACAATGATACCTCCCAACATGATGATCAATCGTTGCCAGGCCGGTTTGGATCTAAATTCATAAGGTTTTGGAGCTTCGGCCATTTGTGCGGTATCCATGCTTTCATCTATCATCCCGGAAAGCTTGACATAACCTCCCAATGGTAGCCAGCCAATTCCCCATTCGGTATCCTTGATTTTCTTTTTGACCAACGCAAATCCGGCATCCATGAAAAGGTAGAATTTTTCTACGCGGACCTTGAATATTTTGGCAGCAATGAAGTGGCCAAACTCATGGAGGATTACCAAAACGGAAAGTATGAAGAGTATTTGTGCAGTCTGGATCATGTAGAATCGGGTATTTTTTAACGCACAAAAGTAAGGTTTTCACCTTACTTTTTTACAAATTGGTGCGTTTATGCTATTTTTTTATAATTTTTTTATGAAAGACCCCTGCGTCTGTAGTGATTTCGAGAAAAAGGACGCCTGAACTTACGTTTGACAACGACACGGAGGGCTGATGTCCTTCTGTTACTTTTTGCCCAAGGCTGTTGAAAACGATTACTTTTTCAAGGGTTACCGTATTCGGAAGCTGGATATACAATTCATCAACAGCAGGGTTCGGATACACATTGACAGCCTGATCCAAGTCAAAGGAAGTATTGGATAAAGTAGCTGTACTGTTTCCGGCAATAAGGTGCTTGTCTGGGTCAAACGTGACGCTGGTTATGGCAAAAGGTACATTTTTGATGATGGTCTGGCCATTGGTGTTGTTGTCCAATACCAAATCAAGCTGTTGCCCTGCCGCACCGAAAACCCTTACAGGAACCGGCATCTCAAAGAAGCTTACTGAAGCGTCTGACTGGGTTTGGTTGACCACAAAACTCGCCTGTCCGCCACCAATATTACGAGCTGTAATGGTATAAGTCGGATAGCCTTGGTTGTATACCCAATCGTTGAAAAATTCGGTGAGGCTGCTTCCGTAAACTGCCTCCAGGTGGGCCTGTAGATCAGAAGTTACCGCATATTTGTAGGCAAGGTTGCTATCTGCCAGATAATTCCGTAAGGCTTGGAAGAACGCGGTGTCACCCATTTTGAAACGAAGCATCTCCAAGACCATGGCACCTTTATTATAACTCAGACGGCTGCTGAAAATACGGTTTACGTTCGTAGACTGGGCCTCGGTAAGGTACAGGTTACCGTTGGGTTGTGAAGTAATGTCCTGAATCATGGCATCTTTCTCTGCAACAAAATCAGGCAGGCCGTCAAAATTTTCAATGACCAAACAATTCAAATAGGTAGCAAAACCTTCGTTGAGCCAGATGTCTTTCCAGGTGCCACAGGTTACTTTATCTCCAAACCACTGGTGACCCATTTCGTGGGCAATCAGTTCGCGGCTGAAATTGGTCATGAATGAAACCGTAGTGTGTTCCATTCCGCCTCCCCAACCAAATTGGGCGTGTCCGTATTTTTCATTGCGGAACGGATAAGGCTCAAAAAGCGTTTCGTACAAATTAAGGATCAAAGGGGTTTGGTCCATATTGGTCATATTGCCCGCCAGGCTTTCCGGATACACATAATTGACAATCGGAAATTGATTCGGTGCCGTACCAGCTGTTTGGGTGTAGACGCTGTAGTTGGTACACGCAATGGCAATCAGGTAAGCCGGAATCGGGTAACTGTGGTGGAAGTGGGTAATTTTGTTCGAGCCCGAAATTACCGGTGGTTCCGGTTCTACCCCATTCGAAACACTTACATATTGGGATGGCGCCGTAATGTATACGTCAATACTGTTGATTTTATCGTTCAGGTCTTGCTTGCATGGCCACCAATCCCTGGCGCCGAAAGGTTCCGACAAGGTCCAGATGACCCCAACCCCATTGTGGGTTGACCGGATAAAAGCATCAAATCCGTTGGAAGGCGGCACACCCGAATAGGTCACTTCAACCGTAGCTGAAGTTCCGGCCAATTGGGTGGCTGGTAATGTAATAACCACTTCGTTGTTGGTATTTTCCACAAAAGTAAGGTTGGTGGTGCCTTGTTTGACGCTGCTTACGGTAAGCGCATTGGCAATATCAAACGTGATGGTGTTCATGTTGGCCAGGGCCGTATAAGTAGTGGTTATTTTTCCGGCGACAAATTTACTCACATTCGGGTTGATGGTAAACTCCAGTTTGTGATAGGTAATATCGTAATTGAGCGTATTCGGATTAACGGCCAAGGCAGAAAAATTAGCAGACGAAGACCTTCTTTCAGCCGCTACCAATTGTTCGAACTCTTGTCTTTTGCCGGTTTGGGCAAAAGCAAAACTTACTAGATAAAACAATAGTAAGGAGTAGGTTTTTTTCATGGTTTTTAGTTTTTTTCTGCGAATATAATAAATCCCACCTATATTTTATCTTATACAAATATTAAAATCATATTTAACCCAATAGAAATGAAACCTTTGTCAGTATTATTTTATCTTTTGGAATGTTCCTGATAATAAAAACCAATTCGTTAAATTTGCAACCTTATAAAAATTATGTCATGTTACAAATCGCCTTTATCAGGGAAAACCGTGAAAAAGTAATTACGGCCCTGGCCAAAAAAAATATGGATGCCAAAGCCCTTGTCGAGGAAGTCATCCAACTGGATGAAAACCGCAGAAGTGCGCAGGCCGCATTGGAAAATACCCTTTCGGAATCAAACAAATTATCGAAAGATATTGGCGAATTGATGAAAAACGGCGAAAAAGCCAAAGCCGAAATCCTAAAACAAAAAACCGTACAGTTGCGGGAGCAGGGAAAGGAACTGTCTGAAAAAACAGAAGCCTTAGCCCAGGAACTCACTTCCAAAATGTACCTTTTGCCCAACCTTCCTGCCGACATCGTCCCAGAAGGGAAAACCCCAGAGGAAAACCTCAACGTTTTCCAGGAAGGTGACATTCCGGTTTTGCACGAAGGGGCCCAACCCCATTGGGAGCTGGTAAAGAAATACGACATCATCGACTTTGAACTCGGCGTGAAAATTACCGGCGCCGGTTTCCCGGTCTATAAAGGAAAAGGCGCTAAATTACAAAGGGCACTGATATCCTATTTTCTCGATAAAAACACCGAAGCAGGCTACGAAGAATACCAGGTACCGCATTTGGTAAACGAGGCGTCAGGTTATGGTACGGGGCAATTGCCCGATAAGGAAGGACAAATGTACCACGTAGGGCTTGACGATTTATACCTGATCCCGACAGCGGAAGTTCCGGTCACGAACCTGTTCCGCGATGTGCTTTTGACCGAAAACGAACTGCCGGTTTTGTGCACGGGCTACACCCCTTGTTTCCGCAGGGAAGCCGGTTCGTATGGGGCACACGTCCGCGGATTGAACCGTCTGCACCAATTTGACAAAGTGGAAATCGTTCGTATAGAGCATCCTGACAAATCTTACGAAGCCCTTGACGGCATGGTGGAACACGTAAAAGGAATCATGCGCGAACTGAAACTGCCTTACCGTATTTTAAGGCTTTGCGGCGGCGACATGAGTTTTGCCTCGGCCCTGACTTATGATTTTGAGGTGTTTTCGACCGCGCAAGACCGTTGGCTCGAAATATCTTCTGTATCAAACTTCGAAACCTTCCAGGCCAGCCGCCTTAAGTTGCGTTTCAAGGACAAAGACGGCAAAAACCAACTGGCCCACACACTCAACGGAAGCTCCCTGGCGCTCCCGAGGGTAATGGCCGGAATCATTGAAAATTACCAGACTCCAGAAGGCATAGTGGTTCCGGAAGTATTGCGCAAATACACCGGATTCGATATTATTAACTAAAAGTTAATGTTAGGGCTGAATGTACTGAATTGACACAAATGTGTTACTTTAGTACATTCGTTTTTTATACCGCTGCAGATGAAAAAAAAACTGTTTCTTTTATTATTCCTCTTTACCTTGGCCCTCCAGGCCCAGAATGAGCAATTGGCGCAGAATTATTTTGACCGTGGCGAGTTTGAAAAAGCGCTGATCAGTTATCAGGATTTGCTCAAATCACAACCCGGAAACGCGAATTATTTTGACAAGGTAATTGAATCACAACAGCAATTGCTGCAATTTGACAAAGCCGAAGCCGCGCTGAACGAACGCTACGCCAAATTCAAACAAGGCACCATTCTGGTTCAGCTTGGTTTCAATTTTCAGCTACAGAAAAACCCGGCCAAGGCCAAAAAATATTATGATGATGCGATTGACAAAATCAGGAACAACCCCAACGAAGTATACGCCATCGCCTACGTTTTTGAAAAAAAAGGCCTGATTGACCAAGCTTTGGAAGCCTACCAGATTGCCCTTGAAAAAGACCCAAAACTCAATTTCAACTTTCAGATGGCTTTGCTGTACGGACAAAAAGGCGACACCGACCTGATGATTGAAAAATTCCTGACTGAAGCCTATACCAACCCGCAGAACAACATCATGATCCAGAACCAATTGTCGCGGTTCATGACCGAAGAAGGCGAGGCCTCATTCAATGATGCCCTCAAAAAACAACTGCTGTTACGTGCGCAGAAATCGCAGGATTTGTTCTGGAATGAATACCTGAGTTGGTTTTACGTACAAACAAAGGAGTACGGAAAAGCCTTCATCCAGGAAAAAGCCATTTACAAACGCAACTCTGATTCTTTTGGGAACATCGTCAACCTGGCCCAGCTCGCCATAGAAGAAAACCAAGAAGACGAAGCCAAGGAAATCCTGACCTTTGTACTAGAAAATACGCAGGATCTCGACCTTCAAATCCAATCACATTCCTACCTGATGGAAATGAAAATCAAGAGGGCCACAGAAAAAGACTATGCTGCCATCGACAAGGAACTGGATGAACTGCTCAAAAAATTTGGCTTCACCCCTTTTACGCTTTCGCTGATTAAAATCAAGGCGCATTTTGCGACTTTCAATTTAAAACAGGCCGAACTGGGGAAAATGTTGCTCAAAAACGCCCTCGAAATGCCGCTGAACAAATACCAGGTAGCCGATGTCAAGATGGAACTGGCCGACGTCATGCTTTTTGAAGAAAAATTCAATCAGGCCCTGCTGTACTATTCCCAGATTGAAGACGATATGAAAAACGACGTCATCGGTCAGGAAGCCAGTTTCAAGACCGCGCGCACGAGCTATTTCAAAAACGATTTCAAATGGGCCAGCCACCAACTCAAAGTGCTCAAATCGGCTTCGACCCAACTCATTGCCAACGATGCGCTCGATTTGTTTTTGCTCATTTCAGACAATTCCCAGGAAGATTCCACCCATGTGGCGCTAACCAAGTTTGCCCGTGCCGATTTTTTACTGTACCAGGGGAAGAAGAAGGAAGCCTTAGACCAATTTACGGCCATCCTCAAAAACCACAAAGGCGATGTGATTGAGCCGGTAACGCTGTTGCGGATGGGCAAAATTTACGAAGAACAACAAGATTATGTATCGGCATTGGCCCATTACAAACAAATACTCGACAATTTCAAGGAGTGCATTTATATAGATGAAGCCCTGTTTTTTTCGGCAGAAATCTACAACCGGCTCAAAGACCCTGAAAAAGCCAAACCGCTTTATGAAGAGGTCATTACCAAGCATCCCGACAGCATTTACTATGTCACGGCACAAAAGAAGTACCGGCAGCTGCGCGGCGACAAAGACATTTAAAACCAATTTTGCATGATTTTATACAACGTTACCATCAATATACACGAAAGTGTACATGACCAATGGATGAACTGGATGCAGGAAAAACACATCAATGACGTGTTGGCGACCGGAAAATTCTCTTCAGCCCGCATGGTCAAGGTATTGGTGGAAGAAGAAATGGGCGGCGTTACTTATGCCATCCAGTACACCACCGACAGTAAGGAAACACTGGAGCGTTATTACAAAGAAGACGCGCCCCGCCTGCGCGATGAAGGCCACCGCCTTTTTGGCGATAAAATGTTGGCTTTCCGGACCGAGCTCGAACTCGTTTCAGAGTTTTTCCAGTCGAATTAACCCCAAGGATTGTTCTGTTTTCCTTGCCTTAGCACCCCAAAATCATGGATAAAGTAAAAGCCAAAAAACACCTTGGGCAACACTTCCTGACCGATGAAAACATCGCCCGGCAAATCGCCGACACGCTGAATTTTGAAGGTTATGACACCCTGCTCGAAATCGGGCCCGGGATGGGGGTACTGACCAAATACCTCCTCGAAAAGCCAGCGACCACTTATGTGATCGAAATCGATACCGAATCGGTGGCCTACCTCTCGTCACATTACCCGAAGCTGGAAGGCAAAATCATTTCACAGGACTTCCTGAAATACAACATCAACGAAGTTTTGGATGGAAAACCTTTTGCCATCATCGGCAATTTCCCTTACAATATTTCGAGCCAGATTGTATTCAAGGCCTTGGAACTGCGTCATCAGGTCCCGGAATTTTCAGGCATGTTCCAGAAAGAAGTGGCCGAACGCATCTGCTCCAAAAAAGGCAGCAAGGTGTACGGTATTCTGTCAGTATTGACCCAGGCTTTTTATGAGGCCGAGTACCTTTTTACGGTAAACGAAGATGTTTTCAATCCGCCTCCGAAAGTGAAATCTGGGGTTTTGCGTTTGCGCCGGAAAGAAAACTTCACTTTGCCCTGCAGTGAAAAACTCTTCTTTACAGTAGTCAAAACCGCATTCCAGCAGCGCCGTAAAACCATGCGGAACAGCCTAAAATCATTTCAATTATCAGATAATTTAAAATTAGATACTATCTTTGACCTGCGTCCCGAGCAATTATCGGTAGAACAATTTATCGAGCTTACCCAAAAAATAGCCGCCAATGCAGTTTAAGATCAGCAAAGAACTTTTGGTTCAAATCGAACAGTTAATTCATCAGAAAAACGACCAGGAATTGGAAGTTTTGCTGAACGACCTGCATCATGCTGATATTGCCGAGATTTTTGACGAGCTCGAGTCTGAAGAAGCCATTTACATTTTCAAGATACTCGACAGCGAGAAAACCGCAGAAATCCTGACCGAACTTGAAGACGATGTCAGGGAAAAATTACTGCGCGGACTTTCCGCCAAGGAAATTGCCGAAGAGCTCGACGAACTTGACACCGATGACGCAGCCGACATCATCGCCGAACTTCCCGAAAGCAAAAAAGAAGAGGTAATTTCGGAACTTGAAGACGTAGAACACGCCAAAGATATTGTCGATTTGTTGCGTTACGACGAAGATTCCGCCGGAGGTTTGATGGGAAAAGAACTCGTAAAAGTCAATGAAAACTGGACGGTGCTTACCTGTGTAAAGGAGATGCGCATCCAGGCCGAAAACGTCACCCGGGTGCACTCTATTTATGTGGTAGACGATGAAAACCGCTTGAAAGGCCGTTTGTCGCTTAAGGATTTATTGACCACTTCGACCAAAACCCCCATCAGCGACGTTTACATCAAAAAAGTAGATTCCGTACGCGTCAGTGCTTCCAATGTTGAAGTGGCGCGCATCATGCAGAAATACGATCTCGAAGCCATTCCGGTGGTGGATGAGATGGGAAGGCTGGTTGGGCGCATCACCATCGACGACATTATAGATGTGATTAAGGAAGAAGCCGACAAAGATTACCAATTGGCAGCCGGTATCTCGCAGGATGTAGAAGCCGATGACAGCATACTCGAACTGACCAAGGCGCGTTTGCCCTGGCTGGTTTTGGCCTTACTCGGTGGATTTGTTTCGGTACACATGCTCGGCCTGTTTGAAGGCGCGATGAAAGAACACGGCGAATTGTTTTTCTTTACCCCGCTCATTGCCGCCATGGCAGGAAACGTGGGTGTGCAATCATCGGCGATTATCGTACAGGGCTTGGCCAACCATTCCATTACGGGTTCCATTTTCAACCGTTTGCTGAAAGAAATTTCCCTGAGTTTACTGAACGGTTCCATCCTGGCCATCATCCTGTTCCTGGGCAGCCATTTCCTTTTGGATGTGCAGCCGAATATCGGTATGATAGTCACCATCGCACTGGTTTCGGTTATCATCATTGCTTCGTTGATTGGCACCTTTATTCCGTTGATATTGGACAAGTTTGGCATTGACCCTGCCTTGGCTACAGGACCCTTCATTACCACCAGCAACGATATTTGCGGAATTTTGATTTACTTTTCTATTGCCAAGCTCATACTCGGATTCTAGAAAAAGTTCTTCTTCTTGAACAAAAACACGCCCGTTACAGACAACACCGCAGAAACCAGCAGTACAATCCACAAACCGTTCGGATTGTTTTCCAGTGAATTCGGTACGTTCATTCCGTACAAACTCGCAATAAGTGTCGGGATCATCAAAATAATCGAAATCGAAGTCAGCCGTTTCATGACCACATTGAGGTTGTTGGAAATGACCGAGGCATAGGCATCCATCATGCCGGTAAGGATGTCGCTGTAAATGTTTGACATCTCCTGCGCCTGTTTCAATTCGATATCTACATCTTCGAGCAAATCAGGGTCAAAATCGAGGTTATCGGCCTTGCTATTCTTGATTCTTTGAAAGAGCACATTGTTGCCCTTGAGCGAAGTGATGAAATAGACCAGGCATTTTTCGAGGTGCAGCAGGGCCTGCAATTCTTCGTTCTTGATGGATTGCTCGAGGTTGTCTTCGGCCAGCTTGATTCTTTGGTTGACTTGCTTGAGATACTTCAGAAACCAAACACTTGAAGACAACAGCAACTTCAGCACCAGATCAAAATGGTTTTTCACCACCACATTTTTGCGTTGGGTGTAGTGCACAAAATCATACAGCATTTCGGTTTGTTGGAAACAGATGGACACGAACACTTCTTCCTTGAACACTATACCGAGCGGTACGGTTGTAAAAGGCAGTTTGGCATCGGTATTTTTAAACGGAATCCTGAGGATAATCAGGTACCAGCCGTCTTCGACCTCTATCCTCGGGCGTTCGTCAATATCGGCAATATCGTTGTAAAAGGATTCCGGAATGCGGAGTTCCTCCAATAAATAATTACGGTCTTCAGCGGTGGGGTTTTCAACGGAAATCCAGCAGTTTTTTTCCCAGGTATCGGTAGCAATCAAGCCCCGATGGTTGTTTTTAAGAAAAGTCCTCATGATGTCTCTTTATTGTTTAAGTGAATAAAGAGCCCCATCGAGGTCTTTATCCGGGTTTAAAAAAAGCGCTTATAATAATCGTCCATTTTGAAATACATTTGTTTTCGGCGCAAAAGTAAGTTTAAAAACCCTATAAATCCCTAAAAAAAACTTAATTGATGGTGGTGGGTTTTCTGCCTACCCTGATTTTCAAAAAATATGTATCTTTAACCAACCCAATTATGCCTTCGGCTTAAAATGAAAAACATCAAGATCCTCCACCTCGACACCAACCACCCACAATTGTGGAACCAACTCGAAGCAGCCGGTTTTACCAATGAAGCCGATTATACTTCTTCCCGCGAGGCTGTTGAAGCCAAAATACACCATTACCAGGGCATCGTCATCCGCAGCCGGTTTAAGATTGACCGGGCTTTTCTCGACAAAGCCACCCAATTGGAGTTTATCGCCCGTGTGGGTGCCGGATTGGAAAGCATTGATTGCGACTATGCCGAAGCCAAAAAAATTACGCTTATTGCCGCACCCGAAGGCAACCGCAATGCCGTAGGCGAACACGCACTCGGGATGTTGTTGTCGCTGATGAACCAACTCAACCGGGCCGACCGTGAGGTACGCGAAGGCCACTGGGTGCGCGAAGGCAACCGCGGCCATGAACTGGAAGGAAAAACCGTGGGTATCATCGGTTATGGCAATATGGGGAAATCGTTTGCGAAAAAACTCCGAGGCTTTGACGTAGAAGTGTTGTGCCATGACCTCCTTGAAAATATAGGCGATGCCAATGCCAGACAGGTTCCGCTGGCGGAATTACAGCAAAAAGCAGAGGTATTGAGCCTGCACATCCCATGGACGGAACTGACTGATAAAATGGTCAATCGTGATTTTATCGATTCATTTAAAAAGCCGTTCTGGCTGATCAATACTTCCCGGGGCAAAAATGTAGTCACTGATGATTTGGTCAAGGCTTTGGAATCGGGTAAGGTATTGGGTGCCGGCCTCGACGTGCTCGAATATGAAAAAAGTTCATTCGAAAACCTCTTTACCGATACTGACAAACCCGCTGCCCTGAGCTACCTCCTACAGGCCGAAAACGTATTGCTCACGCCGCACATCGCCGGCTGGACCTACGAAAGCCACGAAAAACTCGCCCAGGTGATTGCCGGTAAAATCATCCTAAAGTATGAGTAAAATAAAGGTTTGTTTTACTTTATTTGCACCTCAACCAACACTAAAAACATGGATAAAAAAGACTTCAAAAGAGTAACCGGTTTCGGTGGATTTTTTTTCAAAAGCGAAAATCCCCAGGCCATCAATGAATGGTACAAAACACACCTCGGGCTTCCGGCCAACCCATATGGCTGTACCTTCCGTTGGAAAGACGAAAACGGCAAAGATGCCGCGACACAATGGTCGCCGTTTGATGCCAACACCAAGTATTTCGAACCGAGTGAGAAACCCTATATGATGAATTTCAGGGTAGCCGACCTCGAAACACTGCTTGCGGCCCTGAAGGAAGAAGGCGTGACCATAGTAGGTGAAATGGAAAGCCACGATTACGGCAAGTTTGGCTGGATACTCGACCCGGAAGGCAACAAAATTGAACTCTGGGAACCGGCAGACGGCGACAATTAATGACAGTTTATCTGGGGAATGGTATTATTTTAAAGGATTTTTATATATTAGGGCCATCAAACACCTAACCAATAAAAACAATAATTATGGAATTACAAAAAGTTGACCTGTTCATGATGATCAATGCCAAGTACTTTGAATCACACCACTTACAGGCGGTCCGCGAAAAACTATTGACTTTGGACGAAGCAAAATGGGCCAGGGTAATGACGCTCCAATTTTATGAGCCCACCACCAGTTTGGTCGTATCCCTTTTGGGTGGCGGATTGGGTGTAGACCGTTTCATGATTGGCGATACCGGTATGGGAATCGGGAAACTGCTTACCTGTGGTGGTTTCGGTATCTGGACCATCATCGACTGGTTCATGATTATGGGTGCCACCCGTGAGAAAAACCTTGAAACATTCCAGAATTCAGTATACTAAAACATGACACGAAACAGGTTATACCTTTTTGTACTATTGGCCTGTTTCGTTGGATTTGTTTATCTTTTATACCAACTCCTTAACCCGTCTGACGATGGCATCCGTTTTTGTTTCATAAAAACTGTAACAGGTTATGCGTGCCCATCCTGCGGAACGACGCGGTCGGTAATGTTGTTGGGCGAAGGAAAGTTGGCCGATGCGCTGCTGATGAATCCATTCGGACTTATCGTGGTGCTGATTATGGTGGTCTGCCCCATCTGGATTACGGCAGACCTTGTTTTGCGCAAGCAGACTTTTTACGATTGGTATAAAAAAAGTGAAAAAATCATCAGGAAACCACCAATTGCCGTTATCCTGATTCTATTGGTACTTGCCAACTGGATTTGGAACATACAAAAACATTTATGATAAAAGAAACTGATTTTGCCTACAAACCCAGCGAACACGAACGTGAAAAAGCGTCGAACAGCTACCTGATGTCTTTGGTGGCGCTTATTGCGGGTTTGCCTCTGCCGATAATCAATTTGTTGGCCACCCTGTTTTTTTACCTCGGAAACAGGAAAGGAACCCATTTTGTCAAGTGGCACTGCACCCAGGCCCTGCTGTCACAATTGGCTTTGTTTGTCATCAACACCACCAGTTTTTGGTGGACGGTATCCATTATTTTTACCGATGAAAAGATAACCAACGGCTACCTGGCCTACTTTTTTACGGTGGTCATTTTCAACCTGCTCGAAATCATTTCCACCACCTATTGTGCCATACAGGTCAGGAAAGGAAGGCACGTGGAACTCTTCTTTTTCGGGAACCTGGCCAACTTAATCTGTAAACCAAAACCAACGCCATGAAAAAAATCATACTACAAGGGCTGGTGCTCGTGCTTGGGTTTTTCCTTTTATGGTTCGGATTTTCCCAAATTGATTTCGTAAAAATCTTCAAGATAAAGGAACACAACCGTGATATTGAATCGAGCTTGGGCGATATGATCTGGAAAGACATTGCCCAAACCGAAGACGTCATCACCAACGACAGCCTGGTAAAAACATTGGACAAACTGGTAAACCCTTTGTGTGAAGCCAACCACATTGACCGTGATTCGCTCAAGATACACCTCATCCGCAAAGACGAAATCAATGCCTTCGCCCTGCCCAACAACCATTTGGTCGTGTACACAGGCCTGATTGAAGACTGTAAAAAACAGCAGGCGTTGCAGGGGGTTTTGGGTCATGAAATAGCCCATATCGAGAACAAACACGTCATGAAAAAACTGTCAAAAGAAATTGGTTTTTCGGTATTGTTGACCGCTACTACAGGTGACAGGGGCGGGCAGCTCATTAAGGAAGTCCTGAAATCACTTTCGTCTTCAGCCTATGACCGCTCGTTGGAAAAAGAAGCCGACATGGCCAGCGTTGACTATATGATCAAGGCCGATATCGACCCCAAACCGATGGCCGATTTCATGTACCAGATGGCACAGGAAAATACCATGCCCGATGCCCTGGTCTGGATTGCCGACCATCCGGAATCGGAAGAACGGGCCAAATACATCCTGGAATACATCGGCGACAGGAAAACAAAAAGTAAGCCTTCCATCACTGAAAAAGACTGGGAAAATTTCAAAAAGACAATCAAGGAAGAGTAATAAAAAAAGCAACCGGTTGGGTTGCTTTTTTATTATTTGTAATTTTTCTCTTTCCTCTCGAGTTCCGCCTGGAATTCTTCCATCACGGGTTTGACGGTGCTTTCGGGTAAATCGGCAATGCGGATGTACATGAGGCCGTCAATGGCATTATTAAACTTCGGATCGACATTGAATGCAATCACACGCGCATTCTGCTTGATGTATTTTTTGATCAGCACCGGCAGCCTCAAAATGCCCGGTTCGATTTCATCAATGATTTTGTCAAATTTGTTCAAATCGGCTTCGGTTTCATCAAAAATAAAATCCTTGTCGGCATCCTTGAGTTTGACCTTGTATTCCTTTTTGGCATGAATGTACTGCGCTACATAGGGGTCATAATAGTGCGACTTCATGAATTCGATCATGAGCGATTTGGAAAATTCGGTAAACTGGTTGCTGATGCTCACCCCGCCAATGAGGAATTTGTGTTCCGGATAACGCAGCGTAGTATGTACAATCCCTTTCCAGAGCAGGAACAACGGCATCGGTTTCTGCTGGTATTCCTTGCGGATGAAGGCACGTCCCATTTCGATGGATTGTGCCATCATGCCGTTCAGTTCAGGCTCAAAACGGAACAATTCGTGCACGTAAAAACCTTCAATGCCGTATTTCGGGAAAATATCAGAACCCAATCCCATACGGTAGGCACCGGCAATTTCCTTGGCGTCGTCATCCCACAAAAACATGTGGTGGTAGTAATCGTCATATTTGTCCAAATCGATGGCTTCGTTGGTCCCTTCGCCCACTTCACGGAAAGTGATTTCGCGCAAACGTCCTATTTCATGCAGGATGTTCGGTATTTTTTCGGCACCCACAAAAAACACTGTGTAATTTTTACTCTGCAGGAATTTGTAATCTTCGAGCTGGGCGATTTCTTCCACGATTTTGTCATGGTTGGCCGGTTTGACGATTTCCTTCTGGGTTTTGGGCGATTTCAGATCAGGGAAATTGAGGAGTTGCTTGCTTTCCTCGTTGAAGGAATTGGCCAACATATACGTTTTCCGGCGCAGGAATTCTGAATATTCCTCCAGGGTGGTGTGTTCGTTCTGTTCGGCCACCGAAATGGGTTTTCCGATACGCACCTTGATGACCCGGTCTTTTTGGGTAAGCAATTCAGAAGGCAGTTTCGCCGTACGCAGTGTCGGGTTGATTTTGGACAGGAAGTAAAACAAGCGGCTGTTCTTCGCATGGAAATAAATCGGTACTACGGGTACCTGTGCCTTGCGGATGACTTTTATCGCGCCTTCTTCCCAGGCTTTGTCTACCACGATTTTTCCGTCTTTATAGGTAGAAACCTCGCCAGCCGGAAACATCCCCAAGGGTTTTCCATCGCTCAGGTGGCGTAGGGTTTCCTTGATGCCAATGACGCTCGATTTGGCATCTTTGTGGTTTTCAAACGGATTGACCGGCATGATGTAGGGTTTCATCGGCTCAATGCGGTGCAGCAAAAAATTGGCAATAATCTTGAAATTGGGTTCGCGCTCCAGCATCAGTTTGAGCAAGAGAATGCCGTCAATTCCTCCGAGCGGATGGTTGGAAACCGTAATATAGGCACCGTCTTTGGGCAATCTTTTTAAGTCTTCTTCCGGAATTTCGAATTTGATCTGGAACTCGTCGAGGATGGCATTCAGAAACTCCAGGTCACTCAGGTGTTTGTTCCGGTCATAGATGTCGTTGAGGGTGGAAATCTTCAGTACTTTCATCAGAAGCCAACCCGTAAAGGTTCCGAAGATCCCGTATTTGTCAGTATTGATAGCTTTCGCAACTTCTTTGGCAGTGACTAAACCCATGTGTGTTTTTCTTTTTTTGAGCAAAAAACAAATATAGTAATTCTTGCGGATTTCCGGGTAAAAAAAACAATCTGCCGCAACTTATAAAGTTTTACAGACGCATTTTCAACTGTACGCCATTTTAGCTATTTTTGGTACTCCTTAAAAAACCATCATGAAAATCATATCCTATAACGTAAACGGCATCCGGGCGGCCATATCCAAAGGTTTTTTGGAGTGGCTGCAGCAGGCCAATCCTGACGTCATCTGCCTGCAGGAAATCAAGGCACAGGAAGACCAGATTCCGCTTCATGAGGTAACCGCTGCCGGTTATCCGTACCAATATTATTTTTCAGCCCAGAAAAAAGGCTATAGCGGGGTGGCCATCTTGTCAAAAATCAAGCCCGACAACGTCGTTTTCGGTACCGGAATACCCGATATGGATTTTGAAGGACGCAACCTCAGGGCTGATTTTGGCGATGTTTCGGTGATGAGCCTGTATCTGCCTTCGGGTACCAACCTGGCCCGGCTCGACCACAAATTCAAATACATGGATGACTTCCAGACCTACATTGACATACTGAAACAAACCCTCCCCAATTTGGTTATCTGTGGGGATTACAACATCTGCCACCAGGCAATTGACATCCACGACCCTATCAGGAATGCGAATGTTTCCGGATTTCTACCCGTCGAACGGGCTTGGCTTGACCGCTTCATGAAATCGGGGTTTATAGACAGTTTCCGTCATTTCAACCAGGAACCGCATCACTACAGCTGGTGGAGTTACCGCGCCGGGGCCAGGGGCAACAACAAGGGGTGGCGCATCGATTACAACTTGGTCAGCGAGCCGCTGCGGCACCGTTTGAAAAGGGCGGTTATCCTGCCTGAAGCCAAACATTCCGATCATTGCCCGGTGTTGGTGGAGATTGATTAAAATGTCAATAAGAATGTCAATAAGAATATTTTTGGCCAGGCAGATTACCAAAACGATGGGTTATTTTTGATTCAATTCAAAATACTATCCAAAATGATCAGAAAAATTTCCCTTGGGCTATTGCTTCTTGCCCTTTCGACTTCCTGTGTATCGAAAAAAATATACACTGACCTCGAAAACAAATTTGCCGACCTGAAAAAGGAAAACCGCAAATTGTCCGACGATAACGAAGATTTGCTGAAAACCAAAAACCAACTGGAAATTGACGGGGCCAACCTCAAATCTGAATACGACAAACTCAAGGCAGAGCGCGACAAATTGCTGGCCGATTTCAATGCCGCAGACAAAAACCTCAAAACGCTGCAGTCTTCTTACAATGCCCTGGAAAAAGACAGCAATGAGGCACTGACTTCCAACATCAACAAAAACCGGGAATTGCTCGCCCAACTCGAATCCAAGCAAAAAACACTTTCGGCAGAACAAGACCGTTTGAACAAACTCAAAAGCGACCTTGAGGTGAGTTCGAAAAGACTCAATGAACTGGAAAACATGATGGCTGAAAAAGAAGCCAGCATGAAAAAACTAAAGGAAACCTTATCGAAAGCACTCAACGCCTTTGAAGGAAAAGGGCTTACGATTGAACAGAAAAACGGCAAGGTGTATGTGTCGATGGAAAACAAATTACTGTTCCAGACAGGAAGCTGGGCCGTGGGTGTGGAAGGTAAAAAAGCCGTAGTGGAAGTAGCGAAAGTATTGGCGCAAAACCCAGACATTTCAGTACTGATTGAAGGCCATACCGACAACGACAAAATCTTCGGAGCCATTGGCGGCGGTGTTGAAAACAACTGGGATCTGTCGACCAAAAGGGCTACTGCCATCGTGACTATTTTGTCTGAAAACAAAGGAGTCAAAAAAGAAAACCTGACGGCTGCCGGACGTGGCGAATTTGCCCCACTGATGTCCAACGACACCCCTGAAGGCAAAGCCAAAAACCGTCGGATTGAAATTATCCTGACCCCAAAACTGGACGAAATTTCCAAAATGTTGAATGAATTGTAAAAGCGCCTGAATCCTCCAAATGGACTATACCTTACTACCCAATACTGAACTGAAAGTCAGCAAAATCTGTTTAGGAACGATGACTTTCGGCAACCAGAATTCTGAAACCGAAGCCCACGACCAATTGGATTATGCCATAGACAGGGGTGTGAATTTTATAGATACCGCCGAAATGTACCCCATTGGCGGCAATGCGCAGATTTTCGGAAGCACCGAGCGTTACATCGGGAGTTGGTTGCATAAAATCGGGAAAGACAAACGGGAAAACCTGGTGGTCGCCACCAAAATTGCAGGGCCAAACCGCGGGATGGAATACATTAGGCAGCCGCTTGATTTTTCAAAAAAAAGCATCCATGAAGCGGTCAACCTCAGCCTCAAAAACCTGCAGACCGACTATATCGACCTGTACCAGATGCACTGGCCGGAACGCGTGATGAACATGTTCGGGCAACGCGGGCTGGTGAAAATTGACGAAAACTGGCAGGAGAACTTTTTTGAAGTACTGACCGTTTATGATGGTCTGATTAAAGAAGGAAAAATCAAGCACATCGGCCTTTCCAACGAAGCGCCTTGGGCTGTGATGAAGTTTCTCAGCGAAAGCGAAAAACACCAGCTGCCGAGAATTGCCACCATACAAAACCCTTACTCCCTGCTGAACCGTTTGTTTGAAGTGGGACTTACCGAAGTGTGTATGCGTGAAAATGTCGGGCTGTTGGCCTACTCACCATTGGGTTTTGGCTTCCTTTCCGGAAAATACCTGAACGGCTATCCTGAAAACTCCCGCTTGAAACTGTTTCCGAATTTTACACGCTACACCAACGAAAATTCATTCCGGGCCACCCAACTTTACAAGGCCCTGGCTGAAAGCAACGGGCTCAGCCTGACCCAAATGGCCCTGGCTTTTGTAAAACAGCAGCAGTTCGTGACGGCTACCATAGTGGGCGCCACTACTTTGGAACAACTCAAAGAAAACATCAATGCTTTTGACCTCACGTTGTCTGCAGAAATCATTTCAAACATCAACAGCATACAGGAGCTGGTTCCGAATCCGGCCCCGTAAATATAAATACTTCCATAAAAAAAGCGCAGGTTTCATTTTCCTGCGCTTTTTTTCGTTTTTTATGTGTATACTTTATTCGACCACCAATTTGGTATTATAGCGATTGCCTGTGGTGGTTTCTACCGTCAGGATATAGACCCCTTTCGCAAAATCTGCCACTGAAATACTGTTTTCTTCTGCAGCGTTGGCTTTTTGTGACAAAAGCTGTTTTCCGGTAAGGTCATACAACTCTATTTTGGCTGCCATGGCATCGGCAGTGCTTTTGACGAAAACCGTTCCGTGGGCAGGATTTGGATATAAGGAAAAACCGCTCTTTTCAAATTCGGTAGTACTGAGTGTGCCCACAATTTTATAGACCGTACCTCCATTGGTGGCATACAATTCGCCATCCCTGTCTTCGCCAAATGAGGTGATTGTACCACTGAAATCATAATCCCAGGTAATGGTGCCGCTGGTACCGATAATTCCCAAGGTTCCGGTGCAATAATCGGCAAAAACATATTTGCCTACCAAGCTGGCAATGGCACTTCCGGTATACAGGTAGCCACCAGTTACCGAACATCCTCCTGTTGCCGTATGGGTGTATTGGGCGATAGGCATCGTAATGGTACCAACAGCAGGGCATCCGGTAGAATTGTAAGCCACTGTACCTTCGTAACAACGCCATCCGAAATTCAACCCAGTGTTGGGTAAGGGTGAAGCGATTTTGTTGATTTCTTCATATTCGCCTTGTCCTACATCGGCAATCCATAAATCGCCATTGAGACGGTTGAATGAAAATTTCCAAGGGTTACGCACACCATAAGCCCAAATGGCCTCTTTCCCGGCTTGGCTAACATAGGGATTGGTCGCCGGAAAACCATAGTTCAAGGTGCCGAAAACAGTATCTACATCGATACGCAGCATTTTCCCTAAATTGATACGCGATGGATTGCTTACCACATTGGTTTGGTTGACATCGAGGTTTTGGGCATAGCCTTGCGGATCGCCCCCACTTCCGCCATCACCCATACCAATATACAAATAGCCATCGGGGCCGAACCGTAGAGAACCCCCATTGTGGTTGGAATAAGGCTGGCTGATGGTCATTAATACCGTCCCGGCAGGATTGGCCACATTGGGATCTGTAGTGCTCACACTATACCGGGCAATAACCGTATTGCCTGATGTATTGGTGTAATTGATAAAAAACAGGCCGTTAGTGGCATAATTGGGATGAAATGCCAAACCAAGCAAACCCCTTTCACCTCCTGAGGTAATGAGCGTTGACACATTGAGGAAGGGTGTGGTATTAACGGTCTGGTTGGGATTCAGGATGCGGATCAGTCCGCCTTGCTGCACCACAAATAAACGGGAATCATTAGCCGGATGTTCAATGGCCACAGCACTTGAAAAACCTGTTCCGAAGGATTGGAACGTCAAGGTTTGGGAAAAAGAGGATGCGGCAATCAGCGACAACCCGAAGAGTAAAATTTTTTTCATAACAGTATTTTTGGATACGTAAAATTAGCAAAAAAATTGAAACTTCCTTGTTTATAGCTTTTTAAAAAAAACATCCTGAAGTCTGATGACTTATCGATGCACTAAGATTATGCCTTGCTTGCTTACCCCAATGCAGCTATCAGTTGTTCCACTTCAGCTTTCTGGGCGGCATACTTGCGTTGCAGTTCAGAGTTTTCGCCCATGCGCTTGTAATAGTCAAAGGCTTTGTTGGCAAAGAATTTCTGGTGGTATACACTGGCTTTGGGGACCTGCGGATAAGTGGTATGAAAAAGCATTTCACAATAGGCCAGCCATTCGCGTTCGTTGCGGTCAGGATATTGGTTCACTTCCACCTTCTGCCCAACATGAATCATTTCATGGGCTATGAGGTTAAGCATCAGGATGAGCGGAAATTCAAAAGTGTTTTCAGGAATGCGGATGATTTGTTTTTTGCCGAAAGTACCTTCTGTGGTCATGAGGATGTATTCTGGTTGGGCCTTTTCGCGGAGTTCAAAACCTTCGAAATTCGGGTGCCTGATTTGGTATTCGGCTACCAGGAAATCAGCGGCCGCAATGGTTTCACCCAATTCGTGGTAGGTGTTGATGATTTGGGATATTTCGCTGAAGGATTTCAAATGATTTATTTTTTGTCAAATATAAAATTTATTTACTCTCTTCCTGATGATGAACAAAACAAAAAAGGGTGCTTTTACCCTTAAAAAAGGGTGTTTAACCCCTGAACTTATCAGGAAATATGGTTTATTTTTAATTTTTTATTCAAATTAAAGTTAATTTAACATTTTATCTGTTTTAAATTTTGATTTTTTTTATTAAAAAAATGAATTTTTAACTTTTTTTTAATACATTTGAAATACCTCTTTTGAAAATTAAAGCACTGTTAATCAATTTGTTTAAATAAAACGCCATCTTTATTCTGCTTCTGTTTTCAAAAACCTTTTTCAATTTTAACTTTAATTCCAATGCTTATGAAACAAATCTTAATTTTAATTGGTCTTTTCATTTCAGCCTTAGGCTTTGCACAGCAAGACAATGTGTCTTCAGGAGGCAACGCCACCGGATCTGGCGGATCAGTTAGTTATTCTGTAGGCCAGGTAGCCTATTCTTCATTTTCCGGTACAAATGGCAATATCAACCAAGGGGTACAACAACCTTTTGAGATTTTTGTTCTTTCCACACCCGAACTTGATGCTTCTTTTACAGCTACATTGTTCCCCAACCCTGCAGCCACTTCTGTAATACTGTCTTTAGATTACACAAAAGCAGGCGGAAACCTGCTTTTTGAATTGACTGACGTAAACGGCAGAATTATCCGCAACGGCAGGGTGAGCAGCAATGAAACCATTATCGACGTAGAAGGTTTCGCAGAAGCTTGCTATTTTTTGAATGTCCTTGCAGACAACAAGCGCGTTAAAACCTTCAAACTATTAAAAAACAACTAACAAATTTGACATTATGAAAAAAAGAATTTTACTATTCGGCGTAATGCTCATGGGAGCCATATCCTATGCCCAGGCGCCACAAAGAATGAGCTACCAATCGGTAGTCAGAAATAACAGCAATGCTTTGGTTACCAATGCCAATGTTAGCGTTCGAGTGAGCATTTTACAAGGAACCGCAACAGGAACACCTGTATATGTTGAAACACATTCCAGTACTACAAACGCCAATGGTTTGGCCACTTTGGCTATTGGTGGCGGAACTCCCGTTACCGGAACCATGGGAGCCATTAACTGGGCCGCAGGACCTTATTTTGTTAAAACAGAAACTGATCCCGCCGGTGGAACAAATTATACCATATCTGGCACCAGTCAACTTTTAAGTTCGGCTTATGCCCTTTATGCCGCCAATTCAGCAGCGGGTCCTGCCGGACCTACTGGGCCAACTGGTCCTCAAGGCCCAGCGGGAGCAGCAGGAGCGCCTGGTCTTCCGGGAACTAATGGTTTAAATGGTACAAACGGAACGAACGGAACCAATGGTGCTGTTGGACCAACTGGTCCGGCAGGTCCGGCAGGAGCTACTGGTGCTGCTGGTCCTACAGGAGCGACCGGACCACAAGGAGCAACTGGTGCTCAAGGAGTAGCTGGTCCTACCGGAGCAACAGGTCCTCAAGGTGTCGCGGGGCTGATTGGGCCTCCAGGTATACCAGGTACACCGGGTGCAACTGGTGCAACTGGCGCAGCAGGTACTAATGGAACAAATGGAGTTGACGGAGCGGCAGGTCCAGCGGGAGCTACAGGCGCTACAGGCGCAGCTGGAGCTACTGGTCCAACAGGTCCTGGTACTTTAACAGGAACTACCAACTACATTATTAAATTTACTTCTGCTACTGGTGGCGGTAACTCATTAATGCAAGACAACGGAACCAGTATAGCTGCCGGTTTAACAACACCATCTATTATTTACCAATTTTATGTGTATCGTCAGCAATTAACTATTAATGGTGATGGGCAATCTACTTTATATGGTTACAGAACCCGTGACTCACAAAATGACGGTATCAGCTACGCTCAAATCTCTGCTAATGATGCTACCCGTGGATTTAATTTCTGGGGTGATGTGTACACTTTTGGAGTAGGTGGTTGGAACTATAACGACTACTCGCGTTGTGGTGGTACTTATGGTGGTGATGTTAATGGCGCATATTGGGGGTCATTAGGCTACAGAAGCAGCGGCTTGTTAAACTATGGGGTTTACGGTAGTGCTGCTTATGCTTCTGGTGGTGGTTTTGCCGCTAATAATTTAGATGCCGGTATTGGTGGTGGTTTCCATGGTATGATTGGAACCATGACAAGAGGTAACGTAATCGGTCAATTTAATAAAGGAGGTCTATTTGCGTCTTACAATATTGGTGATGTATACACTTCCGGTAAAAATGTGGAGTTGGTTTCTAACGGAACCGAAATGACGCCGGCTTATGCTGTCACTTCTACCGAAGCCGTAATCTATAAAAAAGGACGGGCACAAATGGTAAACGGTACTGCTACTATTGCTTTTGATGCCAACTATTCCAGATTATTGGGCGAAAGTCCGGTAGTTACCATTACGCCAATGGGACAATGTAATGGGGTTTATATCGAATCTGTGACCAAAGACGGGTTTACCATCAAGGAATTAAACGCTGGAAATTCTTCAGTAGAAATTTCCTGGATTGCCGTGGGAGACAGGGTGGATGCCAAATCTACCGATGTTCCTTCATTCATTAAAGACAAATCTTTTGATCAAAAAATAGACAAAGTATTGTTTAATGACGGTAACAAAACACAAAGCGGTGAAGGAATCTGGTGGGATGGTTCCACCTTACAATTGAACAAAAACTATCCGCCTGCCATCAACCCATCCAGAGAAGAAAAAACCAGGATGTTGGAAGCAGAAGCCAAAGCTGCAGGAAAAAAATAGATCCTGATTTTACAATCAATTATAAAGCTTTCCTGTATTTTTTTACAGGAAAGTTTTTATTTTTATCATTATGAAACATCTCGCGGTCAATACCTTGCTTTTCTTTATAAATTTTGCTTCGGGGCAAAACCCACAAAATATAAACCAAGGGGTGTTTTTTAAGGAGATTATAAGTGTTTTGGCACACGACAGCCTTAACGGAAGGGGGGCATCAACTGTTTATGAAGACAAATCGGCAGATTACATCTGCAGGAAATTCAAAACCTTCAAGCGGTTTGAGCCCAAGTTTCAAATTTTTACTTATGCAAGAAACGACAGCGCAACGGTAAAAACAGCCAAAAACATTTACTGCTATATCAACAACAAAGCACAAACCACTGTTTTGATCGGAGCCCATTACGACCATTTAGGAATGGGGGAAGGAATTTCGAGAACATACAATAAAAAAGGCATCCACAATGGTGCCGATGACAATGCTTCCGGAGTGGCATTGCTTTTGGGACTGGCAAAAACGTTCAAAAGTTGGGAAAATAAAAAATACAACTATTTGTTCGTTTGTTATTCCGCGCATGAAATCGGTTTGTTCGGGTCGGCTTCCTTTTCGGAGTTTGCCGGAAAAAATTTTAAACCCATCAGCCTGGCCCTTAATTTTGATATGGTCGGACGGTTAGACAGCGACCGCAAAGTATTTACTGTTTACGGAAAAGAAACCTTGACCAAAGCCCAGAATCAAAAAATGGATCTGGTTGCGTTTGACGGCCGTCTGATGACCAATTACAGTGATAAAATATACGAATGTGATTTGAAAACCTTTGCCCAAAAAGGCATTCCGTGTTTGACTTTTACGACCGGAATCCATTCTGATTACCACACCATCAACGATGATGAAATATTTATAAATTATGACGGGATGGTTCAAATTGAAAACTATATTGTAGAATTGATTTCAAAAACAACCCGATAAATTAAAACCAGGCATACGACCATGATTGAAAAAAACGTATCAAAAACCAAGCAATTCCTGCTTTTTGTCATTGCCATCGGAATGGTATTGGCCGTCTATTCCAATCACTTTAAAAATGCGTTTGAATTTGATGACGACCATACCATCGTAAACAATTTACACATCAGGGACATCAAAAACATCCCAAGTTTTTTTACCGATGCCACTACCACAAGTACTTTACCGGCCAGTCAGGCGTATCGTCCGGGTGTAACCACGCTCAATGCCCTCGATTTTTATTTTGGAGGCCAGGCAACACCTGATCCTTTTTATTTCCACATTTCCATTTTCATCAGCTTCCTGCTTTTGGGATTGGCCTTGTTTAAATTCACGCAAAAAATACTGCAACCGCATTTTGACGAAAAAACAACCTTCTGGTTTTCATTTATCAGCACGCTTTGGTTTTGGCTCCATACCGCCAACAGCGCCACCATCAACTACATCATTGCACGGGCCGATTCATTTTCAACCTTTATGGTCGTGGTCGCTTTTTGTGTGTATCTGTGTTTTCCGAAAACCAATAAATTCTATTTGTACCTGATACCGGTCGTTATCGGATTTTTGGTCAAGGAACCCGCGGTAATGTTTATCCCCATCTTTATCGTATACAAGATTTTATTCGAACAAAAAGAAAGTTTCAGTACCATTTTTACGAAAAACCGCAACAAATTGTGGTTGGTTTTAAAAGAATGTTCCCTTCCGATATTGCTGGTTTTGGGCTTGGTTCTTTTCTCCAGAAGCATGACACCCGAAATTTGGACCTCAGGAACGACCAATGTTTTCGGTTATGCCCTTACGCAACCGTTTGTAATTTTGCACTATTTCAACAATTTCTTTATTCCGGTCAATTTGGTTATTGATACCGATTGGACCCCCATCACCAATTATTTCGATGACCGGGTTATTACCGGAACTGTATTTTTAATCGCCTTGGTTGTACTCATTTTTAAAACTTCCAAAAACCACAAACCCATTGCTTTTGGTGTTTCATGGTTCTTGTTGGCATTGCTCCCCACCTCCAGCTTTGTGCCCCTGGCCGAAGTACTGAATGACCACCGTCCGTTTTTTGGTTACATTGGTTTGTTTGTGGCCAGTGCTTATGTATTGGCCTATGTGTATACCCATTACCATTCGAAAGTAAAGCCCATTTTAATGGTTGCAGCGCCTTTGGTATTGCTTTTAAATGCCTACGGAACCTACCAGCAAAACACAAAATGGAAAAGCCCGGAAACCATTTGGCAGGATGCCACCATCAACGCACCCAGAAACGGAAGGGCCTGGATGAATTATGGCAACCAATTGATGGCCCGTGCCGACTATGCCGGTGCTGAAAATGCGTACAAAAAAACCATCGAATTGTGGCCGCTCTATCCGCATGCTTTTATCAATTTGGGCATATTGAAAAACGCCCAAAATTTAGACGACGAAGCCGAGGCCAATTTCAAAAAAGGAATTGCTTTAGATTCGATAACACCTGAGTTTTATATGTATTATTCCAAATTGCTACTCAAAAAAAACCGAATTCCTGAAGCCAAAATCCTTACCAATAAAGGATTGCAACTCAGCCCGGAACACGCGCAATTATTGGAACAAAAAAAACAACTGGAAGCCATCCAAACCAACGGCGAAGATTTTGCTGCTTTTGAAATCAGGAAAGCCCTGGCTTTGGTAAAATCAAATCCAACACACGAAACCTACCTCAATTTAAGTTTGTTGTACCACAACAACAAACAATACCCCGAATGTATTACCGCCTGCCAAAAAGCCTTGGAATTAAAACCCGACTATGCCTTGGCGTATAACAATATCTGTTCGGCCTACATCCAATTGGAGCAATGGGAAAAAGCCATTGAAGCAGGTAAAAAGGGATTGGCCATTGACCCCTCCAACAAATTACTAACCGGCAATTTGAATTATGCCTTGAGTAAATTAAAAAAATAGTATGGTTATTTTAGGAATAAATGCGTTCGGACACGACTCCTCGGCGTCGATAATAATAGACGACATTTTGGTTTTTGCAGTAGAAGAAGAACGGCTAACCCGGAAAAAACACGATGGCCGTTTTCCGGTACTTGCCATTCAGGCCTGTTTGGATTATGCCGGAATTACACTAAGTGAAGTAGACCATGTTACTTTTTTTTGGAAACCGGGCCTTACCATCAGGCACATTCCTGTTTATTTTTTTAAATTTTTCAGTAAAGTTCCCAAACTTCTCAAAGAACAACGCCACTTTACAGTCGAAGAAAATCTGGGCATGTTGAATTACCTCAAAGACATGTATGGGGTTCCCAACCGCCTTCGGAAAAGTTTTAAAAACGGCGGCAAAGCCCAATTCAAATTTCATTATATCGAACACCATTTATGCCATGCGGCGAGTGCGTTTTTCCCATCTCCATTTGAAGAAGCAGCCATTTTAACCATTGATGGTGCCGGCGAATGGGCCACCACGCTTTTGGCGCACGGAAAAGGCACTTCGATTCAAAAAATCAGCACCATCAACACACCCTATTCCGTCGGTGCTTTTTACCAGGCCATCTCGATGCATTTGGGGTTCAAATTGATTGAAGGACCAGGCAAATTAATGGCTTTGGCTTCTTTCGGAAATCCGGATGGTGCCATTTATAAAAAATTAAAGGGCTTGTTTACTTTTGATGAAAACGGGAAATATTCATTTGACATGGACTATTTCAGTTACCATTATTCACGAAAAAGTGGGGTCAGTGAAAAATTCAACGCCCTTTTCGGACCATCAAAAACTGAAACAGGCAATTGGAACCAAGACCAACTGGATTTGGCTGCCAGTGCCCAACGGATAGTGGAAGAACTGTTTCTGCACCTGGGAACCTATCTTAAAAAAGTGACCCATTCAGAAAACATCTGTCTGGCTGGAGGCGTAGCTTTAAATAGTGTCGCAAACGGCAAACTGATTCAATCTGGCTTATTCAAAAACATATTTATCCAGCCTGCTGCCGGCGATTCGGGAACGTCTCTTGGGAGTGCTTTCTACCTCAACCATCAAACACTAAACCGCCCTAGAAAATACGTGATGGAAACGGCTTTTTTAGGTCAGCGTTATTCGCCCCAGGATTATGAAACAGCCTTGCAGAAGGCACAAATAAAATACCTTGATTTAGGCGAAAATGTGTACAAAACAACGGCTGAAATTTTAAATAAAAATTACATTATCGGTTGGTTTCAGGGCGCCATGGAATATGGTCCGCGGGCCTTGGGAAACCGAAGCATTTTGGCCAGTCCGTTTCCAAAAGACATGAAAGACACCATCAACAACCGTATAAAATTCAGGGAATCGTTCCGACCTTTTGCTGCTATTGTAAATGAAGAAGAATGTGCTGAATATTTTA
The DNA here is from genome assembly GCA_964642945.1 of uncultured Flavobacterium sp. Taxonomy (GTDB): domain Bacteria; phylum Bacteroidota; class Bacteroidia; order Flavobacteriales; family Flavobacteriaceae; genus Flavobacterium. The sequence continues at coordinate 53,399 of CAZXRX010000001.1, read as the reverse complement.
CTTATCATTTACCAAATCCGTACATGCTTTTGGTGTATGGCGTAAAAGAACAATACCAACAATTGATGCCGGCCATCACCCATGTAGACGGAACGGTACGCATTCAAACGGTAAACGAAAAGGAAAATTACAATATGCGCATGTTGTTGAATGAATTTAAATTGCTGACAGGACATCCTGTAGTTTTAAATACGTCATTTAATATCAAGGCCGAACCAATTGTTTGTTCTCCACAAGATGCTGTCAATTCGTTTGTGAATTCTGATCTGGATTATTTGGTAATTGGAAATTTCCTGGCGACCAAAACCCTACCACTTGAAATCGTTTAAAATGGCTTCCAAAGGCTGGAATTTAAAATCGGGATGGGTATTGATGTCTAATTTTGGGGTGGCTACAAGTCCTTTGAGGTTGTCTGTGGTCAGTGTCGGGTTGGGTAAAAAAGATTGTAAAAAAACGCCGAATTTCAAAACGGAAAGCGGTATCGGAACCCCAACCACCTTAAATACCAATTGACGGGCTGCTGCCTGGTAAAATGCTTTATACGGAATTGGAGTCGGGTTAGAAACAACCTGGATTCCCGAAATATCTTCTTTGACAGCCACAGCCACAGCAGCCACCAAATCTGCAATTCCGACATAATAAATCGGTTGGTTTCCGCCATGAATTAACGGTAAAACTTTTGTTTTTTTCAGCTTGGAAACCGTTTTGTAAAAAAGCCCGCCATGGCCAATAACCAGACTGGGCCTTACAATCAGATTGTCGGGTGCTGAAAATAAAGCTTCTATCTTTGATTTTTGTCTTGAATAGTAGGAATCAGAATTCGTGGTTACCGAAATGCTCGACATAAAAATGCATTTTCGAACGCCGGCTTTTTCAGCGGCAGCCAACAGTTTTTTTGCCGCCCATTCATTCACCTCTTCATTCTGGATTTTCTTTTCGTTTTTGGCATAAGCACAATGGATTACAATACAATCGGAAGTCAAAAATTCCAGATTGGGATCTGATTCCAGATTGTAAAGCCTGTAAGCTACGCCAGCCGTTTTTTTTGAGGGCAATTGTCTGACCAAGGCGGTTACCTGATTACCATTTTCAGAAAAAAACCGTACCAAAGCCAAACCAATACAGCCGCTGGCACCTGTAATCACGATATGTTTAGTGGGATTGGAGTGCATTTTTTGCGATTAAATGGGCATGCGCCATCAAGGTTAAAGTTAATCCTTTTCCGGATAAAAATTGAAATCCGGACCCATCAGCCACCCAAACATTCTTGAATCCGGTGAGCAATCCGTTTTTTTGCAAAGACACTTTGGCATTTTGCTTTTGGTATGGAATGGTTCCGCCGTAGTGAATACTCGCTCCATGGTGGTTGCGCTGCACTTTAAGCGGAATGGTTCCGAGCAGCCACAAGGCCTTTTTAAAGGCTTTTTCGGTTTGACTTAAAGCCAATAACTCTTTTTCGGCTAAAACATAGCGGCTTTTCATGCTGTCATGGGTGGGTGAGTTATGATCCGGAACACGTTCAATAAATTTGTTGTCTGAACCATATTCCGGATGAAAAATACCCGTAATGTTCAAAGCGGGCTGCAGCAATTTTAAGAAGCGCATTCCGTTTTTGGTGTCAGTCGGAAATTGATCCAGCAAGCGGAAGCCCATCAGGGAACGGTAAGAATACATTGAGCCCATGGCCACGTGGGTGTGGTTTTTGTCTGGGTCATAATACAAACTCAATTGTGCCAAAGCCGTTTGATAATCTACGTTTCCGGCGCCGAGGTGTTGGACCTGAAGGGAAGGAATGTAGGTGTAAGGATTGCAGATGACAGGCAGTTTATCGACTTCCAACGAACGCATTACAATTCTTGCTGTTGCCAGGGTTCCGGCAGAAAGCAGTAATTTTTTGCATAAAAAGGTCCGTTTTTGATTGGTAGCAATTTCCAAAGTGGTGACTTCAATAATACCCTGGTCTGTTTCCTGGAATTGCAACACCATTTGGTTGTTTTGGTAGTTGAAGTTTTCGTTTTTCAGCAACTGATTCAAGGTAACCTGCGGCCGGTATGCAGAACTAACCCCTGTGGAATAAAAATCGAGATCGTCTGCCTGATATGTTTCGCCGTTACGATTGTTTTCAGTACTGACAGCCAAAGGGGTCCTTCCGACCACAAAACCAAGCGTGGACAAAGCTGCTTTGCGTTTCAGGCTTTTTTCATAGAGTGTTTTACCATTAAAATCCAACGGAATCGGCTTTTGATTTTGGATGGCGTTTGCAGTGGCATAAACTGACGAATCATCATTTCCGCCACTAATCCCGACGTGGGTACTTACCCATTGGTAGGCGGTTCGCATGGCGGCGGCATCCAATCCTGTGGCTGCCAGCTCATTGTCTGAATACACATAACTCCCTAAACCCCAGCCGTTTCCCAATCCTCCCTTGGCCAGTGACTCGGTGGGCAAAAATTCGCCTTCAGTCCAAGTTAACAATTCGGTTACCTTATCAATGGTAAAACTCCTGTTCGGTGTAAGGTGGATGGGGTTCTTCCTTTGTATATTGGCCACTGCTTCAAATTGTTGCCCTACAAAGAAATCAGATTGGCTGTCTTCATTTTCCCGAATCCGGATGAATGATTTTTCTGTCGGAATTACTTTAGAATCACCAGCCACGCCTACATCAAGCAACAGTACTTTTGCCCCGGCATCAAGGAGCGTTTTGGCAGCCATGACGCCACAAAAACCTGAGCCTACAACAATGTATTCGTTTATTTCCATCCTTTGAGTTTAAATAGAAAAAAAGCAACCATCATGGTAAATCCTGTTTGGACACCCACCCGGAAAAAGGATAATTTAGGAAATCTGATTGGTGCTGTATTCAAAAACAAATCAAACGATTCCGGACTGCTTTCCACCAGGGCTACGGCCAATGAAAATCGTTTTTTGAGCACACTTTCCTTCAAAAACAGCCGCAATCCGCAATCTACAAACGAAATAAAATTTTCGTTTTTTAAAATGAATTTCAAAATGAGTTCGTCCTGTGGCAACAATACCAATTGAAGGGTTTTTACGCCTTTTACATACTTTTCGGCATACAAATCCTGGGGTGCTTTCGGAATGATATACCCAAAGATAAGCCTGATTTCATGGTCTGAAATCACAACTTCTTTGGCACCCTTATTTTGAAATGTTGCTGCCTCAATATCCATATTCTTTACAATAAAGAAAGTAAACTATCCGAACAATTCACTGGCCACATCCTCGATTTTTCCTACCAGGCGGATTTTTATGGCCGTATTTTTAAGTGAAATTTTGTTGTACTTGGAGACAAAAATGGTCGAGAAACCCAATTTTTCGGCTTCCTGGATGCGTTGGTCTACGCGGTTTACCGGACGTATTTCGCCCGACAGCCCGACTTCTCCGGCAAAGCAGAAATCCTTGTCAATCGAAATGTCTTCGTTAGACGACAAAATGGCCGCCACCACCGCCAGGTCAATGGCCGGATCATCTATCGAAATGCCACCGGTAATGTTCAGAAACACATCCTTGGTGCCCAAACGGAACCCGGCGCGTTTTTCGAGTACCGCCAAAATCATGTTGAGCCTTTTGGCATTGTAACCCGTGGTGCTGCGCTGCGGGGTGCCGTAAACCGCGGTCGAAACCAAGGCCTGGATTTCTATCATGAGTGGGCGCATGCCTTCAAGCGTAGAAGCAATGGCCGTGCCCGATAACTCTTCATTTTTGTGCGAAATCAATATTTCTGACGGATTCGACACTTCGCGCAAACCCGAACCCTGCATTTCATAAATGCCGAGTTCGGCGGTAGAGCCAAAACGGTTTTTGAGTGAGCGTAAAATGCGGTACACATGGTTGCGGTCGCCTTCAAACTGCAACACGGTATCGACCATGTGTTCGAGTATTTTTGGCCCGGCTATGCTGCCATCTTTGGTGATGTGGCCAATCAGGATGACCGGCACATTGCTTTCCTTGGCAAATTTGATGAGTTCTGCGGTGGTTTCCCTGATTTGGGAAATGCTACCCGGCGACGATTCGATGTAATCAGTATGCAGCGTCTGGATGGAATCGATAATCAATATTTCGGGTTCGATTTCCTGTATCTGACGGAAAATATTCTGGGTTTTGGTTTCGGTTAAGATGTAACAATTGTTGGCTTTTGAGGTAATGCGCTCGGCCCGCATCTTGATTTGCTTCTGGCTTTCCTCCCCTGAAACATAGAGTGTTTTGTAGGGCAGTTGAAGTGAAATCTGGAGCAACAACGTACTCTTCCCTATGCCGGGTTCGCCTCCCAACAGGATGAGAGAGCCAGGCACAATGCCGCCACCCAACACGCGGTTGAGTTCGCCGTCTGTCGTGTCCATACGAACCTCCTGCGTGGTGTCGATTTCGGCAATACGCAACGGTTTTGGCGCTTTTTTGGTTTCGGACGAAGTGGGTTTCCAAGACGTTTTTTCTTCCTTCTGGATGACTTCTTCCACTATGGTGTTCCATTCTTTGCACGAATTGCACTGCCCTTGCCATCTGGCATATTGGGCCCCGCAGTTTTGGCAAAAAAAAGAGGTTTTGACTTTTGACATCTATGGTAAGCTGTGGTTATTTCTTGATTTGCGTACGTACTTCAGCCGCCCTGTCCAACATCATTTCCTTGGTGAGGTAGCCTACCGGCTCCATATTGAAGGCATTTTGGTAGGATTTGGCCGCACGCTTGAAATCGCCGGTGTTTTCGTAATAACGCCCCATAAAATATTCGCTCAAAAGGGTTCGTGGGTGTGATTTACTGGCCAGTTGCGCCAATTGTTCAAATTCACTGTAGGCCTTGTTTTTATTGATGGCCGATTCAATGGCGCGGTAGTCGTTGATGCGGATGGCGGTTTTGAAACCCAAAGTTTTTTCGAGGTTGTCGTATTTGGTTTTGAGGTAATCGACATAACCGGATGGCAGTTTGACAATTTTCTCCTGGTATTCTACGGTAGAAATGGGCGAATACGTCGAGAAAAACTGGTAAAGCGCATTGGGTATCGAATACAATACCAGCGAATAATGCGACGCGCCTTTGAAATCATCAAATTTGTAATTCAGTTTGTCGTTGGTGACCGTCTTGAGGTTGTCGTCAAGGGCTTTGATGGATTCCCGCATTTTCTTGATGTCGCCATCTGCCGAAGCCATATAGTAATACATGGGTTTGCTGAAGCCGCCCAACCTTGACGGAATGTTGGCTTCCATATTGGCACCGAGTTCCGGGCTCAACGAAATGTAAGCATTGAACAACGGCTGGTCTTTGTATAAAAACACATTCATGAAACCGGCGGTAAGATCATGCCCGGCAATAATCCGGAAAGGGGCAATGCGGTATTTGCTTTCGATATACGGAAGCAATTCGCCTCCGATGAATTCGAAAAAGCGTGCGGCCCTGGCTTCCGGAAGGCCTTCTTCGTTGAGTTTGCATTCGTCAAAACGCTCACCGTCTTTGTTCTGGCTGATGCCGACGACTATCATTTCGGGTAAATCGTCCCAATAATTTCCGTAGGCCAAGGCACCGGTAAAAGGGTCGAACAGGTAATCGCCGTCCAAAAGCAACAACAACGGATAGGTTTTCTTGGAGTCTTTATCATAAGACGAGGGAACAGAAAGGATGATTTCCCTTTTCATGTCCATCCTTTTGGAAAGAATGGTGTCTTTTACTTTTTGTGAAAATCCGGTAAAGGCAGCCAGCAAAGCCAGCAGAAGGAAGTATTTTTTCATATTGAAAGGGTTTATGCAGTTGATTTTAAACCCAAGCAATATAGTAAATTATTTCTTATTAAGGATAGGCAAAAAGAGGTAAGAAAGCAATCCGAGGACAATAGTGAGCAGGGTTTGGGAAGTCCAGACCAGCCAACCGAAGGCGGTGCCGATGTCATTGGAAATACCGTAAAGTCCGAAAATCAAGGCTATCGAAAACGGATAGGCACCCAGTCCGCCATTGGAAAAACCTACTGCAAGGCTTCCGAAAATGAAACCCATCACCACAATATCAAAACTGATTCCAGCCGTTTCAGGCAGGGCAAAGATGGTCACGTAAAACATGAGCAGGTACGAAAACCAGATGAAAAAAGAATGGAAAATATACGGCCAGCGGTCTTCCATCCGGTACACGCTCAGGATGCCTTCGACCAATCCGGAGAGTTTGTGTTTGAGTTTTTTGACAATTTCCCATTCGGCATACATCCAGATGGCGATAAAGAGGAAAAACAAGACAATACCAGCAATACCGGCATAAATAAGGGTTTCGAAGGAGACGTTTTTATCCTGCAGAAACTGGTGGAGTTTGTCAAACTGCAACACAAATCCGATAACGACAAACAGTAAAAAAATCAGGAAATCAACAATCCGTTCGGCTACTATGGTTCCGAAGGCCTTGTCAAACGGCACATTTTCATATTTTTTGAGCAGGGCAGCCCGCGTAATTTCGCCAGAACGCGGAATGGTCATGTTGACCAGGTAAGACACACAAACGGTAAACAGGTTGTTGTGGAACTTCGTTTGGTAACCCAAATGACGTAAGGCGTACTTCCAGCGGTAAGCCCGTGACCAAAACCCAAAAAGCGCTATGAAGAGCGATAGGTAAATGTAGGAGTAATCTGCTTTTTTAAAACTCAACCTGATGTTGTCGAGTTCCCGGGAGGTCAAGGTGGTATATTGATAGTAAATGATTCCCAGACCAATAAGCAAAGGAAGCACTATGGAGATGGATTTTCCAATTGGCTTTGGTAACGGCATTACGTCAGGGTATTGTCTTTTTCGTTAGGAAATACCAACCAGGGTTTGAAGGTTTTGGCTTCTTCAAAATCAAGGGTGGCATACGAAATCACAATGATGATGTCGCCCGGCTGAACTTTCCTGGCAGCAGGACCGTTGAGGGTCACTTCGCCCGAATTCCTGGCCCCTTTGATAACATAGGTTTCAAAACGCTCGCCATTGTTGATGTTTACAATAGACACTTTTTCGCCTTCAATCAGGTTGGAGGCGTCCATAAGGGCTTCGTCAATGGTAATGCTTCCGATATAATTTAAATCGGCGCCGGTTACCTTGACCCTGTGGATTTTTGATTTTACAACTTGAATTTGCATGGGGCAAAGTTAAATTATTTTAATGATATAGTATCAATCAATCGGACATTGTTAACAAAAACCGCTATAAAAGCCCTGTATTTTTTATGCTTGCTTTTACGGATGCAGGGCAGTAAAGTGGCTTCGTCGGCGATTTCAAAATACTCGAGGCTGAACGTATCGTTGTTTTTGAAAACACCCTTTACAAAGGCCGCCACTTCCTTAGCAGATTTCGTACCAAAAAGCTTTTTGGCCTGCTGCAGGGTTTGGTAAATGAGGGCGGCTTTTTGGCGTTCTACAGCCGTAAGACGCTCATTCCGGGAACTCATGGCCAGGCCGTTGGCTTCGCGGAAAATGGGGCAACCTATAATATTTACCGGGAGTTTTTCTTTGTCGGCGAGTTTTTTTACAATTTGTAACTGCTGGAAATCCTTCTCGCCAAAATAGGCGTTTTGGGGTTGTACGATTTCAAACAGACGCTTCACCACCGTGCCTACTCCATCAAAATGCCCGGGACGGAATTTGCCTTCCATCTGGTTTTCGAGCCCGTCAAAATTATAGGATGTAGATTGGGTATGGCCTTCGTAAATGTCATCTACCGTAGGGGCATATACGATGATTTGGTCTGAAACGGTTGCTATTTTTTGGAGGTCGCTTTCGAGGTTTCTCGGGTATTTCTTCAGGTCTTCCGGATTATTGAACTGGGTAGGGTTGACAAAAATACTGATTACGGCAAAATCGTTTTGGGCAAGAGCTTCCTTGAGCAATGACAGGTGTCCGTCGTGCAGGGCGCCCATGGTGGGAACAAAACCTAAAGTGATTTTGCGGCCGCCAATTTTTTGTAAGTGCTTGTGCAAATCAACTTTATTGTTGAAAATGAGCATGTTTTTTTTATTGAAATCGGGTACAAACTTACACTTTTAGTATATAACTGCATAAATTTTTGTAATTTTGCCTGTTTTTTATTCCCTATAAACAAAAATAAATTTCATTATGGAAGACAAGAGGATATTGTATGTATCATCTGAAGTGGTGCCTTATCTGGCTGAAAACGAAGTATCACTTATGTCATACGACGTACCGAAAATGGTCAATGACCAAGGCGGGCAAATCAGGATTTTCATGCCCCGGTACGGAAATATCAACGAAAGAAGACACCAGCTTCATGAAGTGATACGCTTGTCTGGAATGAATTTGGTGGTCAACGACCTCGACATGCCCCTGATTATCAAAGTGGCTTCCATCCCCAAAGAACGCATCCAGGTTTATTTTATCGACAATGACGAATATTTCAAGAGAAAAGCGACTTTTTCAGGCGAAGACGGCGTGTTGTACCCTGACAATGACGAACGCGCAATTTTCTTTGCCAAAGGCGTAATCGAAACCGTGAAAAAACTCAATTGGGTACCCGATATCATCCACGTACATGGTTGGATGGCGGCGATGCTTCCGATTTACATGAAACATTACTATAAAAACGAAGCCTTGTTTTCTGAAACCAAAATCATCAGTTCGGTTTACGGCCAATCGTTTGACGGCACTTTAGACACCGAACTCATCAACAAGGTGAAATTTGACGGGGTGCCTCAGGAAGCCATTTCTGACTTGGAATCACCCGATTATGAGAACATCATGAAGGCTTCGATATTACATTCAGACGGCGTGATCATTGCCTCTGAGCAGGTTTCCCCAAGTTTAACAAAATTTATAGAATCTTCGGGAAAACCTTTTTTACCTTTCGCCTCCAAAGAAACGTTCGCCAATGCCTACACTTCTTTTTACAAAAACCTATAGTTTAATTTCAAAACATCATATGAAGCTTACTTCTTTTTTTAAAACCTTTTCGTTTGTGTTGATTGCCATGCTGGCCCTTTCCTGTGACAAGGAATTCAATGAAATCGGTACTGATTTTGTAGACAATGACCACTATAGTTTTGAAACCATCAAATACGATGTCAAGGCCATCAACCAGCCTCTTGGCCCGGTTCAAACCAACAACCTGCCATTGAACAGCATTGGTTTTCTAAAGAACAATGTTTTTGGCAACACCAATGCTTCGTTTGTAACACAATTGGAATTAGACCAAACACCCCTGAAAATTATAAACAATTCTGCTACCCTCCGCATCGATTCTGTATACCTGCACGTCCCTTACTTCAGCAGGCTCGAATCAACTGATGAAAACGGTGACAGAACGTTTAGCCTTGATTCGGTGTATGGTTCAGGAAAAATCAAATTGGATGTATACCGTTCCAATTATTACCTCCGGAACCTTGATCCCAACCCAATCGGGGGCGGTATTGAGCAACAAAATTATTTTTCGAGTGAGCGATCGGATGTGGAAAGTAATTTGTTTTCCCCTACAAGATTAAACAACGACCTATCCAAGCCTTATCAAAATGATGAATTTGAATTCAGGAATTCAGAAATAAAATTCCTCAAAACAGATGCATCCGGCAACATCATCACTCCTAACGTAGTAAGGGAACGTCTTTTGCCTGGTATTTATATGGATTTGGATATTGCTGCTTTCAGGACAGCCATCGCCAGCGCAGGCGATGCCAACCTGGCTGACAACAATGTATTCAAGAACCATTTCAGGGGACTTTACTTTAAGGCTACGGCACTGGGTTCCAATCCTGGTGGCGCCATGGCGGCACTCAATTTTGCACAAGGAAAAATTGTGATGGTATATTATGATGCCAAATCGTCTACAGACCCAACGGTTGTAAGGAAAACCATCACCCTTAACCTTAAAGGCTATACCGCCAATTATTTTGATTATACCCCAACCGGAACGGCGGAAAATGCCAATTACACCACAGCGGTAAACAACCCAAACACTACTGCGGGTGACAGCAGGTTGTATGTAAAAGGGGGCGCAGGTTCTATGGCTGTGATTGATCTGTTCCGTGGTTTGCGCAGCGGCCAGGCTACTGATCCGGCCGATACTAACTATGAAAATCCTTTATACAAAATGCACAATGAAGGGTGGTTGATCAACGAAGCCAACCTGACTTTCTATCTCGACAATGACATTATGGGCACCACTGACCCCAGCCAGGAACCCAACCGCGTGTACTTGTATGATTTCAACAACAAAAGACCTTTGGTAGATTACAGCTTTGACACTTCTACTAATTCAGACACTAAATTCAACAAACTGATTTATAGCGGCATTGTGAACAAGGTCTCCAGCACCAGCAGGGGTACCAAATACAAGGTGCGTATCACCAATCACATGCGCAACCTGGTCAAATACCAGGATTCGACCAATGTCAAATTGGGGTTGGTGGTAACAGAAAACATCAACAGTACACCCAATTACAAATTAAAGAACCCGTTTAATTATTATGTAACCAACTCTGCGGGTATACCGGTTCTTAAATCGGCAAAATACGTGCCTGCGATGTCCATCATGAACCCTTTGGGGGTCGCTTTGTATGGCAGCAACATCCCAAGCAGCGATGTCAATTATGGCAAAAGGTTACAATTGGAAGTAGTGTATACCAAACCTGACTAAAAATTAAAATCTATGTGTGGAATTGTCGGATATATTGGACATAGGGAAGCTTATCCCATCATTATCAAAGGATTGAAACGTCTGGAATACAGAGGGTATGACAGTGCCGGAATCATGTTGTATGACGGTGCTGATTTAAACATATCCAAAACCAAGGGCAAGGTCAGTGACCTGGAACAACGTTCGGTCAGTGAAAATGTCACTAAAGGAACCGTAGGCATGGGCCACACCCGATGGGCTACACACGGTGTTCCCAATGACGTTAATTCGCATCCGCATTTGTCCAATTCCGGGAACCTGGCGATTATCCACAATGGGATTATTGAAAATTATGAGCCCCTCAAAAAAGAGTTGCTCAAAAGGGGTTATACTTTCCATTCTGATACCGATACCGAAGTATTGGTCAACCTCATTGAAGACGTACAGAAAAAAGACAATTTAAAACTCGGAAAAGCCGTACAAGTTGCGCTCAACCAGGTAGTAGGCGCTTATGCCATTTGTGTTTTCGACAAACAAAAGCCCGATGAAATCATTGTGGCCCGTTTGGGAAGCCCATTGGCTATAGGAATTGGCGAAAACGAGTTTTTCATCGCCTCTGACGCAACCCCTTTTATAGAATACACCTCCAATGCCATTTACCTCGAAGACGAAGAAATGGCCATTGTAAGCCTGCACAAGCCTTTAAAAATCAGACGCATCAAAGACGATGCCTTGGTAGACCCTTATATACAGGAGCTGCAGATGAACCTCGAACAGATTGAAAAAGGCGGTTATGACCACTTTATGCTCAAGGAAATTTATGAGCAACCCAATGTCATCAAGGACACTTATCGCGGAAGGCTTCATGCCAACAGCGGCATCATCCAGATGGCTGGAGTAGAAGACAATCTGGAGAAATTCCTCAAAGCAGACCGCATCATCATCATTGCCTGTGGTACCTCATGGCACGCCGGACTGGTGGCCGAATACATCATTGAAGAATTTGCAAGAATACCGGTTGAAGTAGAATATGCTTCGGAATTCCGTTACCGCAACCCCATCATTACCCCAAAAGACGTCATCATTGCCATTTCGCAATCGGGCGAAACGGCAGACACGCTGGCTGCCATCAAACTGGCTAAGGAAAAGGGCGCTTTTGTATTTGGCGTTTGCAACGTAGTGGGCTCTTCCATTTCAAGGGAAACCAATGCCGGGGCATATACGCATGCCGGCCCTGAAATTGGCGTAGCATCCACCAAAGCTTTCACTACCCAGATTACCGTGCTTACGATGATTGCGCTTCGTTTGGCCAAAGAAAAAGGGACGATGTCTAATTCTGATTTCCATCGCTATTTGCAGGAACTCGAAATCATTCCTGAAAAAGTAGCCGAAGCTTTACATACCAATGAGATAGCAAAAAACATTGCAGCCATCTACAAAGATGCACCCAACTGTCTTTATTTAGGACGCGGGTACAACTTTCCTGTAGCTTTGGAGGGCGCCTTAAAACTCAAGGAAATATCATACATACACGCAGAAGGTTATCCGGCTGCCGAAATGAAACACGGCCCCATCGCCCTGATTGATGAAAAAATGCCTGTGGTGGTCATTGCCCCTAAACAGGGACATTACGACAAGGTGGTGAGCAACATCCAGGAAATCAAGTCGCGGAGCGGAAAAATCATTGCCATCGTTACCAAAGGTGATACGCAGGTAAAAGAGTTGGCCGATCACGTGATTGAAATTCCTGAAACGTCAGATGCTTTATCGCCGCTATTGACTACCATTCCGTTACAATTGCTATCCTACCATATAGCAGTAATGCGTGGTTGCAACGTAGACCAACCTCGGAATCTGGCCAAATCAGTTACGGTAGAATAATAATTTACAACAAATAAGTAAAGGCGGGTAATTACCCGCCTTTGTTGTTTTATTGAAAAATCTTCAAAAAAAATACTATGTACGCATAATATTCCGCTGAAAAAGCGCATTAATATGTCTAATACTAAACATTCAACAATTACAGTATTTTCAATATCTGACGTGTTAATTGTTTATATCGAAAAAAAAAATTGGCTTTGTTATGAATATTAAAAAAATTTGTATTTTGGCTACTTAAACCAACAAAATTATAACCTAATGAAGATGTATTATTTTATTTTGACATTGTTTTTTTGCAGCATTTCATTTGCGCAGACTACAATTTCAGGTTCGGTCAATGATGACAAAGGCCAGCCAATTCCTGGAGCCAACATTAAAATAGTTGGGGATGCCGCAGGAACCGTCACAGACGCCAACGGTGATTTCACCCTCAAAACGTCAAAAAAACCGCCTTTCGCTGTCGAAATTTCGAGTGTGGGTTTTGCGGTACAAACGGTTCAGGTTACTTCAAACAGCCAGAAAGTAAGCGCTGTATTGCAAAGCGAAGACACCAAACTGGATGAAATTGTGGTTTCTGCTTCCCGTGCGCCTGAGCGCGTAAGGGAATCCCCGGTAACCATTGAAAGAATGACTGTCAAAGACATCAAGAAATCGGCTTCGCCTACTTTTTATGATGGGCTTGAAAACCTGAAAGAAGTACATATGAATACCAGTAGTATGTCTTTCAAATCAATCAATACACGTGGGTTTGCTACCGTGGCCAACTCCAGATTTCTACAATTGGTTGACGGAATGGACAACTCTTCCCCTTTGTTGAACTTTGTATTGGGTAACCTTATCGGGGTATCTGAAATTGACGTTCAGAATGTAGAACTTTTACCGGGAGCTTCATCGGCCTTATATGGTGCGAATGCCTTCAATGGTATTTTGTTCATGAACAGCAAAAGCCCATTTACCAATCAGGGTATTTCGGCTTATGTGAAATACGGGCAAACCCACCAACAGGCTGCCGGAACCAATGATTATTATGATTACGGTATCAGGGCTGCCAAAGCTTTCACACCACATTTCGCCGCAAAGGCCAATTTCACTTTCCTTAAAGCCACCGATTGGTATGCCACCAATTATGACGAATACAAAAAAGGTGTTGTAACTGGCCAGACCAGGGCAGACTATAGCTACAACGGATTGAACGTGTATGGTGATGAGGCAGAATTGAACATCAAATCAAGACAGCCTTTTGGTTCAACCGGATACAATATTTTACCAAACGACGTCATTACCAGAACCGGATACAATGAAACCGACCTGACTGAAAACAAGGTAAGAAATGCTAAAATTGACTTTTCCTTACACTTCAAGCCATGGGCCAATACAGCTAATTTCAGTGACATAGAAATCATCTGGCAAAGTAAGTTTGGTTTTGGAAATTCCGTTTATCAAGGGGCCAGCCGCTACAACCTGAACAATTTCTTCATGCAGCAGCACAAATTGGAATTCAAAGGCAAAAACTTCTTTATCAGGGGGTATTATACTGGTGAAGACGGAGGAAAGTCTTATGACATGACTTTTACCGCACTCAACATCAACAGGGCATGGAAGTCAGACGCAGCCTGGTTCCAGCAGTATGGTACGGCTTATATCTTATCTACCTTGGCAGGACAAACGCCACAGGGAGCCCATGCCATCGCAAGAAATTTTGCCGATTACAACCTTACACCGGATGCTTCAACAGGTATCACACTCCCTCCGGTAGCGACATTGGGTGGCGGACAACCTAGGTTTTTACCGGGAACTCCTGAATTCAAGGCCGCATTTGAAAACGTAATTGCCAACCCTGATGTACTTTCAGGATCAAAATTGGTCGACAATTCCAAAATTTACCATTCAGACGTCAACTATAACTTCAGGGATATCATCAAAACTGTAGAAATCCAGGTTGGAGGTTCATTCAGGGAATATGAATTGAATTCTTTCGGAAGAATCTATACCGATGATGAAGCTCCAATTCACTACAATGAATATGGTATTTATACCCAATTGCAAAAAAAGCTCTTGGCTGACAGGTTAAAATTGACCGGATCAGTAAGGTATGACAAATCTAAAAATTTCGACGGAAGTTTTTCACCAAGGGTCTCTTTTGTATACGCCATTGATGAACAAAAAAACCACAACATCCGCGGATCGTTCCAAACCGGTTTCCGTAACCCTACCACACAAGACCAGTATATCGGTTTTGATATCGGAAGCAGGGTTTTGCTGGGGTCTGCAGAAGACAACTTGACCCGATTCAGCGAAGTAAGGGGTGACAACATCAACGGAAGTGGTGTCATTTCTGCCTTCGGACAGGCCCAATTGGGTGCTACCACCAAAACATTGACAGGTACTGAAGCCTATTACAATTCGTTTACTGAAGAATCATATTTTGCTTTTGATTCTGCCTACAGGTCAGGACCACCATCAGGTTTGGCCAATGCAGCGAAATCATTGGTAAGGGCTGAAGTTGATTTGGTTAAACCGGAAAATGTAAAAGCCTTTGATTTGGGATACAGGGGAACCTTGGCTGGTTTTTCAATTGACCTTAACGGATATTACAACATCTACAATGACTTCATTGGCGGATACAATGTGGTAACCCCTTACTACGGTATAGCCGTAACCGACCCAAACATTGCATCAAACACCGCTGCAGATGCTTTGGCCAACAGAGATTTCAGGACGTACCAGATTTATACCAATACAGATGCTGAAATCACATCTTTGGGATTTGGAATCGGGGTTTCAAGAAAAATTGTACGCAATTTCGAGCTTTCAGCGAATTACAACTACGCCCAATTTGATTTTGACCAATCAGAAGACCCTAGTTTCGAAGCCAGTTTCAATACCCCGAAACACAAAGTAAAAGTATCTTTGGGTAATGAAAAACTATTCAAAAACTTCGGTTTCAATATCAGCGGAAGATGGAATACTGAATACCTATGGCAATCGACCTTTGCAGATGGTATGATTGATGCTGCCACTGTAGTTGATGCACAGCTCAACTACATGATTCCATGCTTGAAATCAACCATCAAAGTTGGGGCAACCAACATTGGCGGAAAAGAATATTATCAGGTATTGGGTGCCGGTGCCATCGGACAACAATACTTCGCTTCTTTGACAATCAATCCATAAGCTAATCCAATTAAATAAAAAATATCATGATAAAAAATTTCAAATGGCTATTGCTGGTTTCAATGACCTTTATGGCCTGTAGCGAAGATGATGAAGTCGTTACTTATGAATCTTCAGACGGTTTACCACTTACGGCTGGTACAGCAGACTTTACAAAATATGTTGCCCTTGGTGATTCTTTCGCCGCTGGTTACAGTGACGGTGCCTTATTCCTTGAGGGACAAAAAGGAGCCTATCCGAATATTTTGGCCCAACAATTTGCCTTGGTCGGAGGCGGTGCATTTACAACGCCACTAATGTCAGATAACATTGGCGGATTCAGTTCCGGCGGTGTACAGGTTCCTGGTTTTGGACCAAGATTATGGTTCAATGTGGCCAACCAGACTCCTACACCGGTTACTGGTGTTACCACTACAGACATTTCCACCCATTTGAGCGGAAGCTTCAACAACATGGGAATTCCGGGTGCTAAAGTAACCCACTTGGGCTTTGCCGGTTATGCTACAGCCAACCCCTATTTCGGAAGGTTTGCCTCGGCACCAACTGCCAAAGTGGTAGATGATGCCAGCGCACAAAACCCTACTTTTTTCTCCCTTTGGATTGGCGGAAACGATGTCTTGGGTTATGCCACAACCGGCGGAGTAAATACCGCCGACATTACGCCTACAGCAACTTTTGATGCTGCCTACAATGCCTTGGCCGCACAAATGGCTGCAGGTGGAAGAAAAGGTGTAGTGGCCAACCTGCCTTACATCAACACTTTGCCTTTCTTTACAACAGTACCTTACAACCCATTGACAGCTACAGTATTGGGCCAGGGGAATACCGCTGTTGGAGTAGCTACCATCAACGCCTTAAATGCCCAATTGTATGGTCCGCTTAAAACTGCGCTTACCAATTTTGGTGCCGGAAACAGGATAGATCTTTTGTCAACCACCGGAGCCAATCCGGTATTGATTAAAGATGAAACACTGACTGACTTGTCTGTACAGTTGACTGCAGCGTTTACCCCTACATTGGGGCCTACCAATGCAGCTTTCTACGGTGCCGTTTTCGGAAGGGCCAGACAGGCTACAGCTACAGATTATGTGTTGTTGACTACAAGGGCGGCCATCAGTGCTGCGCCAACTGCAGCCGATTCTGGTTTAGGGATAGCCCCTCCGGCTCCTTTGGATAAATTCGGTATCACTTATCCTTTGCAGGACAAACACATCTTAATCCCTTCTGAAGTACAGGATGTCATTACTGCCACTGATGCTTACAATGCCACCATTCAAGCTGCTGCGACTGCCAATAACCTGGCTATTGTAAATGCCAAAGAAATCATGAGATCACTGAGCACAACCGGTATCACGGCCAATACTTTTACGCTAACTACTGCCTTTGCCACGGGAGGTGCTTTCTCGCTTGACGGGGTTCATCCGAGCCCAAGGGGATATGCCTTGATTGCCAACAAATTCATTGAGGCCATCAACGAAAAATATGGCTCCAACATGAAAGGGGTAAACCTGGCCGATTACAGGATTTTATTCCCGAGGGATTCCAGTACTTTTTAAAAATGTATTTTCAACACCATAGAAAAACCACCAGAAATTGGTGGTTTTTTTTATTTTATGGAGGTAATTTACCGTGCATCTTGAATTGTCTTTGCACAAAAATCAGTCTGCATTTAAAAAAACCTCTTTTTTCTATTGATTTTCAAATTAGAAAAATTATCTTTGCACACGAAAAAAACGAGTAGTTTTTTAATTACAAAACGCTATTTAATAAATACATAAGCAATGTCAAAAGTAATAGGTAAAGTTGCACAAATCATTGGGCCAGTAGTAGATGTAGTATTTGATACTAAAAACGCTGAACTTCCAAAAATTTATGATTCATTGGAAATCACAACCAAAAACGGTACAAAATTAATCCTTGAAGTACAGTCCCACATTGGTGAGGATACTGTCCGTACAGTTTCGATGGAAGCTACAGACGGTTTGTCAAGGGGAACTGAAGTAATCGGAACCGGGGCACCTATCCAGATGCCAATCGGGGCTGACATTTACGGACGTCTTTTCAACGTAATCGGTGATGCCATTGACGGTTTGGGAGATTTGCCAAAAGACGGTGCCAACGGAATGCCTATCCACAGGGCAGCGCCAAAATTCGAAGATTTATCAACTTCCTCTGAAGTTTTATTTACTGGTATCAAAGTAATCGATTTGATTGAGCCTTACGCCAAAGGAGGTAAAATTGGTTTGTTCGGTGGTGCCGGTGTAGGTAAAACCGTATTGATCCAGGAGTTGATCAACAATATCGCAAAAGGTCACGGTGGACTTTCTGTATTCGCAGGAGTAGGTGAAAGAACCCGTGAAGGAAATGACTTGCTTCGTGAGATGTTGGAGTCAGGCATTATCAAATATGGTGAAGAATTCATGCACTCCATGGAAAACGGAGGCTGGGATCTATCCAAAGTAGACAAACCGGGAATGCGCGAATCAAAAGCGACATTCGTATTCGGACAAATGAACGAGCCACCGGGAGCACGTGCGCGTGTGGCCTTGTCAGGACTTTCCATTGCGGAATATTTCCGTGACGGTGCCGGTTCAGACCAAGGAAAAGATGTATTGTTCTTCGTAGACAACATCTTCCGTTTTACCCAGGCAGGTTCTGAGGTGTCGGCCCTTTTGGGACGTATGCCATCTGCGGTAGGTTACCAACCAACATTGGCCACAGAAATGGGAGCGATGCAAGAGCGTATCACCTCAACCAAAAAAGGATCGATTACATCAGTACAGGCGGTTTACGTACCTGCGGATGACTTGACCGACCCGGCTCCGGCAACTACTTTTGCCCACTTGGACGCCACCACCGTATTGTCTCGTAAAATTGCCGAGTTGGGTATTTATCCTGCGGTAGATCCATTGGATTCCACTTCAAGGATTTTGACCCCTGAAATCTTGGGTGATGACCACTACAACTGTGCACAAAGGGTAAAAGAAATCCTTCAGAAATACAAACAATTACAAGATATCATCGCGATTTTGGGTATGGAAGAATTATCTGAAGAAGATAAATTGTCTGTATCAAGGGCGCGTCGTGTACAACGTTTCTTGTCACAACCATTCCACGTAGCCGAGCAGTTTACAGGTATCCCTGGGGTATTGGTAGACATCAAAGACACCATCAAAGGATTCAACATGATTATCGATGGTGAATTGGATCACCTGCCGGAAGCTGCATTCAACCTTAAAGGAACCATTGAAGACGCTATTGAAGCCGGACAAAAAATGTTGGCAGAAGCTTAAAATAGTTGACAGTAATCAGTGGTCAGTAAACAGACTGAGCACTGAACACTAAACACTGAACACTTAAATTTATGACATTAGAAATAGTATCTCCTGAAGCTACATTATTCAAAGGCGAAGTTACTTCGGTTACCTTGCCGGGTGTATTGGGTTCATTCCAGGTATTGAACAACCACGCACCCATTGTTTCTACCCTTAAGGAAGGAACCGTGAAAATTGTGGCTCCTGAATTCAAACTGAACAAAGAGGTGGCCGACAAATTCGTAAAGGTAAACGACACTACTTTCACCCTTCAGATTGCGTCCGGAACCATCGAAATGAAAGACAATAAAATCATTGTTTTGGCTGACTAACAACAGCTTAATAAAAAATAAAAGGAAAAAGCCGTGCATTATTGCCCGGCTTTTTTTATTTTTGGAATATGGACACACATCAAAACGAAATACTCATTAGTCAAAACAAGCGTCCGGCCTGGCATTTTATCCTTGGCGGATTGCTTTATCTGGCCGCCGTTGGCATAGCAGTTTATGCTTTTTATTTGCTGTATACCTCTCCTGAGGATATTTCATACGAGAAAGATTTAGGTGGATACCTGACTGTAGCTGTGCTGGTTTTTGTTGCCGGCCTTGGCTCTTCAATTGTAAAAACCCGTTACCTCAATCTGGAGAAAGAAAAACTCCATACTGAATTCCGTTTTTGGTTCCTGAAAATGAGGGTGCAGTCTTCCATGCCCAGACTGGAATATGTGTCGGTTTTCAAAAACGAAGGGGCAGAAACCTACGAAGTCAACCTTTGGTATGAAGGAAACCATCATTTCAACGTAGACAACTTCGATGAAGCACAACCTGCTTTCGATTACGGAAGAACCTTTTCTGAAAAACTCAACCTGAAATTACTCGATGCCACGGTAAAAGGCCATTCGAAATGGATGTAAAAAAAAGAAACCTGCCATCTACGAAATAAAAGGAAAAGTCAAACGCTGATGTTTGGCTTTTTTATTTTTTGATAAGGAATAGGAATTAATAATTTCCAAATCGCAAACCCTATTTACTTCATCTTCCGAAGTGATTTCAATACAATCGATCCCAAAGCAAAAGCCTCAATGGCAAGCCCGGTTATCAATACATATTCCGAAAGGCTGCTTCCGTTAATTTTTAAAATAGCTCCGACAATTACCAGGACCATGCCTGCCAGTAAATAAATAAGTTGTTTTTTCATGATTTTTTATGGTTTTAGATTTTCATATTCAAGAATATCCCCAGGCTGACATTCCAGTATTTCACAAATGGCTTCAAGGGTAGAAAAGCGTATCGCTTTGGCCTTACCTGTTTTGAGTATGGATAGATTGGCAGTGGTAATCCCGATTTTTTCTGCCAGTTCGTTCGACCTCATTTTGCGTTTGGCCAACATTACATCAAGATTCAGTACAATAGGCATGACTTAAATAGTTAATTCGTTTTCTTCCTTCATGTTTTTGGCAATCTTGAAAACTTCGCTGATGACCATAAAAAACAGTCCCAAACAGATTGAAAGGATAAAAGAGTTATAACTCCCGAAATCAAGGTTCATTCCTAAATGGTTCCTTTTGATGGCATTGAATACAAACAAGGAAACATTACTGACCAGTGAGGAGATGATAATCAATTTGCCTATCAGGTTGAAATAACGGATGACCTCAACATGGAAAATATCCCTTTGCTGAAAACGGATTACTACCTTCCGCAATAAATAAATACTGTACACAAACAGCAATCCTGCCAAGAGGTTAAAAACAACAGTTATTTTGGAAAAAATATCTGTTGGTACAATTTCCTGACCATTTATTTTAACCGGAAATTCGCCAATACTACCTGATAAAACAAAAGGGACAAAAAGCAGTAAAGCCCCGAGGCTGATTAATGTAAAGAGCCAAAATACATCTAATAAAGTTTTTAAAATTTGAAGTTTTCTCATGATTATTGGTTATAAAGTTCAGGCAAATATAAAAAATTATTGTTAAACAATAATAAAACATTAAAAAACAATTATTTTTCTGTCTTTTTATTCAAACGGACTTTATTACATTTGTAATACATGAAGCGTTTCCCAAAATCATTATCAGACAAATTAGAGCAACGTAATCAAAACAAGGCCTTGCGCCATTTAGCCGCGCCGGATGGGTTGGTTGATTTTGCCTCCAATGATTACCTCGGATTTGCCAAAAAAGAAACTATTTTCCACCAAGCCCATCAGTACCTGCTGGATCTGGATTTCAAAATAAATGGTGCCACCGGTTCGCGTTTGCTTTCCGGAAACCACCAACTCTACCCCATTGCAGAAAACCATATAGCCCAATTCCATCAAGCGGAATCAGCCTTGATTTTCAATTCTGGCTACGATGCCAATGTGGGGTTTTTCAGTAGTGTTCCACAACGCAATGAGGTAGTATTATACGATGAATTGTGCCACGCCTCCATCCGTGACGGTATCAAGATGGGACATGCCAGGAATTTCAGGTTCCCACACAATGATTTTGAAGAACTCGAAAACCTGATACAAAAACACCGCCCGACCAACATTTATATCGTAACCGAAAGTGTTTTCTCGATGGATGGCGACACCCCAAATTTTGAAGAATTGGCAGCGATTTCTGAAAAATACGGCTGCTTTTTGGTAGTGGACGAAGCCCATTCCCTCGGGGTGTTTGGGGAAACCGGCGAAGGCATCATACAAAGCCTGCAAATTCAGGACAAAATATTCGCCCGCATCATGACCTTCGGAAAAGGTTTGGGATGCCACGGCGCTGCCATACTTGGAAGCAGTGAACTTAAAAATTACCTACTAAATTTCGCCCGTAGTTTTATTTACACAACAGCTTTGTCGCCTCATTCCGTAGCCACCCTGTTGACCGCTTACCAGCATTTGCCACGGGAAAAGGAAGCCCTGCAACAACTAAAAAGCAACATCAACTATTTCAACCAACAAAAAACACAGTTGGGGTTGAAACCCCTGTTTGTCTACAGCAAATCGGCCATACAGTGTGCCATCTTACCCGGCAACGAAAAGGTAAAAAACACCGCCTCCCAACTACAGCAAAACGGATTTGATGTTAAGGCCATACTTTCCCCAACGGTACCAGCAGGACAAGAGCGGTTGCGCATTTGCCTTCACAGCTACAATTCGGAAAAAGAAATGGAGGAAGTCTTGCGATTGTTGGCTACCTTTGTGTTTTAATTTCCATACATGAAGATTTTTGTTACAGGCATCGGAACCGACGTAGGCAAAACCATCGCCTCTGCCATCATTACCCAGGCACTTGAAGCCGATTATTGGAAACCCGTACAGGCTGGAGACCTTGACAATTCAGACAGCCATAAAATCAGCCAATACATTTCCAACGGCAAAACCGTTTTGCACGAAAACAGTTATAAACTCAACACCCCGGCGAGCCCACACCTGGCCGCAGCACTCGACGGAATAACCATTCACTTGAAAAATATCATAGCACCCAAAACCAACAACCATCTGGTTATTGAAGGGGCTGGTGGCATCTTGGTTCCTTTGAATGAGGAGGACTGCATTATAGACCTCATACAAAAAGACTATAAGGTCATCGTCGTGTCGCGGCATTACCTCGGAAGCATCAACCATACTTTATTGACTGTTGAAGCCTTGAAAAACAGGAAAATTGACGTGGCCGGAATCGTTTTTTCGGGAGATGAAAACCCGGCTACCGAAAGCATCATCCTAAACAAAACAGGGGCCAGGTTCATCGGACGGATTGACAATGAACCGTATTTCGATGCCAACGTAGTACAATATTATGCCGATGTCTTCAGGGAAACCCTTTTAAAACTATGAGCATGAATCTTTCCGAAAGAGACAAAAAATACAATTGGCATCCGTATACCCAGCACCAGACGGCACCCAATTTTCCGGCTATCGTAAAAGGGAAGGACGCTTTGTTGTGGGACGAAAACGGCAAGGAATACATTGATGCCATTGCTTCGTGGTGGGTGAATCCCTTCGGTCATTCCAACACCTTTATAGCCGATGCCATACACAAACAGCTCACCACGCTTGAACATGTCTTGTTTGGGGGATTTACCCACGAACCGGCTGTGTTGCTTGCCGAAAAGTTAATGGCAATTTTACCTTCCAACCAAAAGAAAATATTTTACTCCGACAATGGTTCTACCGCAGTGGAAGTAGCGCTGAAAGTTGCCCTGCAATTTCATTATAACAAAGGAAAGACCCGTACCAAAATTATTGCCTTTGAAGACGCTTTTCATGGGGATACCTTTGGGGCCATGGCGGCAAGTGGGATTTCATTCTTTACGGAAGCTTTTCAAGGCGCATTGCTCGAAGTGGTGCGCATTCCGGTGCCTACTTCAGGCAATGAGGAAAAGAGCCTGCAAGTCTTGGAAAAATTGTTAAAAACAGACGAATTCGCAGCCTTTATTTTTGAACCCTTGGTACAGGGTGCCGCCGGAATGGTGATGTACCAACCGGAGGTACTCGACAAACTGATTGCCGTCTGCAAAAAAAATAACGTCTTTACCATTGCAGATGAAGTCATGACCGGATTCGGAAAAACCGGCAAAAACTTCGCCTGCAACCACCTTCAGGAGCAACCCGACATGATGTGCCTTTCGAAAGCGCTTACCGGGGGTACCATCCCAATGGCCCTGACCACTTTTTCGCAGGAACTTTTTGACGGATTTCTGAGTGACGACATCAACCATGCCTTGTTTCACGGACATACTTTTACAGCCAATCCTACCGGTTGTGCTGCGGCTTTGGCCAGTATTACTTTGCTACAGTCTGATGAGATGCAAAACCACATCCGACGCATCAACCAATCGCACCGCAATTTTGAACAAACCATCCGGAACCATCCGAAAATAAAAGCCACGCGGGTATTGGGTGTTATTTTCGCCTTAGAAATCAAGACCGATTCACAAGCCAGTTATTACGGAAGCCTTCGCAATACCTTGTACAATTTCTTCATTGACAACGGGGTGATTTTACGTCCGGTGGGCAATATCGTTTATATTTTGCCGCCTTACGTCATCACCGACAGCCAACTGGAAAAGGTCTATCAAACCGTTGAAAAAGCCTTACAAATAGTGTAATTTTGCCAGATGAAACAAAAAATTGCCCTCACGTCATTGGCTTCCATTTCTGCCCTCGGAACCAATCCGGATGCCATCTGGCAGCACTACCTTTCGGATAACACCTTTATTTCCGAAAAGGAATTTGACGGTGGCAATCAATTTGTAGCCGCCATTCCGCCTGAAGAAAAAGCAGCAATCGAGACCATCAGGCTTTCTGCAACCAAATACAAATCCTTGGATGAAACCGTGCTGATGGCCATCTTGGCCTCACGTAAAGCGGTGGAAAAAGCAGGCTGGAATAACAAAGATACCTTCGGAATCAATATAGGATCCTCCCGTGGCGCGACCCAGTTGTTTGAAAAATACCATGCCGAATTCCTGGCCACCGGAAAAACGGCTACCCTCACTTCGCCGACCAGCACACTCGGAAATATTTCCTCCTGGGTGGCCCATGACCTGAAAAGCAACGGCCCTGACATCTCCCATTCGATTACCTGTTCGACGGCCCTGCATGCAATTCTCAACGCGGTAGCCTGGATGCAGTCTGGCATGGCGGAAAAGTTTTTGGTAGGCGGAAGCGAAGCCCCTTTAACAGCCTTTACCCTGGCCCAAATGCACGCACTGAAAATTTATGCGAAGGAACAACAGGAATACCCATGCCGGTCATTCGATTTAGAGAAAACCAAAAATTCGATGGTGCTCGGTGAAGGCGCTGTTGTGGCCTGTCTTGAATTGGGAGAAACTGCGAATGCTCTGGCCTATATTGAAGGAATTGGCTATGCAACCGACCCTATTGAACACAGTATTTCAATTTCTGAAGAGGCAGAATGTTTCCAGAAATCGATGACAATGGCATTGCAAAATACCTCTCCGGATGAAGTGGATGCCATAGTGATGCACGCGCCCGGAACCATCAAGGGCGATTCGTCTGAATACAAGGCCATCCAGAAAATTTTCGGAAAAAACCAGCCCATGCTCACGACCAACAAGTGGAAAATCGGTCACACTTTCGGGGCTTCTGGAATGTTGAGCATCGAATTGGCATTGCTGATGATGCAACACCAACAGTTTATCGGAGTTCCTTTTGCGCCAAAACAACCCATCCGGAAAGACATTAAAAAAGTAATGGTCAACGCTGTAGGGTTTGGCGGTAATGCCGTGAGTATTTTATTATCTAAGGAATTTTAGGATTCCAGTTTTTTTACTTTTTCATAAATCCAGTCACTTTCCCAACCTTTACGAAGGAGAATATCACAAAATTTTTTGCGTTTTTTGAGGGTGTTTTTTTCCGGAATACTGTCCCAGCACTTTTCTGTAAGGTCATCAAAAGTGGCTTGGTATTCGTCTGCTGGAATTTCCTTCAATGATTTGGAAATAAGGTAATCGGATATTTTACGGGCCTTGAGTTCATTCTTGATGCGGATTCTGCCCCACTTTTTCTGGTGGAATTTACTGATGGAAAACACCGAAGCAAAGCGTTCTTCATTAAGAAAGTTGTTTTCGATGAGATGGACAATAACGGTATCCCTTTCGGCAGCGCTAAGCTGGAAACCCCTTAATTTTTCGCCCACCTCCACATGGCAACGCTCCTGGTAGGAACAATAATATTCCATTTTCCGGATGACTTCCTGAAGACCGATGGGTTGTAAATCCAAAATAAAACAATTATTTCCCTTTGGCCGACGCTTCGAGGTTGCGTTCAATTTTGTGATCCGGACGCGACCACCTTGGTTTTTCACCCAAGGCTTGGTATTGCGAGTCTTCGGCTTCCACCGTTTGGGGTTGCATTAATTTTATAAAGGGTTTTTGCGGTACCAGTCCGAGCATTTCAAACATTTTCATGTCTTCGTTGACATCAGGGTTGGGTGTGGTGAGCAATTTATCGCCTGCAAAAATCGAATTGGCTCCGGCAAAAAAGCACATCGCCTGACCTTCACGGCTCATGTTGGTGCGTCCTGCGGAGAGCCTTACCTGGGTTTGCGGCATAACTATCCTGGTGGTAGCCACCATACGGATCATTTCCCAGATTTCTACTGGTTTTTCATCTTCCATTGGGGTGCCTTCCACAGCTACCAAAGCATTGATGGGCACTGATTCGGGTTGCGGGTTTAACGAAGCCAAAGCCACGAGCATTCCGGCGCGGTCTTCAATACTTTCACCCATTCCGATAATACCGCCGCTGCAAACGGTCACATTGGTTTTACGAACGTTTTCAATAGTTTGGAGGCGGTCTTCAAAACCACGTGTGGAAATGACTTCCTTATAATATTCTTCTGAAGTATCTAAATTGTGATTGTAGGCATACAATCCGGCTTCGGCCAAACGGTGGGCCTGGTTTTCGGTAAGCATGCCCAGTGTGCAACATACTTCCATATCCAATTTGTTGATGGTACGTACCATTTCAAGGACTTGGTCAAATTCAGGGCCGTCTTTCACATTCCGCCAGGCAGCACCCATACAAACCCGTGACGACCCACTTGCCTTGGCACGCAATGCCTGTGCTTTTACCTGGTTGACAGACATCAGGTCATTCCCTTCAATGTTGGTATGGTAACGGGCGGCTTGTGGGCAATAGCCACAATCTTCAGGGCATCCGCCGGTTTTTATCGATAGCAAGGTGGAAACCTGTACCACATTGGGGTCGTGGGCTTCCCTATGGATGGTGGCGGCCTCATACATCAAATCCATAAGGGGTTTGTTGTAGATGGCTATGATTTCTTCTTTGGTCCAATTGTGTTTGGTGGTACTCATCTGCTGCGGTTTTTATTGCCTCAAAAGTAGGTAATTTGTTTTAAGATACCAACCGCAAAAAGTGGGTTTTTTAATGGCCCATCTCCCTGGTTTTGTTTTGCCAGAACTGCATGCTGACAAAACACACGACCAATCCGGAAACGATGCCTTCAAACAACATCCCGAAAATATAGGAACTGACGGTGGGGTTTCCGGTAAAAAGAATACCGTCAGAAAGATGGTTAAGAAAGACTTGTCCTCCCCTGGCATAAATATACAACACCAAAGCAACAACGCTGAGTACCACACCAATCGTAGTGGTTTTGGCGGCAGACAGGAGGTTTTCGAGGTGTCCGAGCTGGTTTTCCCTGAAATTGGATTGGAGGGTCCGGTTAACGCCGTAATAGACTATCAATAGATTGAAAAACCGCAGGTAATGGATATGGGAAAGCCTAAGAAGTTCCATCAGGCAGAAATAAAGCGAGATACCCACAAAAATGATAAAACCATTGGTGAATTCTTTGGATAATTTCATAATACCTATTTTTAATGTTAAAAAACAAAAAAGGACGCTACCAAATTTAATAATAATTTGACAACTTTTTAAAATTTTAACAATAAATAACAAGTGTGCATTACAGCGAAGCCATAAAATCAACAGCAAACGATTGGTCTTTGCTGATTTGGGTTTGGAGATCTTCCAAGGAATTGAATTTAATTTCTTGACGGATATGTGCCAGCACTTCAATTTCAAGGTTTTGTCCGTAAAGATCGCTGTTGAAATCAAGGAAGTGTACTTCGATGGTTTGGCCGTCGCCATTCACGGTAGGACGGTGCCCGATGTTCATCATGCCGCCAATCCACTCGCCCTTGATTTTCGATCTTACCACATAAACCCCATTGCCCGGAATGAGTTTATAATTTTCAGACACCGCAATGTTCGCGGTAGGGAAACCGAGGGTACGGCCCAGTTGTTTACCTTGGGTTACTGTTCCGGAAAAAAAATAGTGGTAGCCCAGGTATTGGTTTGCCAGTGCGATATTGCCTTCCGATATGGCAGCCCTGATTTTGGTGGAACTGATGGCTATTTCATTGATTTCCTCTGCAGAAATCTGTTCCACTTCAAAACCGTATTGTTCGCCATAGACCATCAAATCGTCAATATTGGCTGTGCGGTTGCGGCCGAAGCGGTGGTCATAGCCGATGATTATTTTTTGGATGTTGAATTTTCCAATCAATACCGTTGTGACAAATTCTTCAGCAGTGAGTCTTGAAAAAGCATAATCAAACGGATGAATGATTAGGTAATCGATACCCGTATCTTCCAATAATTTTACTTTTTCATCAATGGTGTTGAGTAACAGGATGTCACTTTTTTCCTGTAACACCATTCTTGGGTGAGGAAAGAAAGTAAGCACAACACTTTTGAGCCCAGCCTCCCTGGCTTGGGAGACCACTTTTTCCAATATTTTCCTATGGCCTGTATGTACGCCGTCAAAGGTGCCAATGGTGATGATGGTTTTATCACTAAAATGGCAATTGTCTATGGAATTGATGGTTTTCAATACAAACTACTTTGGGCAAAAATAACCTAAATAGCCAATAAAAAAAAATAAGCGCTCAAAAACAGTTTGTTTAAAGACCATTTATCGAATGCTTTAAAAAACCAAACTGCAAACTAAGCATAATCAGGATTTAATGTTAAAAATTTGAATTTTCTTATGATTAAATTTTTATTTAGAAATAAAAAAAATAACTTTGTTCGTTGAATTTACAAACTTTTAAAATAATGGAAAAAAAATTACTACTGCTTGTATCTGTTTTTTTTGTGACCTTGGGTTACTCCCAAACAGATAAATTTTGGTCTCCGGTTTCAAATGCGGAAGGCATTACCAAGTCAAAAAACGTCCAAAGACAGTCATTCCCACAAGACTATAATCTTTATCGTTTGAATTTACAATCGTTCAGACAAGCTTTGGCAACTGCCCCTGATCGCTTCGGTCCACAGCGCTCTACAACAATTATCACTGTGCCAAATACTGAAGGACAACTGGAGCGTTTTGAAATGTTTGAAGCCTCCAACTTCACCCCCGAACTTCAGGCTCAGTTTCCTGAAATCAGGGCCTATGTTGGTGTTGGTATTGATGACAAATATGCACAAATCAGGTTAAGTGCTGCCCCAACAGGCATACAAACCATGGTTTTCAGGGCAGGGAAAAGAAATGAATTCATGGAAGCTTTTTCTGCTGACGCTGCTGTTTATGCCGTTTTCTCCTCTTCAAGGGTTAAGGGAAGTTTGCCTTTTACCTGTTCAACAGATGATGTGCAATTGGTACAGGATCTTTCACAAACCGTTGAGAACCGTTCAAGTACTGCCACCTACAAAACCATGCGTCTGGCACTATCCTGTACAGGTGAATATTCGAACTATTTTGGCGCCTTCGGTCCTGGAGAAGTTGCTGCTGTTTTGGCGGCATTCAATGCTTCTATGTCTCGTGTAAATGGTGTTTTTGAAAAGGATTTTGCAGTACATTTGAATATTATTGCGCAGTCGACCAACGTAATTTATTATGATGGTACTTCTGACCCTTATTCTGATTCAGCTGTAGGAACGGCTGCTGCCAATGCTAATAATGCTTCAGGCTGGAACATTCAATTACAAAACACATTAAGTGCAAACTTGACAGGTACCGCAACTACTTTGGCAGCCAACAACCTGGTTTATGATATTGGCCACTTGTTTGGTGGCGATGGTGGTGGTGGAAATGCCGGTTGTATCGGTTGCGTTTGTAATAATGATACGGCAAGTACTACTGATAAAAACAAAGGAAGTGGATATACTTCTCCAGGGGATGCAATTCCTGCAGGTGATAATTTTGATATTGACTATGTAGCCCACGAAATGGGCCACCAATTGGGTTGTAACCACACCTTCTCACACACCACTGAAGACAATACCGTTAACGTTGAGCCGGGCTCAGGATCAACCATCATGGGTTATGCCGGAATCACGGGTGCTACTGACGTTCAGGCACACTCTGACGACTATTTTGTTTACAAAAGTATCTTACAGGTACAAAACAATCTGGCATTGAAATCATGCCCTGTGAGTACTGCCATAACTCATGGTGTACCTACCATCAATGCAGGAAATGATTATACTATTCCAAAAAGCACCCCTTACAAATTGACAGGTACTGGGTCTGACCCAAATGGAACCCCAATTACTTTTTGCTGGGAACAGGATGATGATGCTACTGGCGCCAGTATTGGTGCAGCCGGTAGTTATCCATCGGCAACCAAAACTACAGGACCAAACTACAGGTCTTTGGATCCGGTTGCGGTTCCTTACAGGTGGATGCCTGCATTCAACACGGTATTGAATAACCAACTTTCAAGTACCTGGGAAGCCACTTCGAGCGTTGCAAGGACTTTGACTTTTGTACTAACCGGAAGGGACAATATTGTTGCCGGAGGTTTGACCGGACACGATACCATGATTGTAACCGTTAGTGGAACACAAGGACCATTCGACGTTACTTCACAAAACACAGCAGGAATTTCCTGGTTACAAGGTTCTTCGCAGACCATCACGTGGGTAACCAATGGTGCAGAAACATTGCCTGGTTCTTCTACTGTTGATATTTTACTTTCTACAGACGGAGGTGCAACTTTTGCCACAACCTTGGCTACAGGAGTTGCCAATGACGGTTCTGAAACCATTACGGTTCCTAACGTAGCGGCTACAAACTGTAGGATTATGGTAAAACCTACAGGTAATATTTATTATGACATCAACACCACACCATTTGCTATTGGTTACGTGATAACTACTACTTGTAATACCTATTCAAACAATACAGCTTTGCCTATCCCTGACGGATTGGGTACAACAGGACCAAATCCTGGAGCGGTTGCTTCAAACAGTATAACAGTGTCTGGTGTTTCTTCACCTATTTCTGATGTAAATGTAATTATGAATGTTTCACATACATATCTGAGCGATTTGGATATTGCCATAAATCACCCTGATGCTACACAGGTATTGATATGGAGTGGTTTCTGTGGAAGCCAGGACAATTTCAACATCACTTTCAGCGATGGAAACCCAACACCAACTTGTACTGCTGCCAATACAACAGGAACTTTTGCGCCTGTAGGTTCGTTGGCTACGCTCAACGGCAAATCTGCTAACGGTGTATGGACAATATTGGCAAGGGACAATTGGGCACAGGATGCCGGAACTATTAACAGTTGGTCACTACAGATTTGTTCGCAGACAGCAGCATTAATGACCGAATCTTTCGGATTGGATAACTTCAGCTTGTATCCAAACCCGAATAATGGTTCTTTCAACATCAAATTCAACTCTTCTTCAAACAATGACATTACCATTAATGTAAATGACATGAGGGGAAGACAAATATTTAACAAATCATACCAAAATACAGGTTTGATTGACCAAAGCTTACAATTGAACAATGTTCAGGATGGTGTTTATCTGGTAACGGTTCAAGATGGAAACAGAAAAGAAGTGAAGAAAATTATCATCAACTAAACTTCTGATGCTACAGTAAAAAAGGGAAACAATAGTTTCCCTTTTTTTATTTCCCCTCTACGCATTATTAGAAAAGAATTTCAATTACAATGATTTAAGTAAATTTATACTATATTTAAAGCTTAAAAAAAACTAACTAATTTCTAACGCTTCAATCTAACTAAAATGAAAAGAACACTGCTATTAGCTGCGGTCTTGTTTACAGGTTTTGGGTTTTCGCAGACAAAAACAGTCTGGTCACCCAATGTCGACAACCGTGACAACATCAGGAAAGACAAGGGTGTTGCCAGGGTAACATTTCCAAAAGAATTCAAATTGTTCAGTTTAAACCTGAATGATTTACGCAATCAATTGTTTACAGTCGTAAACAACCAAATCAAACATGCCACCATCATATCACTTCCAAACGCTGAGGGAAACATTGAGCAGTTTGAAGTATATGAAGCTTCGAATTTCGAAGCCGATTTACAGGCTCAATTCCCTGAAATACGCGCTTTCTCAGGAAAAGGGATAACTGATAAATATGCCACACTGAAACTGAGTATTTCCCCTCAAGGAATACAAACCATGGTTTTCAGAGCCGACAAACCCAACGAATTTATAGAGCCCTATTCAGAGGACCATAGCATTTATGCCGTTTTCAAATCACAACGAAGAAGAGGTGAAAATACATGGACCTGCTCTACACCAGACGCCGACATGGCCATAAGCCTGGACAAAACCGTTGCAAATACTGCGCGTTCGAGTGCCGGACAATTAAAAACCATGCGTTTGGCCCAGTCTTGTAATGCTGAATATTCCAATTATTTTGGCGCTACCAGTGCGGCACAGGTAAATTTGGTCCTGGCAGCTTTCAACAATACCTTAACCCGTTGCAATGGGGTTTATGAAAAAGACCTGGCACTTCACCTGAATTTGGTGGCCAGCTCCACCAATGTAATTTATTACGTACCCGCATCAGACCCTTACACCACTATGGGCAACTGGAATACGCAACTACAGATAGCACTTAATACGACCTTAACAGGAGTTGGTACCACACTGGCTGCCAACAATGCCGCTTATGATATTGGACATATGTTCGGGGCATCCGGTGGCGGTGGAAATGCTGGTTGTATTGGCTGTGTTTGTGTGAACGGTACAGCTGCAGGAACAGGAGGCACCAAAGGAAGGGGTATTACCTCACCAGGTGACGGAATACCACAAGGGGATAATTTTGACATCGATTATGTAGTGCATGAAATCGGGCACCAGCTGGGTGGAAACCACACTTTTTCAAATGGAAATGAAGGCAGTGGGGTGAACAAGGAAGTCGGCTCAGGAGTAACCATTATGGGATACGCAGGAATTACTACTGAAGATGTAGCTCCTCATTCCATAGACATCTATCACGAAGCATCCATCGCACAAATACAGGCGAATTTAGCTACTAAAGCATGTCCGGTAACCACTTCTTTGGCCGGAACCAATGCCACTCCGGTAGTAGCTGCAGTAAGCAATTACACCATTCCAAAAAGCACGCCTTTTGTTTTGACGGGTTCTGCTACAGATGCCAATGCTGGTGACGCACTTACGTATTGTTGGGAACAAAATGACGATGGCGGTTCTTCAACTGGGGCAGCCAGTAGTGCCGGCATCAATAAAACTGTAGGGCCTAATTTTATTTCCTGGCCACCCACTTCATCGCCTTCAAGGTATTTTCCTAAAATAGAATCTATCATTGCCAATTCGGCTACCACCAGTGAAGTTGGGGGTGATGCAGGCATGTTGTCAGAAGCATTGAGTGCAGTGGCACGTACCTTGAATTTCAGGCTGACCGTAAGAGACAACGCTCCATACAGTTCTACTGCACCTATCAAGGTAGGACAAACCCAATTTACAGATATGACGGTTACCGTTAACGGTGTAGCCGGTCCGTTTGTGGTTAATGCACCCAATACAGCGGTAAGCTGGACGGCAGGAACCAACCAAACGGTAACTTGGGATGTGGCCGGTACTACCGGAAACAATATAAACGCTGCGTATGTAGATGTGTTTTTGTCGACAGATGGCGGGTTTACCTATCCAATCCAATTGGCCAACAAAGTACCCAACAACGGAAGCACGATAGTAACTGTGCCAAACAATGTAGGAAATACCAACCGAATCATGGTAAAAGGTTTCCAACATGTCTTTTTTGACATTTCAAACACCAACTTTACCATTGCTGCGCCGGCACAGACCTTTGCCATCACTGAAGCAAGTGCTCAGAGTGTTTCAGGATGCACATTGAACTCTGAAGTATTTACTTTCAATTACAGCGCATTGGCAGGTTTTTCAGGAACCACAACCTTCAGCGCAACAGGAATCCCGGCTGGGGCAACTGTCTCTTTTAGTCCGTCGACTATGAGTGCATCAAACGGAACGGTGACCATGACACTTGGAAATCTTGCCGGAGCCACTGCAGGAAACTATTCGATTTCGATTAATGCTACCTCCGGATCTACTGTAAAAACAGTGCCTGTATATCTTTTTATCGGTTTGCCCAACCTGACTTTATCGAGTCCGGTGAAAACCGCTATCGCACAAAATACATCTTTACCCTTAAGCTGGATTGCAAGCCCAAATGCCACTTCTTATGATGTGGAAGTTTCACTGAATTCCAGTTTCACACCGATTTTCCTTTCCGGCAACGTGGCCAGTAACACCTACAACGCCAGCGGATTGGCCCAAGGAACCACTTATTATTGGAGGGTAAGGCCGAATGGAACCAGCTGTACTGGTAATTTCGGCAGCCCATTTTCATTCACCACAGGAGTCATTTCGTGCAACAGTTACAGTTCTGCAAACGTTCCGGTAACCATTCCTGCAACTGGTGCTCCTACCATAACCTCTACCCTCAGCGTACCTTCCGGTGCCGCCATTTCAGACATCAACGTGACAGTAGGTATTACCCATACCTGGATCAACGATTTAACCATCAGGATAACGAGCCCGGCCGCCACAGTAGTAACTTTGGTTGCCAATTCCTGTAACCCAAACGCCAGTGTGAATGACATTGCTGCTACTTTTGACGATTCAGGTGCTGCTATAGTATGTGGTGATTTTCCGGGAATATCAGGAGTAGTGATTCCTGCCCAGGCGTTGTCAGCTTTTAACGGACAAAGCCCGGTAGGTACCTGGACTTTAACAGTGATTGATTCCTTCAACCAAGACGGTGGTAGCCTGGACTCCTGGAGCCTGGACATCTGCTCGACTGCTCCTTTGGCGGTTGCCGAAAATGAATTGGATCACTTTGTGATAGCTCCAAATCCGAACAATGGTAATTTCAATGTACAGTTTCAGTCTGTTTCAGGAAACCCAATTGGCATTAATGTTCATGACATGAGGGGCCGCGAAGTTTTCTCTAAAAACTACAACAATTCCGGAATGTTCAATGAAAACCTTAATTTAGACAACCTACAGGCCGGTGTTTATTTGGTTACTGTTCAGGATGGAAACAAAAAAGCAGTAAAGAAAATTATTGTGGAATAATTCCTGCAATCGATACTACAAAAAAAAGGGAAACAAATTGTTTCCCTTTTTTATTTTCCGTTGTATTCGTTCATGGTATTGCCCAGTCCTGCAAGTGCAAAAGATATGATAATCGATGCAGCCATTTCGAGTCTTTCGGGAAGCAGTTTGTTTTCTTCCTCACTCCATTCACCCAATACGTAATTGACCTGTTGTCCTTTTTTGAAGGCATCGCTTATTCCGAACCGGAACCTCGGATATTCGGTGGAATTCAACAACAACTGGATGTTTTTCAAACCATTGTGGCCGCCATCGCTCCCTTTTTGTTTGATGCGGATGGTACCGAATGACAAATTCAGGTCATCGGTTATGACCAATATATTTGTTGCCGGTATGTTTTCTTTCTCCATCCAATATTTTACCGCTTTCCCGCTCAGGTTCATGTAAGTGTTGGGTTTCAAAAGAAGCAACGTACGGCCTTTGGTCTTGAATTCCGCCATTTCCCCCAATTTAGAGGTCTGGAAAGAAATGCCTTCTTTCCTGGCAAAAAAATCAAGCACCTTGAACCCAATATTGTGACGCGTATTTACATATTCGGCACCAATATTCCCGAGACCCACAATTAAAAACTTCTTCATCGGATCGCTGTTTTCTTCCTGTTTTTTGGTAAATATTCTCTTCCACCAATTCATCCTGCAAAGGTAAGGCAATTAATCAAATATTAAAAAAACAAAAAAAGCGCCCATCCCTGAGCGCTTTTTCAAATAGAAATCATGGCTGTTATTTCCCCAATAAGAGGACTTCTTGGGCTACAATTTCAGTGACATATCTTTTCTCCCCGTTTTTGTCATCGTAACTCCTGTGGGTCAATTTGCCTTCGATGGCGATTTCCTTTCCTTTGGTGACGTATTTTTCGATCAGGTCGGCGAGTTTTCCCCAGGCGGTAATGCGGTGCCATTCCGTCTGTTCGACTTTATCACCCTGTTGGTTGGTGTAGTATTCGTTGGTGGCCAGGGTAAGGCTGGCTACTTTTTTTCCTCCTTCAAAATTCTTGATTTCAGGTTCTTGTCCTACGTGTCCGATTAATTGCACTTTGTTTCTCATGGCGTGTAAAATTTAAATAATTAATAAATGGTTTATAAAATGCCGGCTTGTTGTTTTCCGACAGGGCAAAGTTGCGGCAACGCAAAAAAATTATCCGGTAACTAAGCATTTAATTTCGGTTGTAATTGTTTGTAAACGTTTGTAAACGGAAAATTTATTATATTTGGTTGGTTTTAAACCCTTAACGCATGTCGAAAAACTGTTTGGAATGTGGCGAAAAAATTGTCGGTCGTGAGGACAAAAAGTTCTGCAGCGATGGTTGCCGCAATGCCTACAACAATAAAATCAACAAAGACAGCACCAATTACATGCGCAACATCAATAACAAACTGCGCAAAAATTACCGCATCCTGTCTGAGCTCAATCCTGACGGAAAATCAAAAGCCACCCGAACCAAACTTCTTTCCAAAGGCTTTGATTTTGATTATTTCACCAACATCCTGAACACCAAAACCGGCAATACCTACTACTTTGTTTACGACCAGGGCTACATGATATTGGACAACGATTTATACATGCTGGTCAAAAAAGATATCTGATGAAAAAAAATTACGCCCCTTTATACTCCATGCTGGTGCTTATCGCACTTCTGGCCAGTGTTTTCTATTTTATGATGCCTCAGGGGTATGATGTGGTGGAAGCCCCACTGTCGCAATTTTCAACCAAACGCGCCTTGCAGAAAGTAGCAGAAATCAGCAAAAAACCCCATTATGTCGGTTCTGAAAACCACGAAGCTGTAGCGCAGTATTTGGTTAGCGAATTGCAGAACCTTGGCCTGCAAGCCACCTTTCAGGAAGGGTTT
The DNA here is from genome assembly GCA_964642945.1 of uncultured Flavobacterium sp. Taxonomy (GTDB): domain Bacteria; phylum Bacteroidota; class Bacteroidia; order Flavobacteriales; family Flavobacteriaceae; genus Flavobacterium. Next base: position 16,679 of record CAZXRX010000001.1, on the reverse strand, counting down.
ACCATGACCGAAAAAGGCACACTGGTCCAATCAAAAAACATCCTGGCCAAAATAAAAGGTTCGGCCAACAGCAAAGCCCTTTTGTTGCTTTCCCATTATGATTCGGCCCCACATTCCTATTCCCACGGTGCCAGCGATGATGCCTCTGGTGTGGCAGTGATTCTGGAAAGTTTGCGTGCCTTCCTGCACAACAAGACTCCACACAAAAATGACATCATTATCCTGTTTACCGATGCCGAAGAACTCGGTCTGAACGGGGCTGCCCTGTTTGTCACCCAGCACAAATGGGCCAAGGAAGTCGGTTTGGCGCTCAATTTTGAAGCACGTGGTTCATCCGGGCCGGGTTATATGCTCATGGAAACCAACCAGGGCAATGCCAAAATGGTCAATGCTTTTTCGGAAGTCAAGACGCCCTATCCGGTATCGAATTCACTAATGTACAGCATCTATAAAATGCTCCCGAATGACACTGACTTGACGGTTTTCAGGGAAAGCGGAAAAATACAGGGATTCAATTTTGCTTTTATTGACAGCCATTACAACTACCATACGGCACAGGACAATGTCGCCCATCTCGACCCCAAAACACTGGCACACCAAGGCAGTTACCTGTTTCCGTTGCTGAAATATTTTTCCAATGCCAAACTGAACCAGCTCGATTCCCAAGACGACAAAGTCTATTTTAATGTTCCGTTTGCGTTTGTAAATTACCCTTTCACCTGGATTTTGCCCATGCTGATTATTGCGTTCGGATTGTTCTTCATTTTTGTTTTTATCGGATTGGGCAAACAACTCCTGCGGATGGATGAAATTATCAAGGGAAGTTTCCCTTTTTTGGGTGCCCTAATTATTTCCGGAGGGTTGACTTATGTGGGTTGGAAACTGCTGCTGAATTTTTATCCGCAGTACAATGACATCCTGCACGGGTTTACCTACAACGGTCACGATTATATTTACGCCTTTGTCTGCCTGACGCTGTCTGTTTGTTTTTTGTGTTACCTGAAAGAGGCCAAACGACATTCTGAAATGAGCCAGACCATTTTTCCGGTTTTAATCTGGCTGGTAATCAATGTGTTGATTTTCTTTAAACTGCAAGGAGCGGGCTTTTTGATTCTTCCGGTAATTGCTACCACGCTGATGCTGGGTTATTTTGTCATCACCCAAAAATCGAATGCCCTGCTTAATTTGCTCCTGGCAATACCTGCCCTGCTTATTTTGGCCCCTTTCATCCAAATGTTTCCGATTGGTTTGGGGCTCAAGATTTTGGTGGGCAGCGCCGTATTGACCGTATTGGGTTTTGCTTTGTTACTGCCTGTTTTCGGTGCGTTTACACAGAAGAAAATCTGGGCCTTGTTGTTCTTTCTGCTGTCGGTCGGTTTCTTTGTAAAAGCCCACCAATCTTCAGGCTATGCTTCCGGAAAGGCAAAACCGAACAGTCTGGTCTATGTTCTTGATGCAGACACCAACCAAGCCAATTGGGCCACGTACGACAGCAACCTTGATGAGTGGACCAAAGTCTATCTGGGCGAAAAACCCAAAAGCGGTGCGGCACTCAACCAAACCAAACTGTACAGCAAATATGGTTCTGAATATACTTATATGGCGGCTGCCCCATTTAAAAACCTCGCCAGACCGACCATAGTTTTTTTACGTGATTCCATCAAAGGGAACCAACACCTTTACCATATCAAGATTACGCCCAACCGCAAGGTCAACCGCTATGATATTTTCACCAAAAATGACATCGCGTTGCACCAGCTGAAAGCCAATGGCGTACAATCTGTCGATTTTAAAAGCAATATTGCCTCCAAGACTTCGGGTAAAATAGTGACCTATTATGTGGTCGGTAATAAACCCTTGTATTTGCAATTTTCGATTAACGCCAAAGACAAACTCGACCTGGAACTGTTGGAAAGTTCCTTTGACCTGATGCGCCACCCCCAACTCAGAATGACCCCCAGAAAAGCCTGGATGATGCCCAAACCTTTCGTGTTGACCGATGCCGTGATTATCCGGCAGAAAATAAAGGCGACGCCTGTTTTGGAAGAGAATTTGAAACCCACCACTTACAGGAAACGCGTTAGTGACAGCGTAACTGTGGCAAAAGACAGCCTGTTGTAATGAAGCAAATCAGTATATTGGGTTGCGGTTGGCTAGGGCTGCCATTGGCAAAATCGCTTGTAGAAAAAGGATTTATGGTAAAAGGTTCCACTACTTCTGAAAGCAAAATGGAAACCTTGCAGCAAGAAGGTATTCTCCCTTTCCAAATAGTTTTGGGGGAAGATAAAATGGAGGGAGATATTACGGCTTTCCTTGAAAATTCAGAAATACTGCTTATTGATATCCCGCCCAAATTAAGGGGAAACCAACCAGAAAATTTTGTTTCGAAAATCAAGACCCTACTTCCTTTCATCGGCGAAGCAAAAATAAAAAAAGTGCTTTTTGTAAGTTCTACCTCGGTATTTGCAGACGACAATGCCATCGTAACGGAAAGTACGAAACCCAACCCACCCACCGAAAGCGGGAAACAATTGCTTGTGGCCGAACAACTGTTGCAAAATCAAGCTAATTTCCAGACTACCATTGTGCGCTTTGGCGGATTGATTGGTGAAAACCGGCACCCCATTTATTTCCTGGCCGGTCGGAAAGGCATCGAAAATCCCGAAGCGCCTATTAATTTCATCCACCAAAAAGACTGTATCAGCCTAATAGAAGCCATTATCGAAAAAGATTTCTGGAATGAAACCCTGCATGGTGTGGCACCCCAACATCCGTCAAGAAAAGCCTACTACACCAAAAAAGCACAGGAACTGCAATTGCCTTTACCCGAATTTGAGGACACTAAGCCTTCCGTCGGAAAAACCGTCGCAAGCGAAAAGGTGCCGCATTTTCTGCCCTACGAATACCAAACGGCTATTGATTAAAATCGTATATTTGGGTTTCATCATCACATCAACCTAAAACGTACCGTATGGAAATCAGAAAAAACTACCTGTTGCTGTTGCTTTCTTCAGGCCTGCTTTGTGCACAACAACCCAAAAACATTGTAGTCCCGAATGAAAATTTAATAGTCGAAAACATCCCGGAAATTTCAAAAGACCTGGCCGGACAAGTCAAAAAATACGCAGAAGCCCGTGGCGCAGCGCTGGTGGGCGTCCATCCGTTAAGGGACGAAATCATCATTACCACGCGTTTTGGCAGCACCAACCAGTTGCACAGGGTATCAAAGCCTTTGGGCGACCGCAAACAATTTACCTTCTTCGATGAACCGGTGGGCAATGGGGTTTACGAACCCACCAAAGGCGACTACCTGATTTATTCCAAAGACGTGGGTGGCAATGAGTTCGGACAGCTTTACAAAATCGACCTCAAAACCCTCAAATCGACCTTGCTCACCGATGGCGGCCGATCACAAAATGGCGGAACTACCTGGAAAAAAGACGGTTCCGGTTTTTATTTTTCGTCAACCAAACGCAATGGCGGCGACCGCGACATTTATTATATGAACCCCAATGACCCCAAAAGCACCCAATTGATTCTGGAAGTAAAAGGAGGTGGATGGGGCATTTCAGATATTTCGGCGGATGGAAAAAAATTATTACTCCAGGAAAGCATTTCGGCCAATGAATCGTTTATCTGGCTTTTGGATACAGAAACGAAACAACTGACCGAGGTGACCAACAGAAAAGAAAAAGGAATTGTTTCAGGCGGGGCGGTTTTTTCCTCCAAACCCAACGAAATCTGGCTGGTTACTGACCGCGACAATGAATTCCAACGCTTGGCCACACTCAATTTGGTGGGTAAAAAAATGACTTACATTACCTCATCCATTCCGTGGGATGTAGAAGATTACCGCCTTTCAGATGACATGAAAAAAATGGCTTTTGTAACCAACGAAGGCGGGCTGAGCAAATTGTACCTGATGGATACTTCCACCAAACAATACAACGAAGTGAAAAATGTGCCGGTCGGTTTGATTGGCAGCGTGGAATTTACAAAAAACGGCCAATCGTTGTTTTTTACACAGTCTACTGCCGATTCTTCGTCTGATGTTTACCAACTCAATCTCAAAAACAGCCAAATAACACGTTGGACCGAAAGTGAACTGGGCGAAATGCAGCAAGAAGACATGTCAAAACCCAAATACATCGAATGGAAAAGTTTCGACAACCTGACCGTTTCGGGTTTTTATTATCCGGCTGCCCTGAAGTTTAAGGGCAAAAGACCGGTCATGATCAACATACACGGTGGTCCTGAAGGGCAGTCATTGGCTTCCTTTTTGGGTTCGAGTAATTATTATACGAATGAAATGGGCGTAGCGATTATCTTCCCGAACGTAAGGGGTTCGTCCGGATTTGGAAAAACCTATATTGCCAAAGACAATGGGTTTTTGAGGGAAGATTCGGTAAAGGATATCGGCACACTACTCGACTGGATTGCCCAACAGCCTGAACTCGACAAAGACCGCATCATGATTATGGGCGGCAGTTATGGCGGCTACATGACCCTGGCCACGGCCTTTCATTTTGCCGACCGGATTCGCTGTTCGGTGGATGTGGTCGGGATTTCGAATTTCAACACCTTCCTTAAAAATACCGAAGAATACCGCCGTGATTTGAGGCGTGTGGAATATGGAGATGAACGGGAACCCAAAATGTACACCTTCCTCGACAAGATTTCGCCGCTCAACAATACCGATAAAATCAAGAAACCGATGTTTATCATCCAAGGAACGAACGACCCGCGTGTTCCGGTTACCGAAGCCACCCAGATGCGCGACAAACTCAAAGCCCAAGGCAATGTGGTTTGGTACCTGGAAGCAAAAGACGAAGGCCACGGATTCCGCAAAAAACCGAATGTAGATTACCAACGCCTGGCCGTCATCAAATTCATGGAAGCTTATTTACTGAACTAATCAAACTACACCATGAGTTACCACGACTGGATTGGCACCATCGGTGTCGGGTTGATACTGTTGGCCTATTTCCTGAACCTTTTTTCGTTTATTGCCAAAGACGGCAAGCTGTACTTTACCATCAACATTGTTGGGGCGGCCATTGCCTGCTATGCTTCGGTTTTGATAGACTTTGTACCCTTCGTGATTTTGGAAGGAGCCTGGGTTTTGGTCAGCCTCATCGGATTGTTCCGGATAATAAAAAAGCCCCAGTTAAACTGAGGCTTTTTTGTTTTTTAGTTACTACCAAATTTTCACGCGGTTTTCCGGTTTCACATATAATTTGTCTGTTTCCTTGATGTCAAAGGTGGTGTAGAAAACATCCAGGTTCAACAGCGGCACATAGGCGCGGTACATGCCCGGAGAGTGCGGATCGGTTTTTACCTGGTTCTTGATGGCTTCATCACGCATTTTAGAACGCCAGATGGTACCCCAGGAAATAAACAACCTTTGTTCCGGCGTGAATCCGTCGATAAGGCCAGGGTTGCCGTTTTGTTTGAGGTAAAGCTGCAAGCCATCATAAGCGGCGTTGATGCCACCCAAATCGCCAATATTTTCCCCAAGGGTGAATTTTCCGTCCACAAAAGTGCCGGGAAGGGGCTGTAAGGCACTGTATTGGTTGGCCAAAGCCGTACCGAGTGCCGTAAACTGTTTCAAATCTTCGTCGGTCCACCAGTTGACCAGGTTACCGTCAGCATTGTAACGGGCTCCTGAATCGTCAAAACCATGGGAAATTTCATGTCCGATAACGGCACCTATTCCGCCATAATTAACGGCTTCATCTGCTTTGTAATTGTAGAAAGGAGGCTGCAATATGGCCGCCGGGAAAACAATCTCATTATTGGTGGCACTGTAATAGGCATTAACCGTTTGTGGCGACATGCCCCAACGGGTTTTGTCTACCGGCTTGTTCAAATCGGCAATGTTTTCCTGGAAGTTCCATCGGGCTACATTTTTCATGTTTTCATAATAGCTTCCGCCCTGTTCCTTGCTTTTGATGGTCAATTTGGAATAGTCTTTCCATTTGTCCGGGTAACCGATCTTGATGTTGGACTTTCTTAGTTTTTCAATGGCACCTTTACGGGTTTCCGGAGTCATCCAGGCCAGGTTGTTGATCCTGTTTTCATAGGCAAGGAAGATGTTCTTGATCATCTTGGCCGCTTTTTCCTTGGCTTCTGCCGGAAATTTTTCTGCCACATAGAGTTTTCCTAAAGCTTCTCCAACGGTACCGTTAACCACCTGAAGCCCTCTTTCGTCTCTCGGGCGTTGTTTTTTGGCGCCCTGAAGGGTTTTGCTGTAAAAATCCCAGTTGGCTTTTTCAATCTCGGTGGTCAGTAAATTGTCCGATTTGTTCAGTAAAGACCATCGCAGGTAAGCTTTCCATTCGTCTATTTTGTTTTCAGTCAAAAGCGCCTGCAAGGCCGACATGTATTTGGGTTGTGATACATTGACGGAATCCAGTTTTGCAATACCAACTCCTGTGGTGAACTCGTTCCAGTTTACAGCAGGTGTCAATTTCTGCAAATCTTCTACAGACATGGGGTTGTTGGTTTTGCGTCGGTCACGGCGTTCTACCCTGTCAAGCCTTGGTTTGGCCATTTTAGTTTCAATATCGAGTACACGGTGTGCGTTTTCTTTTGCTGTATAAGGATTCTCCCCCAGAAATTCCATCATCCGGGCCACGTGCAAAATGTATTTGTCTCTTTTTTCCTTTGAATCTGCATCTTCAGAAACGTAATAGTCCCTGTCGGGAAGGCCCAGGCTTCCGGGACCGATGTTGACTACATTTTTATTGCTGTCTTTGGCATCAGGGCCTACACCCAATCCGAAAAAGCCCAATCCGCCCTCGGGTTGCATTTCTATAAGCAACTGTGTGAGGTCGTTTACAGATTTTATGGCGTCAATTTTGGCCAACGTCCCTTTGATGGGTGTAATGCCCAGTTTATTTCTGGAAATCGTATCCATATAGGTGGTGTAAATATTGGCCGCTTTGGCCTCATCACTGTTTGGGTTTAATTTCTTTTTGGTCGCCGCCTTTAAAATGGCCAGGGCATCTTTGTCTGTATTCTGACGCAATTCGTCAAAACTACCCCAACGCACCCTGTCGCTTGGTATTTCGGTCTTATCATACCATGTTCCGTTCACAAACCGGAAGAAGTCATCTCCGGGTTTTACGGTTTTGTCCATCAGGTCTACATCGATTCCTGGTTTTTTTTGTTGTGCGTTGCCAAGGCTGGCTCCAAAAACAGCAGCAAGACAAAGTACCGTCTTGATTTTGTATGGTGTTTTCATATTTCCGTTTTTTGATTAGTACACAAAGCTATTAATTAAATTGATTGCAAACTGTTAAAACTAAAATTAACCTTTCCCTGCAATTGGTTTTGAAAGGGGTTTTGTAGCTTTGCGGAAAATTAAAGGCATGCTTTCGCAATTAAAAAAATACAAGATTTTCATTGGATTCTTTTTGCTGTTTTCAATAGTGACCATCACACTTTTCTACAGCGTTCTGAAACCCAAAAAAACATTGCCTATATACAACCCAAGTGATGTAAACCCCGAACTGGTGGATTCTACCGTTCAATACATCGCCAAAAACCACACCATAGCCGATTTTGCGTTTACCAACCAAAACGGAAAAACCATTACCCAAAAGGATTATGAAGGCAAAATTTATGTAGCCGATTTTTTCTTCACCACCTGCCCGACCATTTGCCCGAAAATGACCAACAACATGGCCTGGTTGCAGCAGCAAATCAAAAACAATCCCAAAGTGATGTTGTTGTCACACTCGGTGACGCCTGATATTGACAGCGTGCCGGTACTGAAAAAATACGCCCTCGAAAAAGGCGTCATCGACAGCAAATGGAACTTGGTTACCGGAAATAAAAAAGACATTTATTACATCGCCCGAAAGTCTTACCTGGCCGTAAAAACCGGCAAGCCAGAGGAGTTGTATGACATGGTGCATACCGAAAATTTTATTTTGGTCGATGACAAACGCCGGGTACGCGGCTTCTATGACGGCACCAACCTTGACGGCCCCACCGAACCCGGAATCAAGAATGTGAAGCAACTGCTGGAAGACATTCTTTTTCTTTGCAACGAAAAAAAATAAAAGCCCAACCTGTTTACTTTTTATGGGTATCAACAAGTTTTAAAAAATAGCTAAAACTTGACCGAAATCATGTTTTATCCCCAGTAAATTGTTACTTTTGTATTTTAATTCAATCTAAATAAGGCTTTGCAAACCACTATCGCACAACTCAAAATAGGGCAAAAAGGCATCATTTCCGGTTTCAACATCGAAGAAATTCCGTTGAAATTACTCGAAATGGGTTGCCTGCCGGGCAATGTGGTCCAGTTGATACAGATTGCGCCTTTCGGTTGTCCGATGTATTTCAATGTCAATGATTCCCACGTTGCCATCCGGACAGAAACCGCCAAAGAGATAACCGTAGAGGTCGAAACTGCCCTTTAATGACAAAACAAATCATCAAAGTAGCGCTAATCGGAAACCCGAATACCGGGAAAACTTCGGTATTCAACCAACTTACCGGCCTGCACCAACAGGTTGGAAATTATCCGGGGATTACCGTGGATAAAAAAATCGGGAACTGTAAACTTTCCGAAAAGGTAAAAGCGACCATCCTTGATTTGCCTGGAACTTACAGCCTCAATGCGAGTTCGATTGATGAAAATGTGGTCATCGAACTGCTCCTAAACAAAAACGACCCGAACTTTCCTGATGTGGCCGTGGTTGTGACTGAAGTGGAAAACCTCAAACGCAACCTGCTGCTTTTTACCCAAATCAAAGACCTTGAAATTCCGACCGTATTGGTGATCAACATGAGCGACCGGATGCAGCTCAAGGGTATCGAACTCGATATTCCTTTTCTGGAAACCGCACTCAAAACCAAGATTGCGTTGGTGAGTTCGCGAAAAAATATCGGGATTGAAAAAATAAAGGAGCTTATACTCAATTATGAATCGCTGTCTACCGAGCCCTGCCTGAATTCTTCGAGCATTGACCCGGAATATTTCAGTAGGTTGAAAAATGCCTTCCCGAACCAATTGGTTTACAAACTTTGGCTGGTCATTACCCAGGATGTCAACTTCCTGAACCTGGACCGGAACGAAATGAAGAGTTCTTTTACCAAATCGCATGCCGACCTCAAAAGATTGCAGCAAAAAGAAACCATCAAACGCTACCAATTTATCAATGATACGCTGAAAATTGGCCAGCAAATCGATACCTCCAAAGCGACCGATTTCAGGGGAAGATTAGACAAAGTACTTACCCACCGGATTTTCGGTTACCTGATATTCTTCGTGATTTTGTTTGGCATTTTCCAGTCGATATTCGAATGGTCAAAAATCCCGATGGATTTCATTGACAGTTCGTTTGCCAACTTGGCTGCGTATGCCAAAATACACCTTCCGGCCGGCGAATTTACCAATTTAATCAGTGAAGGCATTATTCCGGGTATTGGCGGCATCCTGATTTTTATTCCGCAGATTGCCTTTCTGTTCCTCTTCATTTCGGTATTGGAAGAAAGCGGTTACATGAGCCGTGTGGTGTTCCTGATGGATAAAATCATGCGCAAGTTCGGACTTTCCGGAAAAAGCGTCGTGCCCCTGATTTCGGGTACGGCCTGCGCCATTCCGGCCATTATGGGTGCCCGAAATATCGAAAACTGGAAAGAAAGACTCATTACTATTCTGGTCACGCCTTTTACCACCTGTTCGGCCCGTTTGCCGGTATATGCCATTTTGATTGCATTGATTATCCCAAATCATCGCATTTTGGGCTTTTTGAGCCTACAGGGACTGACCTTGATGCTGTTGTACCTGCTCGGGTTTGGCATGGCCATTTTCTCGGCTTACCTGCTCAATAAAATATTGAAATTGCAATCGAAATCGTATTTTGTGGTGGAAATGCCGGGCTATAAAGTGCCGCTGTTCAAGAACGTCGCCATCAATGTGTTGGAAAAAACCAAGGCCTTTGTGTTTGGCGCCGGTAAAATAATCCTGGCCATCTCTATCATTCTTTGGTTTTTGGGCTCGCATGGTCCTGATAAAGATTTCGGCAGTGCCGAGCAAATCGTCAGGGCAGAACTGGCCAGGACCAACCAAAACATATCCGAACGTTTGTTGGAAGACGAAATCAGTTCCTACAAACTCGAGCACTCCTATATGGGGGTTATCGGAAAAACCATAGAACCGGTCATCAGGCCATTGGGTTACGACTGGAAAATAGGCATTGCGGTGGTCAGTTCGTTTGCAGCACGGGAAGTTTTTGTAGGTACCCTCGCGACCATTTACAGTGTGGGCAGCCACAGTGATGAAGAAGACACCATAAAAAACAGGATGGAAGCCGAAGTAAACCTCGATGGTTCAAAGGTATTCAATTTCCCGACCGGAATTTCGCTCTTGCTGTTTTACGCCTTTGCCATGCAATGCGTCAGTACCTTGGCTGTGGTGCGGAAAGAAACCAACACCTGGAAATGGCCGCTCGTCCAATTGGTTTTCATGAGTGGATTTGCTTATCTAACGGCCTTGGCGGCCTACCAATTCCTGAAATAAGATGGTACAGGAAATTTTGGCCTATCTGGCTTTGGCAATAGCGGTGGTGTTTTTGTTACGGAAATTCTTCGGAAGGAAGAAACCCAAAAAAAACTGTGGCGACGACGACTGTGGTTGTCACTAAAATTATAGTATATGAAAAAAACATTCCTTGCTTTCATTATTTTATTTGTCAATACTTTTGGTTTTGGTCAAAACACTTTTAACGATGCAAAAAAGGAATATGACGACGGCAACATCCAAAAATGCATTGAAATGTTTACCAAACTCATAGAGTCTAAACAAAATTTGGCCGATTCCTATATGTACCGAGGTGCTGCAAATTTGTATTTGAGAAAAATTGACCTTGGATTTAATGACTTGAATGCATCAAAAAAAATTGCCGGATCGAGTGATAAATTATACTACTATTATGCCTACGGTTACATTTTGAAAGACGATTATAAATTGGTGTCAGAAAATTTAGAAAAAGCCTTAAAGATTAATGACAAGGATGCCCGGTGCTATGATTTGAGGAGTTGCATGAAAACCAGGACAGGTGATCTTGAAGGTGCGCTGCAGGACAGCAATATGGCAATAAAATATGAAACTTCAGATGAACTTTTTTATTCCAACAGGGCTTTTGCAAAAATCAAACTTAAACAATATGACGAAGCACTTATGGATTTGGAGGAATCTATACGCCTGAAGCCAACCGCAAAAGCCTATTCCAATAAAGGACTTGCTTATTTATTAAAGGAAATGTATCCTGTTGCCATAAATAATTTCTATAAATCCTTGGATTTAAATCCGGATGACGGCGAAGTATACTATTACAGGGGTTATTGCTATGCGTATTCCGATAAATTAGATCAGGCCTGTGCCGATTTTACTAAAAGCAAGGCTTTGAATTGTATGTTGGGAGATGCCATTTCAAAAGAATTGAAATGCAATTGACTCGGCTTAGAATTAGGCTTTTTTGACGAATAAGTTGCTTGCAATCTTATTGGAAATGTTCAATTCGACACCATTGACCTTTATCCGAAGCGACAGGTCAAATTCTTCCCTTGAAATAAATTCGATTTGTGAACCGAGCGCAATGCCTTGTTTATCGAGGTACTTCAAAAATTCCGACGAGGTGTCTTTAACCCCAACGCAAATGCCCGATTGGTTTTCGGTGAGTTCCGACAGCAGGAGTTTTTCCTTTTTTACGATATTCCCTTGGGCATCAGGAATAGGGTCGCCATGCGGATCTTCGCTTGGGTTTCCCAGAAAATCATCCAGTTTGTTGATGAGTTGTTCCGATTTGATGTGTTCGAGCTGTTCGGCAATATCGTGCACCTCATCCCAGGTAAAATCGAGTTTTTCGACCAAAAAAACTTCCCATAGGCGGTGTTTCCGGACTATCATTTTGGCATTCATTTCGCCTTGGTCCGTCAAGGAAACGCCTTGGTATTTTACGTAATTAATCAGTCCTTTTTCAGACAGTTTTTTGAGCATGTCGGTTACCGAAGAGGCCTTGGTTTCCATTTTTTCGGCAATGGCATTGGTACTGACTTCCGCATCGATAAGGGCGGTCAGGTGGTAGATGGTTTTGAGGTAATTTTCTTCAGAAAAAGTCATGCATCAGTTTTTTACAATCAGCAAAGGTATGGAAATTTTATGCCGCAGTTTGTCGACTGTGGTTCCGAAAACGAGGTCTTTGAGCCCCGTGTGTCCGTGGGTTCCCATAACCAACAAATCAAATTTACCTTCGTTTATGAGTTGTGGAAGTGCCTTGTTGGGTTTGCCGAAGCCCAGTTTGACAGTTACTTTATAGCCTTTTTGGGCAAGGTTTTCCTGGTAGTCATTCAGTATTTTTTTGTCTATCTCGGTTTCGTGGTCTTCAGTGTTGCCGCCATAAATCATGGCCCCGACGGTTTCGACTATATGGATGAGCGTATATTGGGCTTCGGTACCACCCAACCCAAAGGCGCTGTTGATGGCGACGTCATCTGCTTTCGAAAAATCGACCGCAATGGCGATGTTTTTACGCGTCAGCCCTGAGGTTTGCGACACTTTCAAATCGAGCACATGCGGGGAATGGTTCTCGATGTGCTGCCTGGATTGGGCAAAAAACGGTTGAAAGATGATGTAAAGCAGCAAAATCAGGAAGCCTACGGCCAAAGGAACAACCGTTAACCACAATACGGTCGGGTTTTCTGAAGTCTGGAGCCAATCGCGTATTTCGTTAAACACCAATTTGGCATTCAGGGAAACAATTATCGTGGCTATCACCCACGAAGCAATTTGTGTGGGCCTGCTGATGTGGAAGCCTTTCATTTTTGATTTGTCGCTCACAAAATGGATCAGCGGAATAATCGCAAAACCCAATTGAAGGCTCAAAATTACCTGACTCAAAATCAGCATTTTCCCGGTCACGCTTTCGCCAAAAACAGCAATGACAATCACCGCCGGAACTATGGCAATCAAGCGGGTAATGATGCGGCGTACCCAGGGTTGTATGCGTAAATTCAGGTAGCCCTCCATGATGATTTGTCCGGCCAGCGTTCCGGTAATAGTAGAACTTTGTCCGGCCGCAATCAGGGCTACGGCAAACAAGACGGGTGCCCATTTGGTACCGAGCATGGGGGCAAGTAATTGGTGTGCATCCTGAATTTCAGCCACCTCAAACAAGCCATTTTTATAAAAGGTAGCTGCGGCCAAAATCAATATGGCGGCATTGACAAAAAAAGCCAGATTCAGTGCAATGGTACTGTCGATAAAATTGTATTTGAGTGCCTGTTTGATGCCTTTGTCACTGCGGTCAAACTTTCGGGTTTGCACTAACGAGGAATGTAGATACAGGTTGTGTGGCATCACCGTGGCACCAATAATTCCGATGGCAATATACAAGGCCGCTTCATTGGGTACGCTCGGAATCAAGCCTGTCAATACTTTACCTACTTCGGGCTGGGCAAAAATCATTTCAAAAATAAAGGAAACACCGATTACGGCGACCAGCGCAATAATAAAGGCTTCCATTTTACGCATGCCTTTGTTGATGAGGAACAACAGTAAAAAGGTGTCGAGTACGGTAATCATTACGCCTTCAATCAACGAAATATCAAACAATAAATTAAGACCGATGGCCATCCCCAACACTTCTGCCAGGTCACAGGCCGCAATGGCTATTTCCGCCAGAAAATAAAGAATGTAATTGATGAATTTCGAATAGGTTTCGCGGGAAGCCTGCGCCAAATCGCGCTGGGTGACAATCCCCAAACGGGCACTGAGGCTTTGCAGAAGCAGGGCCATGATGTTGCTCATGAGTAGCACCCAAAGCAGGGAATAGCCAAATTGACTTCCTCCGGCGAGGTCGGTAGCCCAGTTTCCGGGATCCATATAGCCTACACTAATCAGGTAGGCCGGGCCCAAAAAAGCCAATATTTTCCTGAATTTAGAGGTTTTACCCTGCGTGGCAATCGACTCGTTTACTTCTTCCAATGATTTACCCATAGCATGCAAATTTTACGCAAATATAAAAATAAATTTGATTTGGGTAAATATTTTTTTAGATTTGTCTAAAAATTAATCATGAAAAAGCTAATTCCTATTATTTTACTCTCCGTAAGCTTTTACAGCAGGGCACAGGAAAACTCCCCTTTACAGGCAGACCGGCCAGACCAGACCGAAACCCCGGCCATTGTCCCGAAAGGGATGTTACAGGTGGAAGCCGGATTTTCCCTAGAAAAAAACGACGCTTTCAGCAAAACCTACAGCCTGCCTTCGGTGTTGTGGAAATACGGTGTCAATGACAATTTTGAACTGCGGCTGATTACCGAATTAGTTGCTGAAAAAACAGATTCGGCCACGGTTTCAGGGGTTACACCTGTATTGGTGGGTTGCAAAATTAAGATTTCAGAAGAAAAGGGACTCTTTCCGAAAACCTCTTTTATCGGGCATGTTTCCCTACCCAACCTGGCTTCCACCCCTTTTAAACTGGACGTCTTGGCACCACAGTTCCGGTTGGTGATGCAGCACACTTTAAGCCAAAAGTGGTCTTTCAGTTACAATCTGGGTGCCGAATGGGATGGCTTTTCGCCCGGACCGACTTACCTTTACACGACAACAGTGGGTTATTCGTTTACAGAAAAACTGGGGTCTTATGCAGAGGTATTCGGTTTTGCCCCGGAAAAAGAAACCGCTTACCACAGTTTAGACGGCGGGATAACTTATTTGATTAACCGCAATTTTATGTTAGATTTGTCTGCGGGTGTCGGCCTTACGGAAAACGCGCCCGACCATTATTTTGCTTTCGGATTTTCATTCAGGATATAAATGCAGCACTACCACTATATTTTTACCGGTTCGGGATTGTCGGCCCTCATGACGGTTTATGACATGGCCTTGTCGGGAAAATTCAATGACAAAACCATTTTACTGCTCGATGCCGATACCAAAAAAAACAACGACCGCACCTGGTGTTTTTGGGATGAGGAAACGCTTTTTGACGCTATTGTTTCCAAAAAATGGAACAGTGCCCTTTTTGCCAACCCACACTTTGAACGGGAAATGGCCTTGCCGCCTTACCAATACAAAATGGTGAGAGGGCAGGATTTCTACCAATTGGTTTTCGGTGAAATCGCCCAACACCAAAACATTCATTTCGTCAACCAAAAGGTACTGGATTTTCGGGAATTGGGCAACCATTGTATCGTAAAAACCGAAGCACAAAGTTACAGCTGCAACAAGGTATTCAATTCGATTTACAACCCACAGTGGGTCAAAAGCCAAAACCGTTATCCGTTGCTGCAACAGCATTTCATTGGCTGGTTTGTCAAAACCGACAGCCCGGTTTTCGATGAAAAAACGGCCACTTTCATGGATTTTTCGGTAGACCAAAAAGGGAATACCCGTTTTATGTATGTGTTGCCCACTTCGTCCACCGAAGCCTTGGTGGAATATACCTTGTTTTCGAAAGAACTGCTTCCAATAGCTGAATACGAAACCGAAATTCAAAACTACCTCCAAAAAATGGGAGTCACCCAATACGAAATCACCGATAAAGAGCATGGAAACATCCCAATGACTTCGTATAAATTCTGGAAACACAACAGCAAAAACATCCTCCACATCGGTTCTGCCGGCGGATGGACGAAAGCGAGTACGGGTTATACCTTTAAAAATACGGTCAAAAAATCAGCGGAATTGGTTCACTTCCTTCAAACAGAAAACGACTTCACCAAATTCCATAAAACCAATAAATTCTGGTTTTATGATTTGTTGTTGCTCGATGTATTGGCACGTCGCAATGATTTGGGCTCCGTTGTATTTTCTTCCTTGTTCAAAAAAGGGAATCCGGGCCTTATTTTTAAGTTTTTGGATGAAGAAACATCGTTTTGGGAAGACCTCAAAGTGATCTGGAAATGCCCGAAATACCTTTTTGTAAAAGCCTTGATCGGAAGAATGTTGAAATGGTAATCACGCTATCCAACCATAACAAATCTTTATGATTCCTTTGCTTTCCAAAAATGAAATTCTGCGTATCTTTGCGCCAGATGTAATCTTAAATTAAAAATTATGTATCCAGAAGAAATGGTAAAACCGATGCGCGCAGAGCTTTCTGACGCTGGTTTTCAGGATTTATATAGTGCCGAAGCGGTTGAAAATGCCATCAAGGCCGAAGGAACGACGCTTGTAGTGGTGAATTCTGTATGTGGCTGTGCCGCCAGGAATGCCCGTCCGGGAGCGAAAATGAGTTTGGAAGGCAGCAAAAAACCCGACCACCTCGTAACGGTTTTCGCCGGAGTCGATAAAGAAGCCGTTGATGCCGCAAGACAACACATGTTCCCGTTCCCGCCATCATCGCCAAGTATGGCCCTGTTCAAAAATGGCGAATTGGTACACATGTTGGAGCGCCACCACATTGAAGGCCGTCCGGCTGAAATGATTGCCGAAAACCTGAAAGACGCGTACGCCGAATTCTGTTAAGCCACAAAAAACATTGAAAACAAAACCTTTTGGGAAACTTCCTGAAAGGTTTTTGTGATTTAGGTCATTTTTGAAATCCAGCTATTTATTTTACCTTTGCCGCCGGATCCTTCCATTTAGGACCCTAAACCTATTCTCACTTAAACGTTTATAGCATGCAACTGTACAACACCTTAAGCGCAGAAGAAAG